>NZ_VATL01000019.1:0-169783 GCF_005781065.1 Escherichia sp. E1130
GGCAATACAAATGCCACCTGGCACTGGTACACATGCTCGTTACCCCGGAGAAACTGGCTCTGTATTTCCAGCCCTTCCTCTGCGTCATTAATCCCCACGCGGGTCACCTGCACGGGCGTGTAGCGCAGTTCTTTTACCTGCTTTTCCAGCTTTTTCATTTGCTGTTCAACCTGAGATGCTAATTCATCTCCTTCCTGCATCTGGCCCCGGCTGATAATTAGTGCAGCGTCGGGATCGCTGAGGCGCAGCATATTAATCGTACTGTCCTGAATAATATTTCCAGGAAAAGTTACAACAGTTTCATTGAGATAGTACTCCGTCATAATGGTATGAGTCCTTTTTAATTAATGAATTATTTATTGATGGGTTTTTATTTATTTTTTAGTCATGAATGTGGTGTCTATCGCCAACTGAAGGGCTGTTTTCTCTAATGTTCCAGGCGGAGGTATATCTGCCGCTCTGTTATTCATATTTAAATCAAGCTGCCCTGATTGTGTATTTATTTTTCCATTCTCTGTTGCAGTAATATTAAAATTCTTACAGGTTATATTAAATATTCCGTCACTGGTCATTTGCAGGATAGTTTCTCCGCAGCTAAGAATAATGGAATCTCCCGCAGCAAGGCGTAAATTCTGCACTGTCTGAATCGTTTTATCCCTTCCGGCGAGAGAGATATCATCTGTCTGGACTGTTAGAGAACGTTTCTCACCAATAATCGCAGTTTCTGTTTTATCAATGACTTTAAGGCGATTATTGCCCACCCAATGGCTTTCATTATTATTTACTTCAATGCGTTGATCTTTCTCGGCATGCAACCAGATTTCTTCTCCGCCAGTTTTATCCTCAAAACGCAGGGCGTTAGCATTGGTTGGGCCGCCGCCGATGGTGTGGCTGTAAAACCCGCTTTGCGTCGCTGCGCCCGGTAGTCCCCACGGTGGCATGGTGTCCTGGTTGTATGTCCGCCCTACGATAATGGGTAAATCCGGATCACCATTTTTGAAATCCACCAGAACTTCCTGACCAATGCGCGGGATCTGAATGCCACCGAATCCTTTACCCGCCCACGGATAACTGACACGGACCCAGCAGGAACTGTTTTCATCATTCTTACCGTAACGATCCCAGCCAAACTGAACTTTCACCCTTCCATATTTATCTGTCCAGATTTCCTGTCCCGCCGGGCCGGTCACGATGGCGCTCTGTGGGCCTTTGGTGTGGGGTTTGCTCAGGGTTCGCTGCGGACGGTAAACTTCATTGGTGGGATGTAACTCAAAGCTGGTTGAGTAAGAAAAGTGCTGCTCCTGGCCGCTGTGTTGCGCATTGTCCTGTATAAATAGCGTGGTCTGTGCCAGCAGATATTCCCGGTTCACTTCGGCTGTCGGATAGTTTTCCAGGGTGAAGGTAAAACCTGTCATCAGGGTACGAATATTGCCGCTGCCCTGTACCCGACTACCGGGGCTACGCTGTTCTTCCATGCGGATGCGTGTCAGCATTTCACCTTCACTCTTTGTGAAGTAGTCTCCCGGCCATTCATAGTGCTCATATTCAGCAAGGCCGGTTTCACGCGGATTAGCCACGGTGCTCTTCAGCAGTGAACGCGGCTTCATAAAGTCGAAATCATTCAGCACCCACTGTCCGCTGCGCAGGCTTTCATTTGCTGTGATGGTATGGATAAACTCCTTGTCCAGTTTCAGCCCTTTCTGGTAATAACACACCAGCGGCGAATCTGCGCATGCCTTGTGGACATTAATGGCATCAGCCAGCACTAACGTGTGACTGTTCTCGCTGTGCTCAAACCACCAGTAGATACCCCATTCCTGCATCAGGCGCTGAATAAAATCGAAATCTGTTTCACCGTACTGCACCTGCCAGGCACGAGTCGGATAATTTTCCACCAGTCGTTTTTCGACTGGCCAGGGGTACTCATCCAGTACCTCATCCAGAATGTCCACCACGTTTTTATTCTGAAACGCTTTGTAGTCACTAGTGTGGGTCAGTATTTTTAACCACGGTTCGATCCGCAGTTCATACACCACCGAACGTCCTTGATGACCAGCCACGCGTGCCGCCGTCACCAGCCCGCTGATATAACGTTTTCCGCCGTCATCCAATTCGATATGGACGCACAGATCTTTGCCCACCATCGGTTTGAGCTGCAGGTTGGCTGCGGGGGAAACATAGCCCAGGTTCAGGATGTCAGGAGTTTTTAATTTAATAGAATAAGTAAATAGTTCCCCTACTGTTTCTGTACCCCCCAAGCTTGCAAACAGTAACATTCCATCAGGAACTGCACTGCCGCTCAAAGTCACGTTATGTGTACCCGATCCAATTAGTGCACCGGATGGATAATCTGTAGCTGTAAAACTCATAATTAATCCTTTTAACTAGAAATGGCCAAGTGCTAATAAGAAATCTTACAGAGAGTAAAATATGCAATATATTCGTAGTTGGCATAAAACATCTCAATACTTATGAATGCTACTGAAGATACTATCAACTATATATACCATAGTCATGTTAACCTGATGAAAATATTCACCTAAAGCACATTAATAAAATCAATGAAACTATTTAATTTGTTATTTAGTATGATTATCATCAAGTCTTAAAATACGCTCCCCTGACCTAATTATGCTAAAACCATAGTATTCTTTATCACTTCCGGAAGAGAGCATATATTTTCCGATATAAATAACATCTGGAGATAGCTTATTTATGTCAATGCATACGGGATCGAACTGACCAGTCACTCTTTTCAGTTTTATTGCATTGCCATATTTACCTTCATACAAAATATAATTTGAAATCATATTCCCATCGTCTGGTTTTGAACAAACCCGTCCGTCTTGTAAATATATATTACCGGGCAACAATGGGCGAACATAATCACCAACAGTGCATCCCGACAAAAAGAGCAACAAAAAGAATCTCTTCATATGACGCCAGCAGGAAATAAATTAAGTACCTTTTTGTATTTTTCGATAAAGTGTCCACTGATTCAGTTGTATCACCTACATAGTTAACATTTGCCAAATCAGCTACCAGTCCATAGTTAATCAATAGCCAATAATCAGAAACTATAGATGCTTGTTGTTCCATGGAATAAGAAGAAATTGACTGTAAATTAAGATCGTAATGATAATTTGCCGCCCAGGAAAATAAACCACGTAACTTAACTGAATACCCTTTCTGATATTGCCAAACATGCATCATTTCATGGATAAACAAGTGAGAAGCACCTGCTACTGTTTCACGATCGCCAGGCATTGCTTGCGATGAAAAATCTGAACTATAAACAGCATCAGGATAATACATTTCCCCGTTTGGGGTCATCGCTGTTCTTTCCCCTTGACCTGGCAAATATTTTTCATTGTGGATCCATACCTTGTTATAATCAAGTGTATTCTCAAAAATCGATCTGGCTAATGTTAATTCACCAGATGTCATTCTCCTTAATGACATATCATTCCTCCTGGAGATAATATTTTTCAGATAAAAACAAATGCTCTTTTATTATTTATTAAATAGGGTTCTCTTTGATGTTCAACATTTCCACTTTATGCAGTATTGATGGCATCATCTTCATAGACAATGAAATCAAAGCAAGTTCTCAACGATTTCCATTACGATTCCTTAACATTGGTTCTCAGCATCTTTATTTATCTATCTTCAATATCAATAGTTGATGTAAATGATTGCACGGGTAACATAATTTTCATCAATTAATTAATATCTGTAAACGCTACCGCCCCACCCTGATATCTTAATCTGCACATAGCCATCTTAACGTTATGCCCCATACATTAGTAATGTAAATTAAGAATTCGGAATATATCAAATTCACTTCATAAATTAATATCGAGAATGATATACACATTGATTATATTGAAGTAATGTTTTAAGGGTTGTAATGTCCCTGGAACGGGACTAATTCAAGAAGTTTCTGTTGGGCAATAGCGCGTTTATCACCCTATATCCCTCTTACATTTTTTGGCATTTTCTGTAACGTCGGTAACTGGCATTTCTAATCAGCAATTGTATTGGTCTTTGGCGTATTACCCCTGAAACCAGTCATACGCTAGTCCTTCACTATTCAATGATAATCAGCGACGACCAACCACACCTGTGTCCACTGCAACCACTGGCGTTCAGAGCAACGAACGAGTGGTGAAAAAGTCGGCGACCGTCGAGTATCATCGAACCAAAAGTGGTTTTTCCGTCATAATTTCATCAGGTTGCGACTTTGTCGCTAGCCGCCATTATCCCCACACATTTATAGCGGGATTATTTTGCATCATTACACGATAACGGGTAGGATTCTGCGCCGACAGTTATACCCATAAAGAATAATGGTGAATCTTGTCATCGCCAGGATGAATAAACATTGTTCATGGCAACTTATATGACTTTTTCATTAAAGCAATCAGGGAGAACAATGAGTAAACACGACACCGACACTTCAGATCAACACGCCGCGAAACGCCGCTGGCTTAATGCCCACGAAGAGGGGTATCACAAAGCGATGGGCAATCGCCAGGTGCAGATGATCGCCATCGGCGGCGCGATTGGCACCGGTTTGTTTTTAGGTGCAGGAGCCCGACTGCAAATGGCAGGTCCTGCGCTGGCACTGGTTTATTTAATATGTGGCTTGTTTTCGTTTTTTATTCTGCGTGCATTGGGTGAGTTAGTATTACATCGCCCTTCCAGTGGCAGTTTTGTCTCTTATGCCCGAGAGTTTTTAGGAGAGAAAGCCGCTTACGTTGCTGGCTGGATGTACTTCATCAACTGGGCGATGACGGGGATTGTCGATATTACCGCCGTCGCTCTGTATATGCATTACTGGGGTGCGTTTGGCGGCGTGCCGCAGTGGGTCTTTGCGCTCGCTGCGCTGACCATCGTTGGCACCATGAATATGATCGGTGTGAAATGGTTTGCGGAGATGGAGTTCTGGTTTGCGCTTATTAAAGTGCTCGCCATTGTGACCTTTTTGGTCGTGGGTACAGTGTTCCTCGGTAGCGGTCAGCCGCTGGATGGCAACACCACTGGCTTTCATTTAATTACCGATAACGGCGGCTTCTTCCCCCACGGTTTGCTGCCTGCGCTGGTGTTGATTCAGGGCGTAGTGTTTGCTTTTGCCTCCATTGAAATGGTTGGTACAGCTGCCGGAGAATGTAAAGATCCGCAGACCATGGTGCCTAAAGCGATTAACAGTGTGATTTGGCGTATTGGTCTGTTTTACGTCGGCTCCGTGGTGTTGCTGGTTATGTTATTGCCGTGGAGCGCGTATCAGGCGGGGCAAAGTCCGTTCGTGACATTCTTCTCTAAACTGGGTGTGCCGTACATCGGCAGCATTATGAACATTGTAGTGCTGACCGCTGCCCTCTCCAGCCTGAACTCAGGTCTGTACTGCACCGGACGTATTCTGCGCTCGATGGCGATGGGCGGTTCCGCACCGAGTTTTATGGCGAAAATGAGCCGTCAGCATGTGCCGTATGCCGGGATTCTGGCGACGTTGGTCGTTTATGTTGTTGGCGTATTCCTGAACTATCTGGTGCCGTCTCGCGTATTTGAGATTGTCCTGAACTTCGCGTCGCTGGGAATTATCGCCTCGTGGGCGTTTATCATCGTGTGCCAGATGCGCCTACGTAAAGCGATTAAAGAAGGCAAAGCAGCGGACGTCAGTTTTAAACTGCCTGGCGCGCCCTTCACATCCTGGCTGACGCTACTGTTTTTGCTGTGCGTGCTGGTGCTGATGGCGTTCGATTACCCGAACGGGACTTATACCATCGCTGCGCTGCCGATTATCGGTATTCTGCTGGTTATAGGCTGGTTTGGTGTGCGCAAACGCGTTGCTGAAATTCACAGCACTGCGCCAGTCATCGAGGAAGATGAAGAAAAACAGGAAATTGTGTTTAAGCCTGAAACGACGAGTTAATTGCATAATTGCTCGGTTTAAAGCCGGATGCGGCGCTAGCGCCGCATCCGGCCTACGAAAGACAAACTCCCCTGTGTCGATTACAGCGCAATACGAATCACATCGTCCGGCTGGGTAGCTTCCTGCTGTTTAGTGGATTTTTGTTTAACACTGACATACAGCGTTTTGCCATCGGCAGACAGCGCCAGGCTATTCGGATGAGTCGGCGTATCGAACGTTTTCACCACCTTATAGCTTTTCGCACCAATCACACTAACTTTACCCGCCTGACGATGCGTCACGTAGGCTTCATTACGCGCTGGGTTAAACAGCACAGCCAGTGATTCCGGTGCCGCAACCTTCGCCAGAATATTGCCATTACGGGTATCGACCACTAACACTTCTGCCGCTTTTGAATCGGTGATAAATGCACGCTGATTGGCGGTATCAAGGCTGATGTTGATAAAGAAGTGCTCTTTGCCGTCATCCAGCAGCTTTTTACGGCTGAGGATTTTATTGTCGGCGGTGTCGATGGTAATCAATTCGCCGTCAGCGTTAGTGGTGTAAAGACGTTTGCCTTTACTATCCAGCGCTAAACCAGTGCTCATTTTACCGGTGTTCTGGATGGCGGTTTTCAGTTTGATATTCTCGCCATCAACGACCCAAATCACGCTCTCTTTGCCAATACCACTGATGTAAACCGTGTTCGTGGCATCGTCAGCTACCAGCTCACGCGGCTGCAACGGGCGCACCTCTTCCGTGCGCTTACGATCATCCAGCACCAGACGCCCTTTCACTTCGCCCGTTTTGGCATCTATCGCCGTGACCGCGCTGTTTACGGTGTTACCAAACCACAACGTCTGAGTCGTGTTATTGATGGTGGCACCAAACGGCTTGAGATCGTTATGGATCGCCTGAGTCACTTCCAGAGTGACCGGATCGAGACGATAAACCACGCCGCCTTTATCCAGTTTGCGGCTTTGCGAAGTAGCAAGCCACAGCGCGTTCTCCTGCTGGCTATAAGCCATTTCGTAGGCACCTTTACCTACCGCTTTACGCAGCATTTCTTCTGCGGCCTGCGTACTGAATGATGAAGCAACGAGCAATGAACCTAACAGTAATGAACCACGCAGGCGCGATGAAAACAGATGACGTAAATGCATGACGACTCCCTTTGATGAACCGATATTTTTGCTGCTTCACAATGCTTCGCTGAGCGTAATCATCGTTACACTCTTGTTATAAATGGGAATGGTAATCATTATTTTCTCAAATGTGGAGTATTTCTTGTCGTTACGACTACAATTTCCTCAATTACTTAACGTATTGTGCCGTTTCGTTTTCCATAAATTTACAATTTTATTACCATGACGGAGTATTCCCATTCTTAACCTGGCTTTTTCATGAAGATTTTTTCCGTCCGACAGACCATTTTGCCCGCACTGATTGCCCTTTCTCCTTCCGCTTTTGCAACCAATGAACAAACCATGATTGTCAGTGCCGCGCCACAAGTGATTTCCGAGCTGGATACGCCAGCAGCCGTTAGCGCGGTGGATGGCGAGGAGATGCGCCTGGCAACACCGCGCATCAATTTGTCTGAATCACTGACCAGCGTGCCTGGTTTGCAGGTACAAAACCGGCAGAACTATGCGCAAGATTTACAGCTGTCGATTCGCGGATTTGGTTCCCGCTCCACTTACGGAATTCGCGGTATTCGCCTGTATGTGGACGGTATTCCCGCCACCATGCCCGACGGACAAGGGCAAACATCTAACATCGATTTAAGCAGTGTGCAAAATGTGGAAGTGCTGCGTGGCCCCTTCTCTGCCCTGTATGGCAACGCGTCTGGCGGGGTGATGAATGTCACTACTCAAACCGGGCAACAGCCGCCAACCATTGAAGCCAGTAGTTACTATGGCAGTTTTGGCAGCTGGCGCTATGGGCTGAAAGCAACGGGCGCAACGGGCGACGGCACACAGCCTGGCGATGTCGATTACACCGTCTCAACCACACGCTTTACGACCCACGGCTATCGTGACCATAGTGGTGCACAGAAAAATTTAGCCAATGCCAAACTGGGCGTACGCATTGATGACGCCAGCAAATTAAGCCTGATTTTCAACAGCGTGGATATCAAAGCAGATGATCCAGGTGGATTAACCGAAGCAGAATGGAAGGCGAATCCGCAACAAGCGCCACGCGCTGAACAGTACGACACGCGAAAAACCATCAAGCAAACTCAGGCTGGGCTGCGCTATGAGCGTAGCCTGAGTTCGCGGGATGATATGAGTGTGATGATGTATGCCGGAGAGCGAGAAACGACCCAGTATCAGTCAATCCCAATGACACCGCAACTTAACCCGTCGCATGCGGGCGGCGTGATTACTCTGCAACGCCATTACCAGGGGATAGACAGCCGCTGGACACACCGAGGTGAACTGGGCGTTCCGGTCACGTTCACTACCGGCCTGAACTACGAAAACATGAGTGAAAACCGCAAAGGCTACAATAATTTTCGCCTGAATAGCGGCGTGCCGGAGTACGGGCAAAAAGGTGAGTTGCGCCGCGACGAACGCAATCTGATGTGGAACGTCGATCCCTATTTACAGACACAGTGGCAGCTGAACGAAAAACTTTCGCTGGATGCTGGCGTGCGCTACAGCTCCGTATGGTTTGATTCCAACGATCATTACGTTACTCCGGGTAACGGCGATGATAGCGGTGATGCCAGTTATCACAAATGGCTACCAGCCGGATCGCTAAAATATGCAATGACCAATGCCTGGAATATCTATCTGGCAGCCGGGCGTGGTTTTGAAACGCCGACGATTAATGAACTGTCTTATCGCGCTGATGGGCAAAGCGGTATGAACTTTGGTTTAAAACCATCCACCAACGATACAATTGAGATCGGCAGTAAAACGCGTATTGGTGATGGGTTGCTTAGTCTTGCATTGTTCCAGACCGACACCGATGATGAAATTGTTGTCGATAGCAGTAGCGGTGGACGCACCACGTATAAAAATGCCGGTAAAACGCGTCGTCAGGGCGCTGAACTGGCATGGGATCAACGTTTCGCGGGAGATTTTCGCGTAAAAGCGTCCTGGACCTGGCTTGATGCCACCTATCGCAGCAATGTTTGCAGTGAACAGGATTGTAACGGTAACCGGATGCCAGGGATCGCCCGTAATATGGGTTTTGCGTCGATAGGTTATGTACCGGAAGATGGCTGGTATGCAGGCACGGAAGCGCGTTACATGGGCGATATAATGGCAGATGATGAAAATACGGCCAAAGCGCCTTCTTATACTCTCGTCGGCTTATTTACCGGGTATAAATACAATTACCACAATCTAACTATGGATTTATTTGGTCGTGTCGATAATTTATTCGATAAAGAATATGTCGGATCGGTGATTGTTAATGAATCAAATGATCGATATTACGAACCAGCTCCCGGGCGTAATTATGGTGTGGGCGTGAATATCGCATGGCGATTTGAATAACTATACTCTAAATAATTCGAGTTGCAGCGGCCCCGTAAGGGGTGAGGCCCATGGATGGGCCGAATAACCCGCAGACGTAGCACATGCAACTTGAAGTATGACGAGTATACATTGATGCCCGATATTTGCCGGGCGTTTTAATTTAACAACTGTATTGCTGGCACAACATAGCAACGTTTTTTTGCATAATTTCAGCAAGACAATGTCTGCATCCCTCTTTGTCTTTTGCTTTTAACGCGGCGAATAGTACATGATAGCTTTCAATACGCTCACGTAATTCCGCTGGATTAATCGCTTCATAAAGATAATGTAAACCAGGTCCCATCCTGACCCATAATTGCTCAATCATTTCACACAGAATGGGCATTTTTGAACGATGATAAATCGCTAAGCGAAATAGTTTGTTTGCATTAATGAGTTGTTCCATATCGCCGTTTTCTTGCGCCTGCTGTAATTTCTCGAGCAATTCCTGAAGTTCCGCTATGTCTTGCGAGGAAATGTTTTCAACAGCCAGGGCAACTGCCATTAATTCCAGTTCGTAGCGGATCCGATTGATTTCGTCTAATTGACTTTGCCTTACTTCCGGTACTGTAAATGCTTGTGCAGGTGCGACAGAGAGCGCATTAACCGAAACCAGGCGTAATAGTGCTTCACGCACGGGTGTAATACTCATGCCTAATTGCTCCGCCAGATTTTTAGTGATCAAGCGTGCACCAGGTTTCAGTGCGCCAATACTAAGCTGATGTTTCAGGTCGTTCTCAACCTGCATAGTCAAACTGATATGCGATATTTTTTCCGTTCCAGGCATGTTATTTCCTTCAGGTGTATTCGTTCCAACTCTGCCGGTATAGCAGAAGTCGTTTACCTGGTGTATGAAGCTGAATAATCATTATCCACTCATCTTTATTGTTATTAGCTACAGAACAGTGATGTGATTAGTTAATTAAAGCTGGAAATAAGATTTTTGCCTGGATTTTTGTGGCGGCTTTACGCCGCCGCCGTATCTTTAGTCATCATCCGCGACGCGAATAACAACTTTGCCGAAGTTTTTGCCGCTCAGCAGGCCGATAAACGTCTGCGGTGCGTTCTCCAAACCGTTGGTAATTTGTTCACGATAGTGAATTTTACCCTCTTTCACCCATTGTCCCATCTCCTGCTGGAACTCATGGATTCGGTGGCCATAATCCTGACTGATAATAAAGCCTTGCAGGCGAATACGTTTTTTTAGCACCGTGGCCATCAACAACGGTAAACGGTCTGGCCCCGATGGCAACTCCGTCGCATTATAGCCGCTTACTAAGCCACAGACAGGAATACGCGCGGAGGTATTAAGCAACGGCAGCACGGCATCAAACACCTTCCCGCCAACGTTTTCATAATAGATATCAATCCCTTTCGGACACGCTTTCGCCAGCTGCCCGGCAAAATCATCCGCGTGGTGGTCAAGGCAAACATCGAAGCCCAGCACCTCGGTAGCATGGCGGCATTTTTCCGCGCCACCGGCCACTCCAACTACCCTACAACCTTTAAGTTTTCCGATTTGCCCCACCGTCGCCCCCACTGGTCCTGTCGCTGCAGCGACCACCAACGTTTCGCCCTCTTTGGGCTGACCGATATCCAGCAGGCCCATATAAGCGGTAAAGCCGGGCATCCCCAGCACACCCAGTGACCACGAAGGATTTTGCGGATGATCGCCAAGTTTCACCAGTTCATCGCCACTGGATATGTCATAGTCCTGCCATCCACTGTAGCCAAGCACCCAGTCGCCAGGCTGGTAATCAGGATGATTCGACTCCACGACACGGCTCACCGTACCGCCGACCATCACCCCGCCAATATCAACGGGCGGTGAATAAGATGGCTCATCGCTCATTCGTCCACGCATATACGGGTCCAGTGACAAATAAACTGTGCGCAGTAACACCTGTCCTTCACCCGGTGTGGCGACATCATCTTCTTCAAGACGAAAATTCTCCGGAACCGGCGCGCCATGCGGACGCGAGGCCAGAACCCAACGGCGGTTACGCTGCTTTTGTTGCCCCATAATGCTCTCCTGTGCTTTTGGCATGAATCGATCAATGGTAGCAGGCACACGTGGTTATATTTGTCTGTATGCATCACATTCCTCCCACAACACGCAATAATTTCATTGTAGATTGCGTTGCTTCCGGCTGTTTTCGATAGTATTGATAACATCATCATCAATATTTAATCGAGGCCAGATATGTCCATCCGTTTTGCCTGCAAAGCCGATTGTGCTGCTATTGCGGAAATTTATAACCACGCCGTGTTGTATACGGCGGCTATCTGGAATGACCAAACTGTGGATGCAGATAACCGCATTGCCTGGTTTGAAGCGCGGACTTTAGCAGGTTATCCAGTGCTGGTGAGCGAGGAAAACGGCGTAGTGACGGGATATGCCTCGTTTGGCGACTGGCGTAGTTTCGATGGTTTTCGCCATACCGTGGAACATTCGGTTTATGTCCATCCCGATCATCAGGGCAAAGGTCTTGGGCGTAAATTGTTAAGCCGATTGATCGATGAAGCGCGGGATTGCGGGAAGCATGTCATGGTCGCCGGGATCGAATCGCAAAATCTGGCCTCGCTGCATCTCCACCAGTCTCTGGGATTTGTCGTCACCGCACAAATGCCGCAGGTAGGCACTAAATTTGGTCGTTGGCTGGATCTGACATTTATGCAGTTGCAACTCGACGAGCGCACTGAACCGGACGCGATTGGATGAATCAGTCGCTCACCCTTGCCTTTTTGATTGCCGCCGGAATTGGCCTGGTGGTGCAAAACACGCTGATGGTGCGCATCACCCAGACCTCCTCTACCATTCTCATCGCCATGTTGCTGAACTCACTGGTGGGGATTGTGCTATTCGTCTCCATTTTATGGTTTAAACAAGGGATGGCAGGGTTTGGCGAACTGGTTTCCAGTGTGCGTTGGTGGACACTGATTCCTGGCTTGCTGGGATCATTTTTTGTCTTTGCCAGTATCAGCGGATATCAGAATGTGGGGGCAGCTACGACCATTGCAGTACTGGTCGCCAGTCAGTTGATTGGAGGGCTGGTGCTGGATATTTTGCGTAGCCATGGCGTGCCATTACGGGCGTTGATCGGCCCAATTTGTGGCGCAATTTTACTTGTGGTTGGCGCCTGGCTGGTGGCCAGACGCTCGTTTTAATCACAGGATAGTGCCGCCTTTGGTTAACTGTTCGTGGCGAGCTTCCATATCTTCTTTATGCTTACGCCCGTGATGAGCGATTGCTGTACGCAAACGCTGCTGCTGAGTGTAACGTTCTTCCCGGCTTAACTCTGCGTCATCGCTCAGGGCGATTAATAATTCGTTCATATGGGCAATGACGCTCTCATCAATCGCTGCATCCACGCGTGCGATGACCTCTTCCAGATGCGACATACTTTCTCCTTAGCCACTTGTGAAAATTATCGATTCTCCCAAATGATATAAGTCTGCGTTGTGCCGTCAAGCTAGTGCTCAAGATTTAAAACAGCGAAAACAGCAGCGCCACCGGAAAACTCATCGGCCAGGTCACCGCTACCAGGAAGGCGCTCAGAAAACGAATGTGCTTCTTCTCGTGGGAAAGAAACCAGGTAGTAACAAACGCGATAGCTGCCATAACAGCATAAAAAACAAGCAGGCATTGATAAAGAGACATGTACGGGCATCCAGCCAGAGGAATAAAACGCGCGCAAATATGCGTTATTTTTTGATGCACATCAAGTTTTTCAACCCGTTTGAGATATTTCCATAACCCGGGAGCTTCCCTTGTCCATCTTCAGAATGAGTATTATTGCAGATTTACTTAACCCGTACTATACACATAGGGGCTATGACAAAAGGTGGCAAAATATGAATGTTTCCAGTAGAACTGTAGTGCTTATAAATCTCTTTGCTGCTGTTGGATTGTTTGCTCTTATCTCTATGAGATTTGGTTGGTTTATTTGATGTAGCGATATTGCACGCAGTACACACTGTCAGAGAGATATCAACTCTCTGACAGTGTGTTAGATCTTCTCACACTCTCCCTGGCTACAATATTATCCTTAATGTTTAACCATTACGTGGCGGACAACGGTGTAATCCTCCAGCCCATAAAGTGACATATCCTTGCCATAACCTGAAAGTTTCTGACCACCGTGCGGCATTTCACTTACCAGCATGAAATGGGTATTGACCCATGTGCAGCCATATTGCAGACGTGCACTAACGCGATGCGCCCGCCCCACATCTTTCGTCCACACTGAAGAGGCTAAGCCATACTGGCTATCATTTGCCCAGTTCACTACCTGTTCTTCATTATCGAAGACAGTCACGCTCACCACTGGACCAAATACCTCTCTTTGAACGATAGCATCTTCTTGCAACGCGCCTGCCAGCAGCGTCGGCGTATAGTAATAACCGTTACCTTTTCGTTTCTCCCCACCGGTGATCACTTTAATGTGTCCCGTCGCTTTCGCCTCTTCCACTGCTTTGCTGACGCGGTCGAGATGAGCCTGGGAACTCAACGGCCCCAGTTCTGTTGATTCGTCATCCGGCGCGCCCGATTTCAAGGTTGCGACAGCGGCGCCGAGTTTTTCCACCAGCGCATCGTAAATGCCTTTTTGCGCATAGATTCGACAAGCTGCGGTGCAATCCTGACCAGCGTTGTAATAACCAAACGTGCGGACACCTTCAACCACAGCTTCAATATCAGCATCATCAAAAACAATGACCGGCGCTTTGCCGCCTAACTCCATGTGGGTGCGCTTAATGGATGGCGCGGTATGGCTGATGATGTGCTCACCGGTGGCGATAGACCCCGTCAGCGAAACCATGCGCACTTTTTGATGCCCGGTCAGCGGATCGCCCACGGTCTGGCCCCGGCCAAACAGTACATTGATCACGCCCGGCGGGAAGATATCTTTCGCCAGCTCTGCCAGTTTTAGTGCGGTCAGCGGCGTGATTTCTGATGGCTTCAGTACCACGCAGTTCCCCGCCGCCAGTGCCGGAGCCAGTTTCCATGCAGCCATCATCAATGGGTAATTCCAGGGGGCAATAGAAGCCACAACGCCCAGCGGATCGCGGCGGATCATCGAAGTATGTCCCTCGAGATATTCTCCTGCCGCCAGACCATTCAGGCAGCGAGCAGCTCCGGCGAAAAAGCGAAAAACATCGACAATCGCAGGAATTTCATCATTGAACGCACTATGCAGAGGCTTGCCACAGTTACGAGACTCCAGTTCGGCAAAAACCTGACCATTTTCTTCAATAACATCAGCCAGTTTCAGCAGGCATTCTGCGCGCACCTTCGGTGTGGTTTGCCCCCATTCGGCAAATGCCGCATCTGCCGCGCGAACAGCAGCATCAACTTGCTCTGCCGATGCCTCGGCAATCTCCAGTACAACGTCCCCCGTTGCCGGATTATAGACAGGCTGTTTTTCCCCTTCGCCGCTAACCAGTTCTCCGTTAATCAGTAACTTATGTTGCATAGCATATTCCTGTATCAGTGGTTATTGACCATTGTCGCCTTCGCGGGTTAGCCACCAGGCCCCCAGGATCGGCAAGGTTGTTACCAACATAACCAGCAGTGCCACCACGTTGGTTACCGGTACATCACGTGGTCGCCCAAGCTGATTGAGCAACCACAACGGTAACGTCCGTTCATGGCCTGCCGTAAAGGTCGTAACGATGATTTCATCGAACGACAAGGCAAACGCCAGCATCCCTCCTGCCAGTAGCGCCGAACTGAGATTCGGCAACACCACATAACGAAAGGTTTGCCAGCCATTAGCCCCAAGATCCATTGACGCCTCAACCAGACTCCACGAGGTGCGGCGAAAACGGGCAATGACATTGTTAAACACCACCACTACGCAAAAAGTCGCATGACCGACCACGATGGTGAAAAATCCCGGCTCCAGATTGATGGTTTTAAACGCGGTTAATAACGCCAGACCAGTAACAATGCCTGGCAGCGCAATAGGCAGCAGCAGTAACAGAGAAATGGCGTTTTTGCCGAAAAAGTCTCGTCGCCACAGCGCGGCAGCTGCCAGCGTCCCTAACACCAGCGCAATTAATGTTGCCAGCGCCGCCACTTTAAGTGACAGTGTCACGGCATCAAGAATATCACTACGCTGTGCTGCCACGCTAAACCAGCGCAGTGTCAGACCTTGCGGGGGGAAGCTAAATGCGGCTTCTTCAGTATTAAAAGCATAGGCAGCAATAATAAGGATGGGAAAATGTAGGAAAACCACGCCGCCCCAGGCCGCCAGTTTGAGGAAAAACGGTGCGCGTTCAGAGTGCATCGAACGCTCCCAGACGTTTCACGAACGCCAGATAGAGTGCGATAAGGACTATCGGCACCAGAGTAAAAGCCGCAGCCATCGGCATATTGCCAATCGCTCCCTGCTGGGAGTAGACCATATTGCCGATAAAATACCCTGGCGGGCCAACCAGCTGTGGGACGATAAAATCACCCAGTGTGAGCGAAAAGGTAAAGATAGAGCCAGCCGCGATGCCTGGGATCGCCAGCGGCAGCACCACATAACGAAAGGTTTGCCGTGGACGCGCGCCAAGATCAGCCGACGCCTGCAACAATGACGGCGGCAAACGCTCAAGCGCCGCCTGCACAGGCAGGATCATGAACGGCAACCAGATATAGAGAAACACCAGAAAGCGCCCTAGCCCAGAAGTTGACAGCGTATTACCGCCCACCGCTGGTAATGTAAGGAACGCTGTCAGCAGTGGTTCCAGCCCCAGATGTTGTAAAAACCACTGCGCCACACCGTCTTTAGCCAGCAATAAGGTCCAGGCATAGGCTTTAACAATGTAGCTTGCCCACATGGGCAACATCACCGCAATGTAAAAGAACGCTTTCATTTTGCCGCTGGTATAGCGCGCCATATACCACGCCATCGGAAAGGCCAGAATGGCACTGGCGATAGTGACTGCCACAGCCATTGTCAGTGTGCGGAGAATGATGTCGTAATTCGCCGGATTAAACAGCGCACGGATATTCGCCAGCGTCAGTTCCGGCGTTACCGACATGGTGAAATCGTCAAAGGTATAAAAGCCCTGCCATAACAACGTCAGCAGCGAGCCGAAATAGACAATACCAAACCACATTAGAGGGCCAAGCAGCAGCAAAAACAGCCCCAGCCCCGGATTACGCCAGAAGAAACCGGACACCTTACCCAGACCAGGACGTGAAGGTGATTGCAATACGTTCATCGCCATTCACCTCTCCTCAACCAGTGGCACCATCACATCACGCGCCCAGGAAACCATCACCTGTTGACCAGCCGTGAGCGTGTTGGGTAAGTCTTCGCCCGTTACATTTGCCTGGCTAACCAGCAGTTTTTCACCGCTGTTAAGTTTCAGTTCAAAACGTGTGGCTGCCCCCTGATATTGCACCGCCTGAATCGTGCCATTGGCCTGCACTTCATCTGGTGTATTCAGGCGAATATGTTCCGGCCGCAGGGCAAAACTGCCCACCATGCCGCAAAGATTCTCGGCCATTAGCGGATCAAAAACGTTGGATGTCCCGACGAATCCCGCAACAAACGGCGTGCGCGGGCGCATATAGAGATCGCGCGGGGAATCGACCTGTTCAATGCGTCCATTATTGAAAACCGCCACACGATCGGACATCGATAACGCTTCGCCCTGATCGTGGGTAACGAAAATAAAAGTGATACCGAGCGACTGTTGCAGCTTTTTCAGCTCAAGCTGCATTTGTTCGCGCAATTTGAGATCCAGTGCGCCGAGCGGTTCATCCAGCAACAACACGCGCGGTTCGTTCACCAGCGCTCTGGCGATGGCGACTCGCTGGCGCTGACCACCAGAAAGCTGTGACGGTTTACGTTGCTGTACAAACCCCAACGCCACTTTCTCCAGCGCCTCTTGCGCCATTGCGTACCGCTGCTTTTTATCCACGCCTTTAACCATCAGCCCGTAGGCCACATTCTCGAGAATCGACATATGGGGAAACAGCGCGTAGTCCTGGAAGACGGTATTCACGTCCCGCTCCCACGGTGGTAGATTACTGGCCGGTTTGCCAAAGATAGCAATCGCCCCGCCGGAAAGCTGTTCGAAGCCAGCAATCAGGCGCAGGCAGGTGGTTTTGCCGGAACCGGACGGTCCCAGCATAGAGAAGAACTCACCATCTTTTATCGCAATACTGACGCCATCTACCGCGCGCACGTCGCCGTACAACCGCGAGACGTTGTCAAACTCCACTGCGTACGTCATAAAACACCCCAGCGAAGTTAACGACCGCCCATAATGGCAATGTAATCCTGCGTCCAGCGACTGTAGGGAACAAACTTGCCCCCTTCGGCTATAGGCGTTTTCCAGAAGGCGATTTTATCGAAATAGTTAAAGCCGTTGGTTTCACAGCCTTTATCGCCCAGCAACGGACTGGCTTTGCAGCCTTCCGGTACTACCGGCAGCGAACCAAACCAGGCCGCTACATCGCCCTGCACCTTCGGCGTTAATGACCAGTTCATCCATTTGTAGGCGCAAACCGGATGTTTCGCTTCGCTATGTAGCATGGTGGTGTCAGCCCAACCGGTAACGCCCTCTTTCGGGAAAACGGTAGCGACAGGCTGGCCTTCGGCTTTCAAGGCGTTGGCCTGATAGGGCCAGGCACTGGAAGCGACCACTCCCTCGTTTTTGAAATCGCTCATTTGCACGGTAGTGTCATGCCAGTAGCGATGGATCAAACTATGTTGATCGCGCAGCACTTTCAGTACTGCCTGATACTGTTGTTCAGTGAGTTGGTATGGATCGGAGATACCCAACTGCGGCTGAGTCGCTTTGACGAACAGCGCAGCATCTGCAATGTAGATAGGGCCGTCATAAGCCTGTACGCGGCCTTTATTACTCTGACCGTCCGGTAGATTCTGCTCAACAAAAACCACTTGCCAGCTATCTGGTGGTGTCGGGAAGGTTTTGGTGTTGTACATCAACAGGTTCGGACCCCATTGATATGGCGTGCCATAGACTTTTCCACCCACGTTAAACCAGTCGCCTTTAACCACGCGCGGATCGAGCGTTTTCCAGTTGGGAATCAATGCGGTATTAATCGGCTGCACGCGTTTACCCATAATCAAACGCAGCGAGGCATCGCCGGACGCCGTGACCAGATCGTAACCTCCTTTGGTCATCAGGCTGACCATTTCATCGGAAGTCGCCGCAGTTTTCACATTGACCGCACAACCTGTTTCTTTTTCAAATTGCGTCACCCAGTCGTATTGTTTATCGGTTTGTCCGCGTTCGATGTATCCCGGCCAGGCGATAATATCCAGTCGTCCTTCCGGTTTATCCAAATTTGTAGGCTGTTCGGCGGCGTGGGCGGTCATTAATGTCATGGTAAGCGCACACAGGCTGCTGCGGGCAAATGTCTTGCTCATAAAGTCTTACTCCTGTCGTAATTAATTGTTCAGCCGCCGTGCCGTAAAAATATCTCCTTGTTTAACCATAGACGGCGGCTTGCAGGCGCACCCTCGCCCCCGAGAAAATTTAATCAGGATGTGAGCTAACGCGCATTATGCCGTTTGAGAAGCTATCTTCTGGAGTATAGACAAGGGGTTAGGAAATATAGCTTGTATTAGAAATTCATATTACCCAACCTGAGAGAAATTAAATGGGGATCTATTTCAGGTATTCTTTAATAAGGTGACCTAATTGTTTAACCGCCCGTTCTTCGCGCTCCCCCCACTGCCATGCAGTATTAAAACGGAAAAAACGTGACCAACTTTCGCCAGTAGAAAACATTTTACCCGGCGCAATGCTGATGTGATTCGCCAATGCCTGAACACTTAATTCGCCCGCATCTAACGGTTCGGGAAGCTCCAGCCAGAGAAAATAACCGCTGTCATTATGATGAATTTTGACTTCCGCAGGCAGATAACGCAGCAGTGCCTGCCAGGCGCGTTGTTTACGTTCCGCAAGCTGGCGACGTAGACGACGAAGATGGGCATCGTAACGGCGAGTAGAAAGGTAATCCACCAGTGCAAGCTGCATTGGCGAACTTGTGGAAAGCGTGCTCATCAACTGCAATCGCTGGATTTTGCGTGCATGTTTTCCGGCGGCGACCCAACCAATGCGAAAACCTGGCACCAGACATTTAGAAAATGATGAGCAAAGCAGTACACCATCGTGACGATCCCACGCTTTCGCGGGTAGCGGTTTTTCCCGACCAAAGTAAAGCTCACTGTAAACGTCATCTTCAATTAACATCACGTTGTACTGATTGAGCAACGCTACCAGCCGCGCTTTTTTCTGTGGCGTTAAGGTAAATCCGAGTGGATTCTGGCTATTAGTCATCAGCCAGCAGGCTTTGACCGGATACTCCTGTAACGCCAGCTCCAGCGCCTGAAGATCTATCCCGTCTTTAACGTCCGTCGCCACCGATAACGCTTTCAACCGTAGCCGCTCCAGCGCCTGCAACGCGCCGTAGAAACAAGGATTCTCGACAATCACCCAATCGCCCGGTTCAGTGACCGCTTGCAAACTGAGGTTTAATGCCTCTAACGCCCCGGCGGTAATGACAATTTCATCAGGAGAAATAGTGATGCCTTGTAAGGCATAGCGACGAGCAATAGCCTGACGCAGTTCTGCATTCCCTGGCGGCAAGTTTTCAATCACGCTCATCGCCGTGGCGGTTTTACTCACCTGCGCCAGCGAGCGGTTCAGTTGCTGTAGCGGAAACAGGTGCGGATCGGGAAAGGCTGAAGCAAACGGTACTACCGATGGATCGCGACTGGCCTGCAACATATCAAAAATATAGGTGTTAATATCGACCGTTTCATCACGCGTTACCGGAATAGCAGGTGCCTGCGGTGATTTCACCGTGCGCGGCGCAACGTAATAACCTGACTGCGGCCGCGCAATAATATACCCCTGACTTTCGAGCAACTGATAAGCATGACCGACAGTCATAAAGCTCATGCCAGAAAGCGCAACCTGTTCACGTAGAGAAGGCAGGCGATCGCCGGGTTGCCAGATGCCTGACGCAATTTGCTCACGTAATAGTTCTGCGAGCTGCTGGTATTTTTTCATTAATTGGATCGTTATTATGTGCAGGTGATCCGGCAGTCTATATCAGTTGTTAAAAATGACAACTTTACGTTAACTGTAATTAAACCATTACCAGCGATAACTCTTTGCCCAGGGCTTTAGCCGCAAGCTGGACGGCGTCGATTTTTGTCGCATGATGCAAATCAAACAAGCGAGTGATCTCCTGCCTGGGTTTACCAATCCGCCTCGCCAGCTCTTGCTGGGTGATATCTGACTGCAAAAAAGCATTTAACAGCAATACCTTAGAAGCGACACTTAAAGGCACTTCAACAAAGTGATCGTTGTTATTTAATGGCGAAGGCAACGGGATTAGCTCGTTATCTTCAAAATAAAAATCAAATGCGGTGAGTAAGGCATCTTTTGCTGCTTCCATCGCTTCAGCAACAGTTTCTCCCTGCGTTAACGCTTCAGGGATATCTACAAAAGAAACCACATAACCGCCTTCCGGCGCAGGTGTAAGAGTGACGGGATAACGCATAATTTTGACTGTCTCTCGCATGTCATTAACCTTCTTATGGCGATTAATTTAAACCGAGTTGTTTCAGGATTGCTTTACGCAATGGTTCTTTGATCTCGTCACTGGGGTGACGCGGCATGACACTACGTCGCCCCTGAAACCTGAGTTTCAAATGGTTGCTGCCATTCGCCACATCTACGCCCTGAGATTAGAGCCAACGTCTGAACTCGCTTTGTTTCACATCGCCTCCCTGCCGCTGAGTATATCAACAAAGTAAACATTAATGTTTACCTCCTTTTTTAATTTGCTCGAAAATAGCACTAATTCGCCGCAACGGTGAAAAGCAGTGCCAAATCAGGAAGGCAGGTTCCAAAATTCTTTGCGCTAATTTGCAAAACAGAATAATAACTCAAAGAAACTATCGGCATCATAGCGGCAAAGTGTAATAAACGGGTGGCGGGATGTTTACGAAAGCGTTATCGGTAGTCTTATTAACGTGTGCGCTGTTCTCAGGACAGCTCATGGCGGGACACAAAGGACATGAATTTTTGTGGGTGAAGAATGTGGATCATCAACTGCGTCATGAGGCGGACAGCGATGAATTGCGGGCTGTGGCGGAAGAGTCGGCGGAAGGTTTGCGCGAGCATTATTACTGGCAAAAATCACGCAAACCAGAAACGGGACAACCTTGAGTCGTTTGTTGCCGGATGTGGCATGAACGCCTTATCCGGCAACAATATCATGCAGATTCAATGAGTTGTGAATACCCCTGAAAGCTTGCGTTTTATCCTTTCCGCTTCGGCAATGTTTTCAGCAGATCATCCGGGCTTACAGATGCGACAACGCTTCCCGGTAACGGCATTTTCAGAATGTGATTTTTGATTTTACCGATGACGTGCATCTCACACGGGCGGCAATCAAACTTCAGCGTTAGTACTTCATCACCGTTAACCAGTTGCATCGGCGTTGCCTTCCAGCTTTTAATATTACCTTTCGCCTGTTTCGGACACAGATTGAAGGCAAAGCGCAGGCAGTGTTTGGTGATCATCACCGGGACTTCGCCCTTCTCTTCATGCGCTTCATACGCCGCATCAATCAGTTGTACGCCATAGCGATGATAGAACTCGCGTGCTTTATGGTTGTAGACGTTAGCAAGGAAGCTCAAATGCGTTTGCGGATAAACCGGCGCAGGTTCAGCAACCGGTTTACGACTGCCGCGCTGGTAGCTGGCAAGACGTGCAGCATCCAGCATTTCGACGGCTTCACGGCGGAACTGATTTAACAGACTGTTTGGCACAAACAGCGCCCCCGGCAAATTAATTCGCACATCGCGGGCGTAATAGATGGTTTGCCCCAGTTTTGCCAGGCCATCTTTCAGGTTATTCAGCGCTTTTTCGGCGTTATTCGCTTCGTCGAACTGCCCATCCAGGGTATGAGTGATGCTAACGCCCTCTTCGCTGGTTAACGTCAGAATGAGTTGTTCTTGCCAGCCACCCAGTTCAATGTCTACCGCGATCCGACGCTCGCTGGAGGTTTTCGTCAGTGCCTGTTGCCAGTTATGGTCAAGGTTACGGTTAAGCGGATGATGTGGGCGAATTTTATGCAAATCTGCTGGCATTTCATTTGGCCAGACGCGGTAGTGATTTTCTCCGGTTTTCTCTACCGTATTGGCACGAAAGCCAACCACTTCACGTTTAATCATTACGTTCAGGCCATCGCCATTTGCCAGTGGCTCGGTGACGGCAACATCGAGATGATCTTTCGCCACTTTCAATACTTCACCCACCGGCAGGCCGATAAATTTCGGCGAATCGAACGCGCCAATGTCACCTTTACGCGCGTTAACAAAGTAGTCGGTGCTACCACGATGGAAGGTTTTTTCTGTCGAAGGCACAAAGAAATGTTCAGTACGACCTGATGAAGCACGAGCCAGATCGCCGCGCTCTTCAATAATGGCATCCAGCATCTGGCGATAATGGGCGGTGATATTCTTCACGTAGCTCATATCTTTGTAACGGCCTTCAATCTTGAAAGAACGCACGCCCGCATCGATCAACGCGCCAAGGTTGGCAGTCTGATCGTTATCTTTCATCGACAGCAGATGTTTTTCATAGGAAACCACCCGCCCCTGATCGTCTTTCAACGTGTATGGCAAACGGCACGCCTGGGAGCAATCACCACGGTTGGCGCTACGTCCCGTTTGTGCATGAGAAATGTAGCACTGACCGGAATATGCCACACACAATGCGCCATGAATAAAGAACTCAATAGTCGCGTCCGTGGCCTGATGAATCGCACGAATCTGCTCCAGGTTAAGCTCACGCGCAAGCACAATCTGGGTAAAGCCAACGTCAGAGAGGAACTTCGCTTTCTCTACAGTGCGAATATCACACTGCGTACTTGCGTGCAGTTCAATCGGCGGAATATCAAGTTCCAGAATCCCCATGTCCTGAACAATCAGCGCATCTACGCCTGTCTGGTAAAGATCGGTAATCAGTCGTTGCGCCGGTTCCAGTTCGTCGTCATGCAAAATGGTGTTCAGCGTGACGAAAATTTTTGCGCCATAACGGTGGGCAAATGGCACCAGTTCGGCGATATCTTTCAGACTATTACTGGCGTTATGACGGGCACCAAAACCAGGGCCGCCGATATAAACAGCATCGGCACCGTGCAAAATAGCTTCGCGGGCAATGGCGGCATCGCGTGCCGGGCTTAACAGTTCAAGACGATGAGAAGATACGGTCACTTTCTTATCCAGTAGCTGAAAAAAGGCGGTTATTTTAGCCACAAGCGCGACGTTGCGAAATAGTTTTCCTGTTCAACTACGCGGGTAATGGATAATGGAATGAAAATGCACGGTTTGCTCGCCACGGTTGCAATAGGCATGGGCAACATCTGCGGCAAAGCGTTCACCTTCTCCACTTTTAAGGCTTCGCCACTCACCACCAACGCACAGGTCAAGCTGCCCACCAATGACGACAACATGCTCGATAACACCCTTTTCGTGCGGCGTCGATTCGCTTATTGCACCAGGGGCCATCATGATCGAGAAATGTTCAAAACAGAGTTGCGGATCATAAGGAAATAAAGAAGTGATCACCATTGCCTGCTGTTGTGGATCATAAACGGATGGCGTAGCGGTCTGCGGTGGCGAAATAAACGTCGAAAACGGTACGTTCATTCCAGTAGCTATTTTCCATAATGTTGCGACCGTCGGGCTGGATTCATTACGTTCAATCTGCCCTAACATCGCTTTTGAAACGCCCGTCGCTTCAGCCAGCCGCGAAAGACTCCAGCCTCGCTGCTGACGAAGATGTTTAAGCGTAGTGGATAAAAAGCGAGCGAGATTTTCCATGCGACTCCTCCTGCAAAACGGGAGTTTATCACTTGTGCGTTATAACGGACAAATGCTACGGTGCCTGTACGCTATAACGCACGAGGTAACTATGCGTCTGTTTTCCATTCCTCCTCCCACACTGCTTGCAGGGTTTCTGGCGGTATTGATTGGTTATGCCAGCTCTGCGGCAATAATATGGCAAGCGGCGATTGTCGCTGGAGCCACCACAGAGCAAATTTCCGGCTGGATGACGGCGCTGGGGCTGGCAATGGGAGTCAGTACGCTGGCTCTGACGTTGTGGTATCGCGTGCCTGTTCTTACCGCATGGTCAACGCCCGGTGCTGCGTTGCTGGTCACCGGGTTACAGGGACTAACGCTAAACCAGGCCATCGGCGTTTTTATTGTCACGAATGCGCTAATTGTTCTCTGTGGTGTGACAGGATTATTCGCCCGCTTGATGCGTATTATTCCGCACTCGCTGGCAGCGGCAATGCTGGCCGGAATTTTGTTACGCTTTGGTTTACAGGCGTTTGCCAGCCTGGATGGTCAGTTTATGTTATGCGGTAGTATGTTGCTGGCGTGGCTGGCGACAAAGGCTATTGCGCCGCGTTATGCGGTAATTGCGGCGATGATTGTTGGGATCGTGGTCGTTATCGCACAAGGTGACGTTGTCACAAAAGATATCGTTTTCAAACCAGTTCTCCCCGCTTATCTCGCCCCTGAATTTTCGTTTACTCACAGTTTGAGCGTTGCACTCCCCCTTTTTCTGGTGACGATGGCATCGCAGAATGCGCCAGGGATTGCGGCGATGAAAGCCGCCGGGTATTCAGCTCCTGTTTCGCCATTGATTGTATTTACTGGATTACTGGCGCTTCTGTTTTCTCCTTTCGGCGTCTATTCCGTAGGTATTGCGGCTATCACTGCGGCTATTTGCCAGAGCCCGGAGGCGCACCCGGACAAAGATCAGCGTTGGCTGGCTGCCGCTGCGGCTGGCGTCTTTTATTTACTGGCGGGTCTGTTTGGCAGTGCCATTACCGGGATGATGGCTGCCCTGCCTGTAAGTTGGATCCAGATGCTGGCTGGTCTGGCGCTGTTAAGTACCATCGGAGGCAGTTTGTATCAGGCTTTGCATAATGAGCGTGAGCGCGACGCTGCTGTGGTGGCTTTTCTGGTAACGGCAAGTGGGCTGACGCTGGTAGGTATTGGCTCGGCGTTTTGGGGATTAATTGCCGGTGGTGTCTGTTATGTAGTATTGAATTTGATCGCTGACAGAAGCCGATAATCAGAAGCGCCATCTTGCGATGGCGCGACTGGCATTATTTTTTGTTAACGTCAAACATGGTCGCGTCGGTCGCCATGTCATCAATAACTTGCTTAATATTTTCGAAAGCCATTGGTGTGCTTTCGTTGTTCAGGTCCTTACCTTCGCCCTGACGAACCACCTTGATAACTGGTTTGTTGGTAGCCGCATCAATCAGCTCACCTTCAAAGTACAGGCGGGTATCCATGGTACGGTGACCCGTCGCCATTTGCGTCCCCGCTACCACTAATGCGACAGGAACAACTTCATAGAACTGTAACCCTTCTTTGCTGGTATCTACACCAGTAATAGCACCACGGAAAATCAGACTACGAGGCCCAGCGGTGGTAACCAGTGGTTTACGCTGTGAGATGGCTTCTTTCATTTCAGTATTGGTATAGCTCAAAATTCTATCCAGAACTTTTTGCCCTACCTGGGTAGAAGGTTTAGGCACCGGATAATAGGTGATTGGGTTCCAGACGATGCTGTCATATTTACTTTGATCAAAATTTGGATCAACCCAGCGTAATACCGGTTTGCCCGTTGCTGAAGTTGTTTCTTGAAGGTTGGAGTAATTGTTTAAAAAACCAGAATATTTATCTGGCTGGGTGATTTTAGAGGCACAACCTGACAGAGCCAACAAGCCGCATAAAGCCGCAACTTTCGCAATTGATGTGGTACGCATGAATAGTTTCCTGAGATGATTATATTACTTTTTAAGTTATAGCAAAAAGTACCGCTTCGTGTTGTGGCAAAAAAAGTGTTGGTGAAAATAAATTTTCCAGCCCCTTTTCTGACAATATAGTCAATGACGAAAAGGGGGCAGAGTCAATCATCAGTTGTTAAATTTCAGGCAGTTAAGCCGATAAAAAACTTCAACCACTGTGATATATTTCACATCACCTCGATAAAAAATATGCTTACCGAAAAAAAACAGTTAAACATCTCACGTGGGCATTTTCATGCGCCTTGCCCTGTTAGCTTATTTTTTACGTGCCAGCATCGTGGCGAAACGTAGTTTAATGCGATTGCCGTTAGCGTCGGTGCGGTGGAGTTCACCCACGTCTTCATTGTATTTCAGCATCTCCCAGCCTTCGTAATATTGACGTAACTCCCCTTCTTTAAAGGCAAAGGGGAACCCGACGGTACATGGAAAATCAGCTGTGTCCATTGCTGCCACAATCAAGTTATAACCACCGGGTTTGGTGCAACGCTGCATATTGGCAATCAATCCAGGAATGGTTTTCGCCTCCAGGAACATCAGCACCACGGTAGAAAGAATAAAATCGTATTGTCCATCAAACGTCAGGCTATTTAGATCAACAACCTGGGTGCGCAAATTTTCCAGTTTTTCAATGGATTTGATGCGTTCGACGTTGGCAATGCTCATGGCATTTTTATCCCATGCGTCGACATCATAACCATTGGCTGCCAGGTAAAGGCTGTTACGGCCATTACCACAGCCCAGATCCAGCGTTTTACCCGGCTTAACCACTTTCACCGCTTCCAGAACTTCAGAGTGTGTGCGGGTTAATTCATATTTATCAGTGAAGTAGTTTTCATCACGAATAATCATTCTTTGTCCTCAGCTTTCATTAAAACGGCGCGCTCGGTTCTGATTAACAATTTTCCCTGCATCAGAAGCGCGAAAGTACGGATGAGCAGTAATGCGATAATAAAATTGGTAAAAATAAATAGCGGCACAGCCAGGGTATGGAAAAAGCCATTGTCGTTACCGCTTCCTAAATGCAAACCGGTGGTTGCCAGTGCAGATACGCCGAACGAGAAACTCCAGAATGAGGCATTAAACGGCTGGGAGAGATACCACGGCATCAGGCGTAACATAAAAAGAAGTTGCAGTAGACCGTAACCGAAAAGCATTTTCGCCAGTGTGTCGCCCTCGCCACCGTTGACGCTCAACCAGGCGCTACATGCCACTAGCGCCGGTGCAAGCTGAATCCCCAGCGATGTACGCAGTGCCGTGGGCAATTCTCCCGAGCTGCGCAGACGCTGAAGGATTACCGGCTCAAGACTTAACCAGGAGAAAACGCCAGCCCCTAAAAATACCAGACCAGCATCGGTGTAGCCCAATGCTCCACAGGCCATTGCACTGATGAAGTTGTTGGCAACAGTCGGTAAATAAAGTCCGGGTGTCGTAGCTTCCTCAGGATGGGAACCGCGCCATAAACCGGCTGTTTGCCAGGCGGCATAAGCCAGTTGAATCACAACACCAATACTGAACAGGCCCACCGCCAGCGGACGAAACCAGGGGACAAAACCAATTGCCACCAGCATCGTTGTTGCCGGAAACAAACTCACAAAACTGCTCATCACTGGATGACGCACTTCCGCCAGCACGCTATGCGGAAAGCGTATGAGTCGGGTAATAAATGCGCTAGTCAGTAATCCCCAAATGATCATTGCCAGAATCACCAGCCCATCGCCCAACCAGTGGCTGACCTGCCAAACCTGGCTGGCATAGCGCCAGGCAAATCCCATCCCTATCGTCCCCAACACAATGCCAAAGTAACCTGCCGGTAAATTGAGCACTTTATCGCTCTGCATCTTCTTACTCATTTTGTTTAATTTATAAAGTATATTTGAAATGCATTTTATGGAAATTTGCTAAACATAGCCAGAGTCACAGAATTTGCTACGGTTATAGTAGGTCACCTGCGGGAAAACGCTATGCGCAAATATCGTCTTAGTGAAGAACAACGAGCTTTTAGTTATCAGGAAGATAGCGATAAAAAGAGTGTTTTATTGCGGCAGATTATTGCCATCGCTGATTTTAATGACGTAATAGCCGGAACGCCTGGCGGCTGGATTGATAATGAAACCGTATTGGCCCAGGACGGAAATTGTTGGATCTATGACCAGAATGCCATCGCGTTTGCCGGAACGGTGATATCCGGTAATACACGCATCACCGGAAGCAGCGAGCTATGGGGCGATGTTTGCGCGAAGGATAACGTCTGGATCGATAATAGCAAAATCAGTCAGGGCGCCCTGATAAGTGACAACGTCACAATTCATGATTCATTAATATGCGGAAATTGCAGGATTTCTGGTCATGCCTGCATTGATCAGAACTCAATGGTAGTCGCTGCGCAAGGTTTAACGCCCGACCACCATCTTCTGTTGCAAATTTATGATCGCGCAAGAGTCAGCGCCTCGCGCATTGTTCATCAGGCGCAAATATATGGTGATGCCATTGTGAAATTTGCGTTCATTGAGCATCGCGCCGAAGTTTTTGATTTTGCAAGTATTGAAGGTAATGAAGAGAACAACGTCTGGCTGTGTGACTGCACGAAAGTCTACGGACATGCACGTGTGATCGCCGGAACAGAAGAAGATGCCATTCCCACGCTTCATTACAGTTCGCAGGTAGCGGAACATGCCTCGGTGGAAGGCAATTGTGTGTTAAAACATCATGTTCTGGTGGGTGGTCATGCTCTCGTACGTGGTGGTCCGGTTTTACTCGACAATCACGTCACCATACAGGGGAACAGCCGCATTACAGGTGCGGTGATGATTGAAAACCATGTGGAGTTAACCGACCACGCCGTCGTTGCAGCCTTTGATGGCGACACGGTTCATGTCCGTGGTCCAAAAGTTATTAACGGCGAGGAGCGCATTACGCGAACGCCGCTGCCAGGGTTATTGTGAATCGATAATACGCGCGTATAAGTTCACATCATCAAAGGCATCATTCAGGAACTCAGCCTGTTTAAGGCAACCTTCAAGGATAAAACCATTGCGCAAAGCTACCTGATTGCTTTGGGGATTATCCACCCGACATTTGATCACGAAGCGTCTGAGTTCACCAGACTGAGCATAATGATGAATCAATGCCTGCAGCGCCTGAGAAATGATCCCCTGCCCCTGATGAGATTCGTCCAGCCAGTAGCCGATTTCCGCGGTTTTATTCAGTGGTTCAATACGATTAAACGAGATAACGCCGATAAGTTCATCTTCTTTGAAAATAATGAACATTTTGGCATATCCACGCTGATGCAACATCACATTACCCTGCACCGTTTTTCGCGTGTCCTCTTCACTTTGAACAAACTGTGGCCAGTTTAGCGACTGCTGTAACCAGGTTTTATTTTTACAGATTAACTGATAAAGAGGTGTGACATGACTTTCTGCAACAGCATGTAATTCAAGTGATTCGCTTACTTTTATCGTTTCAGTCATCTTATCTCCAGTCAATCCATGCAGTTGTTAAAAAAGCCGCCTGGCAGGCGGCTTAAGAAAGTTTACACCTCTTTGACGCTCTCCTGTTGCAGGATTTTGAGCATCTCATCTTTCAACTGGAGCTTCTGTTTTTTCATGCGGACCACTTCCGCATTGTATCCTCGACCGTCGGAACCTTCCTTTCTGGCAATTTCATGATCAAGTTTATTGTGTTTATCGAACAAGGACATAAAGCGAGGATTTTCGTTTTTCAGACGGGATATTAAATCTCGGTATTCTGGAAACATACGCACTCCCTGTTAGTGGCTGACAAAGTGTACATGAAATACACATCATCAGATTACTCAGATAGTTTGGGGAAAAATGCGAGCGGGATCGTGTTTTACCAGACGGCACCTTCCGTCAGAAGGTGCCGAAAAAAATGACGATCAATTCATCACGCGATCGTCAACGTATTTGCGCTTATCCGGAGCTGGTGGGAAATACTGATACAGCCATGTTTCACTGATGGCATCGCCCTGACAGCGGAGATACATCCGCATATCAACCGGATCAGTAGAGTCCGAAGTCGGATACCAGTCAAATTGAATACGGTAACCATCAATCGGTTCAATGTAGAGAATTTCGATTTGCTTCGCTTCACCGCTGGAGAGCGTAATAACAGGTTCAATTCCCTTAGGCGCAGCCGCTTTCAGGTCCCCACCAACAAAATCGACGGCAAAACGACGCGCCCATTTTTCTGGATAATGCTCACCCGGCGCCCAACCTTCCGGAAAACCTCCCATGCCGGAGCGCGTCGCCATAACACGTGCCAATGGACATTGAACAGGGGGATGTGCGCTCCAGTACAGACGATACTGGAATGCAAACTCGTCCCCTGCTTTTACTGCTTTTTCTGGCTGCCAGAAGCAGACAATGTTATCCAGCGTTTCACCCGTTGTTGGGATTTCCATCAGACCAATGGTGCCTTTGCCCCATTTATTACGAGGCTCTACCCACAAACTTGGTCGTTTGTTGTACCAGCCCATGATGTCTTGATAATGGGAGAAATCACGATCCAGTTGCAATAAACCAAAGCCTTTCGGGTTATTGTCGGTGTAGGCATTGAACTGCAATTTCTGCGGATTATTTAGCGGACGGCAGATCCACTCGCCATTGCCCCGCCACATGGAAAGACGGTCAGAATCATGGATTTGCGGATGAATAGTATCGCACATACGACGTTCGTTAGTGCCGCAACTAAACATACTGGTCATCGGCGCAATACCCAATTGCTTGATCTCTTTACGCGCATACAGATGGTTTTCAACATCCATAATCACCTGACTCTTTTCACACTGGATGGTGAACTTGTAGGCACCGGTAATGCTGGGGCTATCGAGTAAGGCATAAACGGTAAAGGTGGTTGCGCCTGGTTTTACGGTATCAAACCAGAAAGCGGTAAAATCGGGGAACTCTTCTTTGCTGTCGGTATAAGTATCAATTGCCAAACCACGGGCCGATAAACCGTATTGATACGTGTCATCAACGGCACGGAAATAGCTTGCACCGAGGAACGATACCACATCGCGGCGAGCCAGTTCCGGCGCTTTAAATACGCGGAAGCCTGCAAAGCCGAGATCGCTTTGCCCTTCCAGTTGTTTGGTATCTACGCCCGCATCATTGTATTTGAACAATTCTGGACGAAAGTGAATTTCACGTGCCAGATGCGTTGCAGGATCAACCGAGAACATGCGTACGCGGCGGCGGAAACCCATCCCCATATGAAAGAACTGGGCATCAAGCTGGCGGTTCTCGACGTTATGCCACAGTGATTGTTCGGCGTCGTATTGAATGCTGTTATAAGCCTGCGGGGTCATAGTCGCCAACGTGTTGGGTAACGGACGCGGCTCGCCACCCCACGGCTTTTGCGCTAAATCATGCGCCATCGACTGTAAAACCGAAAAGTCAAAACGCTGAGTTTGCCCATCGGCAATATCAGAATCTGCCGCGAACGCAGCCTGAGAAAAAAGAGAAGCAATACCGCTGGTACCGCACACGGCGGCCATAGCCATTGAACCTTTAATAAATCGTCTACGATCCATACCTGACAGTGAGTCCTTCTGGTGTTGTGAATGGTCCCGCGCTGGTCGTTTTCAGCGGCAAGAAAGTGCTTATTAATGACCGCTCACTCTAGACAATATTTATTAATAATCCAATTGTTGAGCATGGAGAATCTGCACAAATCGGCAATTTTTTTATGTCGATGGGAAGAGCCTGATTCATTTGTAAAATCAGGCAAATTTTTGCAAAGCAGGATGGCCCGATTTTAAAGCAATCCACAGCGGCGTTTACTGCGTTCTTCCGCTTCCTTGTATAACTGAAATTCATCAAAAACCTGGCAGCCCAGCGCCTGCTCGAATGCCTCACGACTGGCATTACCATGACTGCGCGTCTGCGTTTCGTTACCGAGATTGGACTGGAAGATCCCCGCCGCACTCACCGGCAAAAAATCCTCATAGGTAATAGGTTGTGCGACAACCCAGCCACGTTCAATCAAAGGTTGCGGATCGTCCCCTGGATGTATCGCCTGACGATGCGCTTCACCCGATGGTGTCAGTCGATAACGGAACCATGCCAGCCCTTGCTGGCGCATCAAAAATTCGCTGTCCGGGAAAGCGCGAAAGGTTTCCTGCAAATGCAGTTGATGAGTGAGATTATCCTGTCCAGTTCCGGCATTACGCAGAAGTTCATCATACAGCCGCCGCCCTTTCGGCGTTAACGCCACTCCGCGCTGCTCTATCTCGCCAAATCGCGCGGTATGCCTCCCCTGCTGTTGCCCCACAAACAGAACCGTTTCTTCCAGTGCCTTAAAGCTGGTTTGACGCAATAAAATAGGCACCTCGCGGCGCGGCGGCCCTTCGATGAGAATTTTTGGTTCGATACCGCATTCGGGCATCATCGACTGCACCCGATCAATGTCTAGCGTGCGTGGCGTCAGGTGATTGATATGACAGCCTGGAAAACAGACTACATCAGCGATCAGCCGATGCTCGTTATGCAACGCGTGATAGGTTTCTTCATCTACCGTTGCTGACTGATGCCAACGAAATGTCTCCAGGGCTTCTCGCACAAACTCCCGCGCTTGCGCTTCACTAAAACCGCCCTCCCGATCATATTCATCTAACAGTTGCCGACAACGTGGGGTAAAGATATCGCGCTGGCGTAAAATCTCCGCCGCCTTTTGGCGCAATGTTTTGTTTTCGATAAGCTCAAGGCGGAGCAATGAGGTAAAAACGCGGAAAGGATTACGCGCAAGCGAGGCATCATCGATGGGCCGAAATGCCGTAGAATGTACCGGCACGCCAGCCTGCGAGAGATCGTAATAACTCACCGGATACATTCCCATAATGGCGAATATCCGCCTTAATGTGGCAAGTTCCTGCGCGGTTCCTACACGTATCGCCCCATGACGTTCAACGTTAAGCCTCGCCAGTTCATCCGCATTAACCATTTTTTCATGCAGTTGGGGATTATTTTCCAGCACAGCCAGATTCACGTCAGCGACCAGTTCCAGCAACGTACCGTACTGTGGAACTTCTTGTTGATACATGGCTGACATTGCCTGCGAAAACTGTTCCCGAATCTCATCCGCTGTGATGCTGTTCGCCATAATGCCTACCCCCAGTGGTCAATTATCTCGAGTGTAGGTAACCGCATTCACTCTGGTGGGAAGAATTTACAAACTGTGATCTCGCCGCGAAATCATCAATATTATCGATTTCGATGTAACATAACTACTTTAAATGTTAATAATATTTTGCAATCAAGTTATCATAATCAAACAACATCACTTGTCAGCGGCACCGCTTCGTTTTTAACATCGCTTATGGAAAAAAATAGTCTGTTTAGTCAGCGCATCCGTTTGCGCCACCTTCATACATTCGTAGCTGTCGCACAACAAGGAACTTTGGGGCGCGCGGCTGAAACCCTTAATCTGAGTCAACCGGCACTCTCTAAGACATTGAATGAGCTGGAGCAATTGACGGGGGCTCGCCTGTTCGACCGAGGACGTCAAGGCGCGCAGCTCACCTTACCTGGCGAGCAATTTTTAACTCACGCAGTCAGAGTTCTTGACGCCATTAACACCGCTGGACAATCACTTAATCGTAAAGAAGGCCTTAACAATGATGTCGTCAGAGTGGGCGCGCTACCTACCGCGGCGCTGGGGATATTACCTTCGGTTATAGGTCAGTTTCATCAGCAACAAAAAGAAACCACACTGCAAGTTGCCACCATGAGTAACACGATGATCCTGGCGGGGTTAAAAACAGGGGAAATCGATATTGGTGTTGGTCGGATGTCAGATCCTGAACTGATGACCGGACTTAATTACGAGCTGCTGTTTCTCGAATCACTTAAGTTAGTTGTTAGACCTAATCACCCCCTGCTTCAGGAGAACGTAACGTTAAGTCGGGTACTGGAATGGCCTGTTGTCGTATCACCAGAAGGCACCGCGCCACGGCAGCATTCAGAGGCATTAGTAAAAAGCCAGGGATGTAAAATTCCTTCAGGCTGTATTGAAACGTTGTCTGCATCGCTTTCACGTCAGCTTACGGTTGAATACGACTATGTGTGGTTTGTTCCTTCTGGCGCTGTGAAAGACGACCTGCGTCATGCCACGCTGGTGGCCCTGCCTGTTCCGGGGCATGGAGCAGGCGAACCTATTGGAATACTGACCCGCGTAGATGCAACACTCTCTTCCGGTTGTCAGTTGATGATTAACGCCATTCGAAAATCAATGCCGTTCTGAAAAGTAAGGGATCTTACGATCCCTTTTTTATCACACCGTTGCCAAACTCACTGAACTCCCTGTTCCTTGTTGATCCGCCTGAGCTGGTTGTTTCTTCAGACGGAACACATCCACGGCTTCAGTTAACCGCGCCGCCTGTTCTTCAAGAGATACCGCCGCAGCTGAAGCCTCTTCCACCAGAGAAGCGTTCTGTTGCGTCACTTTATCCATTTCAGAAATCGCCTGGCTAACTTGTGTGATACCTCTGCTTTGTTCATCTGAGGCGGCAGCTATTTCTTGCATGATATGTGTGACGCTCGCCACAGCATCAACAATAGCCCTCATGGTTTTCCCTGCCGTTGCCACCTCATCGGCCCCTTGGCCAATCAACCTGACGGACTCACTGATCAAGCCTTCAATCTCTTTCGCCGCCTGGGAGCTACGGCTTGCAAGTGTACGCACTTCGCTGGCGACAACGGCAAATCCCCGCCCTTGCTCACCGGCTCGTGCGGCTTCAACAGCGGCGTTGAGCGCCAGGATATTGGTCTGGAAGGCAATACTGTTGATAACAGCCGTGATTTCAGAAATTTTCTTTGAGCTACTGGAGATATTCCCCATTGTCCGCACTACACCGGAAACTGTTTGTCCGCCATCACCGGCTTTACTTGAGGCCTCTTGCGCCAGTTTGCTGGCATGATGTGCATTATCAGAATTTTGCTTCACTGTTGCGGTGAGTTGCTCCATGCTGGCGGCGGTTTGTTCAATTGCCGCCGCTTGTTCTTCGGTGCGTGAGGAAAGGTCAGCATTACCGGCAGAAATCTCACTGGTGCCACGATAGATCTCTTCAGCCCCCTGACGCACCGTTCCCACCGTCAGCGCCAGCGAATGCTGCATTTGCTGTAGATGGCGACTTAAGCGGCCAATTTCACTGCGGCCAGTGGGTTCGTCAACCAGAGTCAGATCGCCACTGGCAATTTTTTCAATCCGTTGGGCAGCATGTTGCAGTGGACGAATGACAATCCGGCGTAACACCATAAAGGTTATCAGCGTCATTACCAGCGCAAGTATAAATGCGCCAATCATAAACATCCCTCCCAGACGAGTACGCTGATGCGCCTGTTCCGCTAGCTGGTTAGCTCTGGCGCTACGTATCTCAATGGCTTTGCTTAACTGCTGGTTATAGGCATTATCAAGCGTTCTGATCTGCTCACTTTCATGATTGATAATGGCTTCAAACATGCCATTTTTGGCATATTTCAACATGGGTTGCAGGCCGGAAATATAAGCCAGGAAACGCTGATTTAATTCTCCGTCCAGCGCATCGTCAGCGGGAGTTTTCACCAGGCGAGCACGGTAAACGTTATAGCCTTGTTGCGATTGCTTTATTTGCAATTCCGCTTGCGCAATATTTCGCTTCATCTCTTCCATTTCAGCGATACGACTTGCTGCCCCGGCCTGAATCATATTGATCCGGGCTGAACGCAATAAATCAGAGCTGTTTGCTAAACCCGTGCGTATCTGGATCTCGTCGCTGACGTCGCGCTGATCGCGGTCTGCCTGCCAGAGAAAATACCCCGCCAGGGATGAACTCAAGGCAAACAGAAACAGGATGCCGCCAAGAATGCAGGCAAATAATGGAACCAGCCTGATGTGATGTAAAAAGCCTAAGCGGTGTGAGGATGTTGTATTCATGACCGTTGTCTCTCTTCCTGGTTACTCCCGATAGAGAGTCATCGGCAATCGATGGTAATTGCTTACTGGCAAAAACCTGTTCATATCACATTTTTACAACAATTTTTGTGATGAGAGATTATTACCATCGGAATGAGGAGACTTACGAGTAGTTATACCTTGTAAGGCGTATTACGAAAAATTCTGGAAAATGCCACGCAATTTCGTGAAGTGATTATTTCGCTGGTAAGGGTAATTACATAGGATGTTTGCGGGCGCCTGAGACTTTCTGTTTTCAGGCTTACCGAAAATCAGAAAGACGAAGGCCCCGACCGATATTTCTATCAACCGAGGCCAACGAATGAAGCTAGCAATTCAGATGTTAGCCTCTTACCTGCCATCCGGCAAGGAGAAAGGCTATGAAGCGCAACCCCCTGGTGGTGTGTCTGCTCATTATCTGTATCACGATTCTGGCATTCACACTCCTGACCCGACAAACGCTCTACGAACTGCGATTCCGGGACGGTGATAAGGAGGTAGCGGCTCTCATGGCCTGTCAGTCCAGGTAAGGGCCTGCGCGGGGAGAATTCCCCGCGCATCTGGTTGACGAGTTCATTTTCTCATGGCGCCCCTTTTAGTTAGTGCATGTTTTTTTCGATGCGCTGATAGAACCATCATTACAGACAAATTTACCGCCAGCTGTACAGTGAGAGATCCCCCCTTTCGCACCAGAACAGGGTTTGCGCCCGGCATCAACATAAAAAGACATCAGTAATCCCATCAGTAAAATAAAGAGCAACTTTTTCATACAACCTCCATGGCTTGCCGAATCTTATGTTCGGTATAAAAGTTATACGCTGTGCGGTCTTTATTTCACTTAGGGGAGATCAAAGATTGGAGAAATTGAATTTCAATCTTAACAGTAGATATATTGATTAAATATCAACCCGTTGAACATATAAACTCGGATTATGGTTTTATTTGTCATACAAATAAATATAATAGGCGCTTCCGATGTAGGCCCGTATTCTTCGCCTGTACCACGGGTCTGGTTTAGTACAGGCGCTTTCTTCTAATACCCTCAGGAGCGCTTACGCGGCATCATGCGCAAAAGCGTGTTGTCTTTCCATAAATAGTGGTGTGCCAGAGCAGCAGCCGCATGAAGCCCGATAACGTAATATCCCAGATTGGCCAACGTTTCATGCCACCACTTTAATCTATCCACCAGGTCAAAATTGGCCTCTGACGCGTAAGGCATTGTCAGACCAAACGCAAACCACGGATTACCCCGGTTATACATCATCACCAAACCAATCACTGGCAATACAATAAACAGGAGATAGATCACCAAATGTCCCAAATGAGCGAGTCCCGTCATCATGGGCCTGGGTTTCGGTACAATGGGCGGCGTTGGGTATTTCAATCTGAGTAACAGACGAACCACCATCAGCACGAGAATTGAGATGCCACATGAAACGTGGATCATGTTGATCACCGGACGATCGCTACGCGGGAAAAATCCACGAAACTCCATCGCACAATAGGCTGCAATAACCAGCAAAAAGACCAGCCAGTGAATGCCAATTTGTAACCTTGAATATCTAATTCCCATAACATTTCCTGCTTTAACACAATTTGCCGTTAACATAACGAGCTTTTCTTAAAATTTCATTAAATATTGTTCACCCGTTTTCAGTACGTTACGTTTCATGGCAAAAAGGTAGATTGCCCATCCTGTCATCCTGGTCTAAGCCTGGAAAGGACTAATTTTTACCCACAAGTTCTTGACTGGAGAAAACCATGAGCAAAGTTGGCATTAACGGTTTTGGTCGTATCGGCCGGCTGGTATTACGTCGGCTACTTGAGATTAAAAGTAACATTGACGTTGTCGCCATTAATGATCTTACGTCTCCGAAAATTCTCGCCTACCTACTAAAGCACGATTCAAACTACGGTCCTTTCCCCTGGAGCGTCGATTTCACAGAGGATTCACTTATTGTTAATGGAAAAAGTATTGCGGTTTACGCCGAAAAAGACGCGAAAAATATCCCCTGGAAAGTAAAAGGTGCTGAAATTGTCATTGAATGTACCGGTTTTTATACTTCCGCAGAAAAATCCCAGGCGCATCTGGACGCTGGAGCGAAAAAGGTGTTGATTTCCGCACCGGCAGGAGAAATGAAAACCATCGTTTATAACGTCAATGATGGCACTCTGGATGGCAACGACACCATTATTTCTGTGGCGTCATGCACAACCAACTGTCTTGCGCCGATGGCCAAAGCATTGCATGACAGTTTTGGGATAGAAGTTGGCACAATGACAACGATCCATGCCTATACCGGCACCCAGTCTCTGGTGGATGGTCCGCGTGGTAAAGATTTACGTGCATCGCGGGCAGCGGCGGAAAATATCATCCCCCACACTACCGGTGCGGCAAAAGCTATTGGTCTGGTGATCCCGGAACTTAGCGGCAAACTTAAAGGCCATGCGCAACGCGTGCCAGTGAAAACAGGTTCAGTGACCGAGCTGGTGTCTATCCTTGGGAAAAAAGTGACTGCTGAAGAGGTGAATAACGCACTTAAAAAAGCAACGACCAATAACGAGTCATTTGGTTATACCGACGAAGAGATTGTCTCTTCCGATATCATTGGCAGCCATTTTGGTTCGGTGTTTGATGCGACCCAAACGGAAATCACCGCAGTGGGCGATTTACAACTGGTGAAGACCGTCGCCTGGTACGATAACGAGTATGGTTTTGTCACTCAACTCATTCGTACTCTGGAAAAATTCGCCAAACTCTGACCAGCACTGGCGGAGGAAAAACCTCCGCCTCTTTCATATCTTACGACTGCAAATAGACCACCTGAGTCTGTAGATACTCATGCAAACCATGTTTGCCATCTGCGCCGCCAATACCCGACTTACGCCATCCAGCATGGAAACCTTGCATAGCTTCGAAGTTTTCTCGGTTGATGTAGGTTTCGCCAAACTTGAGTCCTTTGATGGCTTTCATCGCCACGTTAAGATTCTCGGTATATATCGATGACGTCAGGCCATAATCGCTGTCGTTGGCCATGGAGATAGCCTGTTCCAGCGTGTCAAAAGCGACTACCGGCAGCACTGGCCCAAAGGTTTCTTCGTGCATAATGGACATTTCCTGGCGGACATCCAAAAGCAACGTTGGCGGATAATAATAACCTTTCCCTTCTACAGCCTTACCACCCAACGCGATTCTCGCGCCCTCTTCTACTGCCCGCGCTACCTTTTGTTCCACCCTTTCCAGAGCCGCAGCGTTAATCAGCGGCCCCATCGCAATGTCGTTACGTTCGGCGGGGTTACCAAATTGAACCGCCTGCATTGCCTCGCCCAGTCGATTAACAAAGCGATCGTAAATACCTTTCTGCACATAGACACGTTCCGCACAGTTACACACCTGCCCGGTATTTATCACGCGTGAATCAACAATGGCTTTGACGGCCAATTCAAGATCGGCGTCATCCATCACGATAGCAGGGGCTTTGCCCCCCAGCTCCAGACACACTTTGGTGATATTTTTCGCCGCGGTCGCCATGATTTTTTCTCCGGCAGCGACGCTGCCTGTCATGCTGACCATAGCGACTTTTGGATTACCCGCCAACTCCTGACCTACCGTTTCACCGCGTCCTAACACAAGGTTAAACACGCCGCGTGGTAGGCCAATTTCGTCGACGATTTTAGCAAATGCGATCGCATTGTTTGGCGTAAATTCGCTCGGTTTGATGACGATGGTATTGCCTGTGAGAAGAGCTGGCGCCATTTTGCGAGCGATCAGGAAAAACGGGAAGTTCCACGGTAGGATACCGGTCGTTACGCCCAACGCACGTTTAAACAGCAGGATGTTTTCCCCAGGACGATCACTTTGAATAATCTCGCCCTCGTAGCGACGAGCCCATTCTGCCATGTAATCGATATAGTCAGCAGTAAAAGCGACTTCGACTTCGGCCAGCTGTTGAATTTTGCCACCTTCCTCGACGATCAATGAGCTAATTTCACTGGCCCGTTCGCGGATCCCCGCAGAGATTTTCCGTAACCAGTTCGCTCGTTCAATCGCGGGTAATGCTTCCCATTCTGGCTGCGCTCGCTCTGCCGCATCGATTGCTTTGCGAGCATCTTCAGCCTGGCCATCAGGAATGCGGGAAATCACTGCCTCTGTTGCGGGGTTAACCACATCAATCCATGCGTCGCCGCGCCAGGTGATAAACTGTCCATCGATATACATAGGATGTTGAACGGGTACAGACATGGGCTACTCCTGCGATTGATATGTTTATATTTTGTAACTCATGTGTTAATTAACATCAATCACAGCAGAGAAGGCATCGTGGATGTGCAATTTTGTGAAAGGCTTCATAAAAAGAGATACGACGGGAATAAAGAGAGGAAGAAAAAGAGCAGATCATTACCCGTTTGCAATCATTTGTTCACAAACGGGCAATTATTAGCGCAGTGAGCGACTCTCCATTGCCTCAATAAGCACAGCGTCATGCTGTAATAGCTGCCATGCCTGCGTAACTTCTGACGGAAAATCGACGTGAACGATAAAATCGCGTCCGCGCGGTCCATAGCCATCGCTGTCATCGCGCAAGCGTGGCAGCTCGCCAGTAAGTAGAGACAAATATCGCTCAACTGGCCATAGTCCTGTCAGCGGATTAGCAAACGTCACGCTGCCTGCATCATTTCCCAACTGTGGTACGAATCCCGGATAACTTAGCCAGCGAGGCGCATCAGGATTATCTCCGGTAATACGACGGAACGTCGCCATGGTTCGGCGTTGCATAGTGGGATCCTGGACGACAATCGTGGTATGGACTCGCTCTGCTAACTGATTCAATAATGCGATACTGAAACGGGCATTTTCTCCACAGTTAGTTGACTGGTCTTCAATCCAGATTTTTTCCTGCGGAATGTGCCAGAACTGATGAGCGATATCCGCCAGGATGGTAGCTTCTGCCCTGCCAGTGGTGCTGATAGTGTTGTAGTGCGGATGCTGTGCGATGGCGCTATACAAAAAAGTTGTCGAGTGACCTATACCACCGCTAATCAGTAAAGGAATTTGCTGATCTCTTGCAATCTTACAAGCGGCATCGATAGTGGGAATGACAGCATTGCCTGCAAGTATCACGCAATCGGCCTGATACGGAGCTTCACCGGAGAAATCATCCTGCGCCAGCCATCGACCGATAACGTTTATAGCATCAATGGTTGACGCTGAAAGCGTCGGAAACGGGTTAATATTCATGGTCCCTCCTTATCGTTCCCTTAAGAATACTGCGTGAGATAATAATGAGAAGCGGAGCACTCTGAAAGGAGGAAGCCGTATTTCCTTAACCACCTCTCCGCAAGCCTGACATATCTTTTACGGAAAAGCTGTAGATAAACATTATTCATCTTGCAGCAGAGAATTGTATTTTTCTGAATTCCCCAATTTTTGCCTTTACCGTTTTTAGAATTAATAAAAAACCCGGCGCTAAATGCTTACCGGGTTTTAGATTTATCAGGCAAATAGCAGAGTTAACCGCTAATCTGCTCCATCGCCTGCAAAATACGCTTATCTGAAATCGGATAAGGTGTCCCCAACTGTTGAGCGAAGTAACTAACGCGCAGCTCTTCTATCATCCAGCGGATCTCTTTCACGTCTTCATCCTCACGACGTGCAGGCGGCAGTTTGTTGATCCATTGCTGCCACGCCTGCTGGACGTTTTCGACTTTCAGCATCTGCACACGGTCGCGATGTGGATCAATCGCCAGTTTTTCCAGTCGTTTTTCAATCGCCCGCAAATATCGCAGCGTGTCGCCCAGCCGTTTGAAGCCGTTACCAGTAACAAAACCGCGATAAACCAGCCCGCCCATCTGCGCTTTGATATCCGACAGTCCCAGCGCCATCGTCATATCCACCCGACCTTTCAGGCGTTTGTTGATATTGAACACCGCAGTGAGGATTTGTTCGACCTGCTTCGCAATATCCACCACCGTGTCGTTCAGTTCAGCGCGCACTTTTTCATGCAGCGCAGCAAAGCCTTCTTCCGTCCAGACCGGTCCACCATTGGCGTCGATCAGTTGATCCACACCGCAGGAAATACAGTCGTCAATAAGCTCCAGCACTTTACCATACGGGTTAAAGTACAGCCCCAGCTTAGCTTTGTTTGGTAACTTCTCATGCAAATACTTGATCGGCGATGGAATATTCAGCAGCAGTAGACGGCGAAGACCGTTCCACATTGCCTGCTTTTGCTCCAGCGGGTTATCAAACAGTTTGATCGACACACTGTCGCGCTCATCCACCAGCGCCGGCCACGCTTTCACTTTGTAGTTGCCACGCTTCTGTTCGTAGCTTTCCGGCAGTTGCCCAAAACTCCAGATATGTAAGCCGCTCTGCTCGATACCGTCATCCGCCACCGCAGACAGCGTTTCCTGCACTTTGCCTTTCAGGGCATCTTTCAGATCTGGTAGCGAGCGTCCTTCTTTTAGCTTCTTGTTTTTGTCATCCACCACGCGGAAGGTGATTTTCAGGTGATCAGGCACCTGATCCCAGTGCCAGTCTTCGCGGTCAACGGTAACGCCGGTCATCCGCCGTAGCTCGCGTTCAAGGCTGTCGAGCAACGGTAACTCCAGCGGTGTGACGCGGCCTAAAAACGCTTCGGCGTAGTTTGGCGCGGGTACAAAATTACGGCGTACCGGTTTCGGCAACGATTTAATCAGAGCAATCACCAGTTCGCGGCGCAGACCGGGGATCTGCCACTCAAACCCACTCTCCTCAACCTGGTTAAGTAACGGCAGCGGAATATGTACGGTCACACCGTCAGCATCTGCGCCGGGCTCAAACTGATAGCTCAAACGCAGTTTGAGATTGCCCTGATGCCAGAAGTTCGGGTAATCCAGCTTGCTGATTTTTTCTGCCCCTTCTTTGATCAACATGCTCTTTTCAAAGTTGAGCAAATCAGGCGTTTCGCGGCTGACTTTTTTCCACCAGCTGTCGAAGTGGCGTGCAGAGATCACATCGTGGCTGATGCGCTGGTCGTAGAACTCAAACAACGTTTCGTCATCGACCAGAATATCGCGGCGACGTGATTTGTGTTCCAGCTCTTCCACTTCTGCCCGCAGTTTCAGGTTTTCGCGGAAGAAAGCGTGACGCGTCTGCCAGTCACCTTCCACCAGCGCATGGCGAATAAAGAGTTCACGACACAGCGCAGGATCAATCTGGCTGTAGTTAACATTACGCGCGGCGACAATCGGCAAGCCATAAACGGTGACTTTTTCCGTTGCCATCACCGCGCCCTGCGCCCGTTCCCAGTGCGGTTCACTGTAGGTGCGTTTAATCAAATGCTGAGCGACGGGTTCCACCCATTCCGGATCGATGCGTGCCGCAATGCGCCCCCACAGACGGCTGGTTTCTACCAGTTCCGCCACCATCACCCATTTCGGCGGCTTTTTGAATAAACCGGAACCGGGGAAGATGGAAAAACGCGCGTTACGTGCGCCGGTATATTCTTGTTTATCGGCATCTTTCATGCCGATATGGGAAAGCAAACCAGTCAGTAAGGCGATGTGAATTTCGCGATACTCCGCCGGTTCGCTGTTCACCGGAATGCCGAGTTCTTTAACTACCTGGCGCAACTGGGTGTAGATATCCTGCCATTCGCGCACGCGCAGATAGTTGAGATAATCGGTACGACACAGGCGACGGAAGGCGTTTGAAGAAAGCGCCTTTTGCTGCTCGCCAAGATAATTCCACAGATTTACAAACGCGAGGAAGTCAGACTCTTTGTCGTGGAAGCGACGATGTTTTTCGTCCGATGCCTGCTGTTTGTCCATCGGACGTTCGCGCGGATCCTGAATGGAGAGCGCGGACGTGATAATCATCGCCTCACGCACGCAGCCATGTTTTTGCGCTTCCAGCACCATACGCGCCAGACGTGGGTCGACAGGCAACTGCGAGAGCTGGCGACCGAGCGGCGTCAGTTTATAGGCACTGGCCTGTTCATCCGTGGTGATCGCGCCCAGCTCTTCGAGCAGACGCACACCATCCTGAATATTGCGTTTATCTGGCGCTTCAACAAACGGGAACGCGGCGATATCGCCCAGCCCCAGCGCGGTCATCTGCAAAATAACCGATGCCAGGTTAGTACGCAGAATCTCCGGGTCGGTAAACTCCGGGCGCGAGAGGAAATCGTCTTCCGAATAGAGACGAATACAGATCCCTTCTGACACACGTCCGCAGCGGCCTTTACGCTGATTAGCTGAAGCCTGCGAAATTGGCTCAATCGGCAAACGCTGCACTTTAGTGCGATAGCTGTAACGGCTGATACGCGCCGTACCTGGATCGATAACGTACTTTATACCCGGTACGGTCAGCGAGGTTTCCGCGACGTTGGTCGCCAGCACAATGCGTCGCCCGCTGTGCGACTGGAACACGCGGTTCTGTTCGCTGTTCGAAAGCCGCGCATAAAGCGGCAAGATTTCGGTATGGCGTAAGTTCAGCTTGTTCAGCGCATCGGCGGTATCGCGAATTTCTCGCTCGCCGCTCATAAAGATCAGAATGTCGCCAGGGCTTTCCTGGCTCAGTTCATCTACGGCATCGAAAATAGCCTGCAACTGGTCGCGCTCGGTGTCATCGGCTTCTTCAACAATCGGGCGATAGCGCACTTCCACCGGATAGGTCCGACCGGAGACTTCAATAATCGGCGCATTATTAAAGTGGCGCGAAAAGCGTTCCGGGTCGATAGTCGCGGAAGTGATAATGATTTTTAGGTCAGGACGCCGCGGCAGCAACTCTTTCAAATAGCCGAGCAGAAAATCAATGTTCAGGCTACGTTCGTGCGCTTCGTCGATGATGATGGTGTCGTACTGCATCAACAGGCGATCTTGCTGGATTTCCGCCAGCAAGATACCGTCGGTCATCAGCTTGACCATCGTGTTATCACTTACGTGATCGCTGAAACGCACTTTGTAACCGATGCAACCGCCCGGCTCCGTTTTCAGCTCTTCCGCAATACGGTTCGCCACCGTTCTTGCCGCCAGGCGACGCGGCTGGGTATGGCCGATCAGCCCTTTAATCCCGCGCCCCAGCTCCATACAGATTTTCGGTAGCTGGGTCGTTTTACCGGAACCCGTTTCCCCGGCGACGATCACCACCTGGTGATCACGAATTGCTTCGAGAATGTCCTGTTTTTTCTGACTAACCGGCAAATTGTCCGGGTAAGTAATTTCCGGTCGTGCCGCTTCACGCAGCAGGACTTTCTCTGCCGCCTGGTCAATCTCTTTAGCCATCTCCTGGAAAATGGCCTGTTGTGCATCAGGATTTTTAACCTTCTTCACGCCGTGCAGACGGCGAGAAAAACGCAGTCCGTCACGCAGCATCAGCGAATCCAGCCGTTGCTGTAAGGCGTTAAAGGTCAATTTTTGTTGTTCTGTCATAACGTTAGCGGGCAGTAGGCTGCCTGATTAATTTTCTTTTAAATGATAGATATAGAGTACCACATCGCAGCTTTTTATGTGTTGTTCAATAAATTCGAACATAGACTTCGATATATTGCGCTATCTCTGTGGCAGGATTGTGAATAAAGTGTCAACAAGCAACGGGGCATCGCCCATTCAAACATCTATAAGGAAACACCATGAGCAAGGTATTAGTTCTTAAATCCAGCATCCTGGCAGGGTACTCTCAGTCTAATCAGTTGTCCGATTATTTTGTTGAACAGTGGCGTGAAAAGCATTCCGCTGATGAAATCACTGTTCGTGACCTGGCTGCAAATCCGATTCCGGTCCTGGATGGTGAACTGGTTGGCGCTCTGCGTCCGAGCGATGCGCCGCTGACTCCGCGTCAGCAGGAGGCTTTAGCGCTTTCCGATGATCTAATTGCCGAGCTGAAAGCCCACGACGTTATCGTTATTGCGGCACCGATGTACAACTTCAACATCTCGACTCAGTTGAAAAACTATTTTGACCTGGTTGCACGTGCAGGCGTTACTTTCCGCTATACCGAGAATGGTCCGGAAGGTCTGGTAACGGGTAAAAAAGCCATCGTTATTACCAGCCGCGGCGGTATCCATAAAGATGGACCAACTGACCTGGTGACGCCGTATCTGTCCACGTTCCTGGGCTTTATCGGCATTACTGATGTGAAATTTGTTTTCGCCGAAGGGATTGCCTACGGTCCGGAAATGGCAGCAAAAGCACAGTCTGACGCGAAAGCAGCCATTGACAGCATTGTTGCTGCATAACCGGACACGATCTTGATGTGGACTGTAGTTCAGTCCACATCTCAATCCGCTAACCTATTTTCCCACAATCTCAGCATCGCTTTGTGCTCTTCCTTCAGCACAATCTGCGAGCGTCTGATTCGTTATTCTCGCGAAATACCATCCAACGTAGACAACACTTCCTCAGAAAGATGCAATTTTTCAGCAGCCATATTCTCCCGTAAATGCGCGACGGAAGACGTCCCAGGGATAAGCAAAATATTCGGTGAACGCTGTAACAGCCATGCCAGCGCCACCTGCATCGGTGTCGCATTAAGGTTTGCTGCCACTTCCGAAAGCGTGGAGGATTGCAGCGGCGTGAAACCACCGAGCGGAAAGAACGGTACGTATGCAATGCCATCGCGGGCCAAAGCATCAATCATTGCGTCATCAGCACGGTGCGCGATGTTGTATTCGTTCTGTACACAGACGATTTCGGCAATCTTACGCGCCTCTGCAACCTGCGTCGGTGTGACGTTACTCAGACCAATATGTTTTACCAGCCCTTGTTGTTGCATCTCCGCCAGCACGGTCAGGCTGGCTTCAATCGATCCTTCCGCTGGGCCATGACCATCGCCAAACATAACGCGCAGGTTAACCACATCCAGTACGTCCAGGCCGAGATTACGTAGATTATCGTGCACCGCTTTTTGCAGCTCTGCCGGAGAAAAAGCGGGCAACCAGGAAGCATCCTCACCACGCCGCGCGCCAATTTTAGTGACAATTGTCAGGTCGTCAGAGTAAGGATAAAGCGCTTCACGGATAATCTGATTGGTGACATGCGGACCATAAAAATCACTGGTGTCAATGTGATTGACGCCCAATGCCAGTGCCTCACGCAGCACGGTTATAGCAACGTGGCGATCTTTCGGAGGGCCGAAAACGCCAGGCCCAGCCAGTTGCATTGCACCGTAACCAAGACGATTAACGGATTTTGTACCGAGAGTAAATGTGTTGCTGCTCATCGCACCCTGCCCTGTAATAAAACGGATTAAGAAAATCAGTATAGAAATGAAAAGAGATAAATAATGCGAAGGCGTAAACAAGATTACTGGATGAGTTGCTCTATTGTCCTGAAAGACACCAAAACAAAACGCGTCAAGCGCCGCATCTACTACCATCAACTTTTAAATATTCCTGAGCGGTCGTTTCACTATCAACAACAACCGTTAATTTACCGTCGAGATTAGTATTGTTATTGTCGCCTTGAATGCTATGTCGGTGTAATCGATGTTCTCCTTTGCAGCGACACGGTGCACAATGATCTTGTGAACTAATACCCTATTTTTCACCGACTACTACCAAATGGTGTTTGAACTACCGTTGTATGTTATTTCCGTACCCACATACCATTTATGCCCTGCACGTATTCACCGTGTTTTGCCTTTTCCACCAGCTTCGTCCCTGCCAGATTCGCCACTTCCTCCAATGGGATATTATGGCTTTCAGCGAGCTTCTGATAACTCTCTTTCCGTGCCTGGTTGATATTTGCTACCAGCTCGCGTGTTTCCGGATCAGTGCTTATAGCCGCAAGGTAGCCATTATGCCTTTCACCTACCCGCCCCTGACTTCTGGCTTCATTCAGGGTTAATGCCATCGCACTACTGCTCACCAGGCCAATAATCCATACCGCTATGAGTAATGTTCTTTTCATCATTACCTCAAAAAAGATCGCTACGGGTTTTGAGCAAATCTTCAACGTCTTTGTCCGCCTTGATAATGATCTCGTGCTCAATTTTAACGTTCATATTAATGGTGATTGGCTCTTTCGGTGCAGCCACTTCAATGCGCGGCGTACAGCCAACCAACATAAAAGAGGACGCGAACGCGGCTATCACTATTTTCATTGTTTTTCCTCACACTCTTTTCCTGATGGGCAGCCAGTTTCCGGGAGTCGGGCATTCTGTTCCAGCCATGCCTGGAGATTATCGCCAAAGCGTAAACTGCGCCACAGCGTGAAAATATTCTCTTCATGGTTGTAATTGAGATTTACCGTACCGGTTTTACCATCGACGCGACTATTACCACTGATCGTCGCCTGCATGGTTAACACGCCGAGATTATCTAAATTAATTTTTGTCGATGAACGGCTAATTTCCATATAGCGCAACCAGTTGATGGCAGTTCCTGCGGTCATATTGTCTTTTGCCACTGCATCGGCGGTGTCTTTATCCAGGCGCAAAGTCATGGGACCTGCGTTTGCCAGCCAACCATCTTTCACAATCCATTTTTCATTATTAAGCCATAGCGGCAATGCACCACTAAATGCCCCTGACATCGCGAATTGCTTCGGATTGACGGCGCTAACCAGTTCACTGGAAGAGAGATTATTCAGTCGCAACAGCGCCGGATCGTGTTGCGGCATACGTAATTGTTTCATCAGCACGTTACCGCCCAAAACATCAACACTCACATCGGTCAGTAACAAGGGTTCGTCTTCGGTCCACGGATAACGGCCCTGAAGATCGGCAGTGATATTTTTTGCCGTCACCAGGTTAACCACCTCAGCAATACGTAATGACACAGGCCGCCGCGTTCCCAGGTGCCACGCACCGTCGGCAAAACGAAATGGCAAAACAAAGTCGACACCGTTGACCTGGTTGTCTGGCATCCACGCGCTGCCACCTTTCAACACGCCATGCCCACCCGCACGGAAACCCTGCTCAGGCGCAGCAGAAAATGCCACCTGGGCATACAACTCGCCATCGCGTAAGTTCATCTTCCAGTCTGGTGGCACCAGCGGCTGGAATACGGTCAGTGATTGTTTAGGCCACCAGGCGTTGCCGCGCAGGCGAATACCGTCCCAGCGACCATTCACCCGTACCGGACCAATCTCACCAGCATGTAAATCCCCTTTGAAGAGGAAATACGTCGGATCGCGCCCATCGACACTAAATTTTAACGTTGATGGCGGTAACACACTGCCGCCCGTGAAAAGTGTTTGTCCTGCATCCAGCGAAAGCGCGCCACTAAAAGACGGATTCTGGGCGTCGCGCACCCAGACAACGGGTTTATCAAGAATTAAGCGCGGTGTTTCCACGGTCATCGTGCCATATTGCAACTGATCGAACCCGGTTGAGAGATCGATCAGCGTAATCGTGCTGTCCTGCCACTCACCTTTTCCTGCAACATCCCAGGTGGCGTGCATTGGGGTAAAACTGCCCTTGCCCCAGTAACGCCACTGCCAGCGGCCAGCGTCAGGAAGAAAATCATTCGCCAGTCCATCCATATGCAGCACAAAGTCGCCCAATTCATTTTCATGAGCCTGCAAAATAGCCTGTAAGCGCCCGTCAACGCCACGTTGAGTGACTTTTACCCCTGCTAAAGGCCAACGGATTTCATCGATGTCCAGCGAATCGATGACTCTCCCCTTTGAACGTAATAACGCTCCCGGTTCAAAGGCCAGCGTTGGGTCAGCCAGACTTCCGCTTAAGTAAGCAGGTAAGCGAGCATATAAAATGAGATCTGCCTGCTTCGCTTCACCGGTCAGTTGCAGCGGCATCTGACTGTTATCCATGCTTAATTTTCCTGGGCCGAAATTAAGCACCGCGTTACCCTTACCCGCTTGCCCCTGGGTCAGCACACTCAGTCGACCACTCACCAACGCGTTCTCAAGGCCTGCCTGCCAGTTGTCGACTTTGATACCCAGCCGCCCACTCAGGGGAAAACCTTCATACGGCCAGCTCCAGCGACCATCGCTAACGGTCAACTGTTGACGGGTAATTTCCCACGGCAAATCGAGCAACGGATCGCCGTTATCTCGAGCCATTACAATCAATTGCCCACTATTTTCCTGCCACTCCAGCTCGGCATCCACCAGTGACGGTTCCTGTGGCAGGTTCAACGTTGCTGTAGCATGACCACTTACCGGAAGCCCATCCGGCACAAGCGGCATGGTAAATTCTCCCACCAGTTTTACTGGCGGCTGATTTGCAAAGGCGGCAACATCCAGTTCACTGACCGTGAGTTGCTGCCCTTTAAGTTGGCCTTGAAATTTAACTTTTTCGCCCTGATAACGCAGTTGCTGGATATCGGAGGTCAACGATAGAGAGAGTTTTCCCTGCCATTCCTGCCAGGGTGAAAAAATCAGTTTATCAATATTGATCCAGGTGTTAGGCAGCATGGATTGCCACTGCGCAAGAGTTTTCGGTGCGGCTGGCGAGGGTTCTTCCTGTGGCAATTTCGCCAGGCAAGTGGAGTCAAGTTCTACTGTACCGACGTTCAATAACCAGCGACTGGGATGCGAAAGGCTGGCATCGGTGATATGTGCCAACTGGCAATCCGCCACCAAATAACGGAGATCGGGAATAATTAAACCTTTACGCGTAATGCGTGGGCTTTCATCCAATGCAATGCGTGTACCGAGCGGTAGCCAGATACCCGCCAGCGTGGGAACCCACAGCCCGAGCGTCATCAGCAGCGTCAACGGCACAAGAATAATCAGTAATAGCAGCGCGAGAACGGCTTTATATTTACCCAACATGGGTAGTTAATATCCTGATTTAGCGAAAAATTAAGCAGTCAATACAGGTATTGTGGCATGTTTAACCGTTCAGTTGAAGGTTGCGCCTACACTAAGCATAGATGTTCCTGGAATTTTCAATATCGCCATAACTTTCAATTAAATTTTAAATTTTGTAAAATATTTTTAGTAGCTTAAATGTGATTCAACATCACTGGAGAAAGTCTTATGAAACTCGCCGTATATAGCACAAAACAGTACGACAAAAAGTACCTGCAACAGGTGAACGAGTCCTTTGGCTTTGAGCTGGAATTTTTTGACTTTCTGCTGACGGAAAAAACGGCAAAAACCGCCAACGGTTGCGAAGCAGTATGTATTTTCGTAAACGACGACGGCAGCCGTCCGGTGCTGGAGGAGCTGAAAAAGCACGGCGTTAAGTATATCGCCCTGCGCTGTGCCGGTTTCAATAACGTCGACCTCGACGCGGCAAAAGAGCTGGGGTTCAAAGTGGTGCGTGTCCCAGCTTACGATCCGGAAGCCGTTGCTGAACATGCGATTGGTATGATGATGACGCTGAACCGTCGTATTCACCGCGCGTATCAGCGTACCCGTGACGCCAACTTCTCTCTGGAGGGGCTTACTGGTTTTACCATGTACGGTAAAACGGCGGGGGTGATTGGCACCGGTAAAATCGGTGTAGCAATGCTGCGTATACTGAAAGGTTTTGGTATGCGCCTGTTGGCATTCGATCCGTATCCAAGTGCAGCAGCACTGGAACTCGGCGTGGAATATGTCGATCTGCCGACCTTGTTCTCTGAATCAGACGTTATCTCCCTACACTGCCCGCTGACGCCGGAGAACTACCACCTGCTGAATGAGGCGGCGTTCGATCAGATGAAAAATGGCGTAATGATCATCAACACCAGCCGTGGTGCGCTGATTGATTCACAAGCCGCGATTGAAGCACTGAAAAACCAGAAAATTGGCTCGCTGGGAATGGACGTGTATGAGAATGAACGCGATCTGTTCTTTGAAGATAAATCCAACGATGTGATTCAGGATGATGTTTTCCGTCGTCTGTCAGCCTGCCATAACGTACTGTTCACCGGACACCAGGCGTTCCTGACGGCAGAAGCCCTGACCAGTATTTCCCAGACAACGCTGCAAAATTTGAGCAATCTGGAAAAAGGCGAACCCTGCCCGAACGAACTGGTTTAATTTTGCGGCTCCCCTGCAAGTCAGGGGAGCTTATTCAGATAATCCCCAAAGATCTTTCATCCACTATCCTTAAAATACGTTTGAAGGACGGATAAGGCGCGTCGCGTTGCATCCGGTATATACCTTAAGTTGAGAACCACAATGAAGAAAGTTGCCGCGCTAGTCGCGCTAAGCCTGCTGATGGCGGGATGTGTAAGTAATGACAAAATTGCTGTAACGCCAGAACAGTTACAGCATCACCGTTTCGTACTGGAAAGTGTAAATGGTCAACCTGTTGCCAGCGAGAAAAACCCGCCAGAAATCAGCTTTGGTGAAAAGATGATGATTTCTGGCAACATGTGCAACCGCTTTAGCGGCGAAGGTAAACTTTCGGACGGAGAACTAAAAGTTAAAGGACTGGCAATGACTCGTATGATGTGTGCCAATCCACAGCTTAACGAACTCGATAACACCATCCGCGAAATGCTGAAAGAAGGTGCGCAAGTGGATCTGACCGCGAATCAGTTAACGCTGGCGACCGCAAAACAGACATTAACGTATAAGCTGGCGGATTTAATGAATTAATAATTGCCACAACTTCCGGCGGCAAGCGACTGTTCGCTACAGCGTTTGCCGTTGGGCAATGCACACATCCCGATCGCTGTACCATCCAGTTGACGGGCAACGGAAAGCGAACCGCCAATCATCGCACAATTTGCCTCTCCGCTACTCGACATTGACGCTTTTAAACCTGGGGCCACATGTGCCGCGGTCGCCTGCTGAACAGGTTCACTACTACACGCCGACAACAATAAAACAGCAGCCCCTACGCACAACATTACTCGCATCTTTACTTCCTCAAATCTTTAAGTCCAACGACACCGCCGTAATAATAGGCAGCTCAGGCGGCTACGTCGAGAACTGTATTGTGAATTGCAACGTATTGTTACTATTTTGTGGCTATTTTTTTGTACCGGATTTGATCAAAACATTCATTACGCTGATATAGAGAACACAAAAGCGAAAATGCAGCAGAAAGCCGTTTGCTAAAATTAAAAGATTACTACTGGGCGCGCAGCTTTTTCGTGCGCCCCTCATTTGCGCAATGTAAGGGTGTCGTATGATCACAATTGACGGAAATGGCGCGGTAGCTTCGGTGGCATTTCGCACCAGTGAAGTTATCGCCATTTACCCTATTACCCCGAGTTCCACGATGGCTGAACAGGCTGATGCCTGGGCCGGAAACGGCCTGAAGAACGTATGGGGAGATACACCTCGTGTGGTTGAAATGCAGTCAGAAGCTGGCGCTATCGCAACTGTGCATGGTGCTTTGCAAACAGGCGCTCTTTCGACATCATTTACATCGTCGCAGGGTTTACTGCTGATGATCCCGACGCTGTATAAACTGGCAGGTGAGCTGACGCCGTTTGTACTGCATGTGGCAGCGCGTACTGTGGCCACTCATGCGCTCTCTATTTTTGGCGATCATTCAGATGTGATGGCGGTACGTCAGACTGGCTGCGCCATGCTGTGTGCAGCAAACGTGCAGGAAGCCCAAGACTTTGCTCTCATTTCGCACATCGCAACACTGAAAAGCCGCGTGCCATTTATTCATTTCTTTGATGGTTTCCGCACTTCCCACGAAATCAACAAAATTGTCCCGCTGGCCGACGACACTATTCTTGAGCTAATGCCCCAGGCAGAAATTGATGCTCATCGCATTCGCGCACTTAACCCGGAACATCCGGTAATCCGCGGTACGTCGGCTAATCCGGACACTTACTTCCAGTCACGTGAGGCCACTAACCCGTGGTACAACGCGGTCTATGACCATGTTGAACAGGCGATGGCTGATTTCGCTGCCGCGACAGGTCGCCAGTATCAGCCGTTTGAGTATTATGGTCATCCGCAAGCGGAACGGGTAATTATCCTGATGGGGTCGGCCATCGGCACCTGTGAAGAAGTCGTGGACGAATTGCTGACCCGTGGCGAAAAAGTGGGCGTACTAAAAGTGCGACTTTACCGCCCTTTCTCCGCCAGACACTTACTGCAAGCATTGCCGAACTCTGTACGTACTGTGGCGGTGCTGGATCGCACCAAAGAGCCTGGTGCGCAGGCAGAACCCCTGTATCTGGATGTAATGACGGCGCTGGCTGAAGCCTTTAATAATGGCGAGCGCGAAACACTGCCACGCGTCATTGGCGGGCGCTATGGTCTTTCATCCAAAGAATTTGGCCCAGACTGTGTACTGGCGGTATTTGCCGAACTCAACGCAGCTAAACCGAAAGCTCGCTTTACCGTCGGTATTTATGACGATGTGACCAATTTGTCGCTACCATTGCCGGAAAATACTCTGCCAAATTCGGCAAAACTGGAAGCACTCTTTTACGGGCTGGGTAGCGACGGCAGCGTTTCCGCAACTAAAAACAATATCAAAATTATCGGTAACTCCACGCCGTGGTATGCCCAGGGCTATTTTGTTTACGACTCTAAAAAAGCGGGTGGCCTGACAGTTTCCCATCTGCGCGTAAGCGAGCAGCCCATCCGTTCCGCGTATTTGATTTCGCAAGCTGATTTTGTTGGCTGCCACCAGTTGCAGTTTATCGACAAATATCAAATGGCCGAGCGTTTAAAACCTGGTGGCATTTTCCTGCTTAACACACCGTACAGCGCCGATGAAGTGTGGTCGCGGCTGCCGCAAGAAGTTCAGGCTGTGTTGAATCAGAAAAAAGCGCGTTTCTATGTGATTAACGCGGCGAAAATTGCCCGCGAATGTGGGCTGGCAGCACGCATTAACACCGTCATGCAGATGGCTTTCTTCCACCTGACGCAAATTCTGCCTGGCGACAGCGCCCTGGCCGAACTTCAGGGCGCCATTGCCAAAAGTTACAGCAGCAAAGGCCAGGATCTGGTGGAACGCAACTGGCAAGCTCTGGCGCTGGCGCGCGAGTCCGTTGAAGAAGTACCACTGCAACCGGTAAATCCGCAAAGTGCCAACCGTCCACCAGTGGTATCTGATGCCGCACCTGATTTTGTCAAAACGGTTACCGCTGCGATGCTCGCCGGACTTGGCGACGCCCTCCCCGTTTCGGCGCTGCCGCCAGACGGCACCTGGCCGATGGGCACTACTCGCTGGGAAAAACGCAACATTGCCGAAGAGATCCCTATCTGGAAAGAGGAACTCTGTACTCAATGTAACCACTGCGTCGCGGCTTGCCCACACTCCGCCATTCGCGCGAAAGTCGTACCGCCCGAAGCGATGGAAAACGCTCCGACCAGCCTGCATTCACTGGATGTGAAATCTCGTGATATGCGCGGACAGAAATATGTGTTGCAGGTCGCACCGGAAGACTGCACCGGTTGTAACCTATGCGTAGAAGTTTGCCCGGCGAAAGACCGACAAAATCCAGAGATCAAAGCCATCAATATGATGTCGCGTCTGGAACATGTGGAAGAAGAGAAAATCAATTACGACTTCTTCCTGAATTTACCAGAAATCGACCGCAGCAAACTGGAACGTATTGATATTCGTACTTCGCAGTTGATCACTCCGCTGTTTGAATATTCTGGCGCTTGCTCCGGTTGTGGTGAGACGCCGTATATCAAATTGCTCACTCAGCTCTATGGCGATCGGATGTTGATTGCCAACGCTACTGGTTGTTCTTCTATTTACGGCGGCAACCTGCCCTCCACGCCATATACCACTGATGCCAACGGTCGTGGACCGGCATGGGCGAACTCGCTATTTGAAGATAATGCCGAATTCGGCCTTGGTTTCCGCCTGACAGTCGATCAACACCGTGTCCGCGTGCTGCGTCTGCTGGATCAATTTGCTGATAAAATCCCTACTGAGTTACTGACTGCGTTGAAATCAGACGCCACACCAGACGTTCGTCGCGAACAAGTCGCTGCTCTGCGCCAGCAACTCAAAGATGTGGCTGAAGCGCATGAACTGCTGCGTGACGCAGATGCACTGGTGGAGAAATCAATCTGGCTGATTGGTGGTGACGGCTGGGCTTACGACATCGGCTTTGGCGGTCTGGATCATGTGTTGAGTCTGACGGAAAACGTCAACATCCTGGTGCTGGATACGCAATGCTATTCCAATACCGGTGGTCAGGCATCGAAAGCCACCCCGCTTGGCGCGGTAACTAAGTTTGGTGAACATGGCAAACGCAAAGCACGCAAAGATCTTGGTGTTAGCATGATGATGTACGGTCATGTTTATGTCGCGCAGATTTCTCTTGGCGCACAACTCAACCAGACGGTGAAAGCGATACAGGAAGCAGAAGCGTATCCGGGGCCATCGCTGATTATTGCTTACAGCCCATGTGAAGAGCACGGTTATGACCTGGCATTAAGTCACGACCAGATGCGTCAACTCACCGCAACTGGCTTCTGGCCGCTGTATCGCTTTGACCCGCGTCGAACCGATGAAGGTAAACTGCCTCTGGCGCTGGATTCCCGCCCGCCTTCAGAAGCTCTGGAAGAAACGCTTCTTCATGAGCAGCGTTTCCGCCGTCTGAACACGCAACAGCCGGAAGTGGCCGAACAGTTATGGAAAGATGCCGCCGCTGATTTGCAAAAACGTTATGACTTCCTGGCACAAATGGCCGGAAAGGCGGAAAAAAATAGCACCGAGTAACCTTTCTGGATAACTATTATCCAATTCAAAAAAAAGCCCGAACGAAAGTTCGGGCTTGTCTTTTTATTCGTTGGAAAAACATTAGTAATGCAATGGCCCAACCGAAAATAAAATCTGTGACAATAAAGGCATATAACCCGCGCAGAATAACCCATGCTTTATTAAATGTATAATTTTTATTTTGCATGATTCCCCAAAAACACATTCATCAAACTTATTACTATTTCCATAGAATTATTTGATTAAGGTTTTACTTAAGGCGTAACAAATGATATTTATCTGCTAACTGAACTTCTCCTTTAGGATGTTTTCATTCCCCAAACAGGGGAAATTAAGGCAAATAAAAAAACTAAAGGATTTATTCAATGAAAAGCAAAGTACTGGCGCTCTTAATCCCTGCCCTGCTCGCCGCAGGTGCTGCACATGCAGCAGAAATTTATAATAAAGACGGCAATAAATTAGACCTGTACGGCAAAGTCGATGGCCTGCATTATTTTTCTGATAATGCGAATAGTGATGGCGATCAAACTTATGTACGTTTTGGTTTTAAAGGCGAAACTCAAATTACCGATCAACTGGTCGGTTATGGTCAGTGGGAATATAACGTTCAGGCTAATGGCTCTGAAAATGATAAAGGCGACTCCTGGACTCGTCTGGCATTTGCTGGTCTGAAATTTGGTGACTTCGATTCATTTGACTATGGTCGTAATTATGGTGTGATGTACGACATCGAAGGCTGGACAGATATGCTGCCTGAATTCGGTGGCGATTCTTATACCAAAGCCGATAACTATATGACCGGTCGTGCAAACGGCGTCGCGACCTACCGTAACACCGATTTCTTCGGTCTGGTTGATGGCCTGAACTTTGCTGTGCAGTATCAGGGAGCGAACGAAAACCAGGTTAGTCATGAGCAAGAAGGTACGGCAAACGGCGGCAGTCGTAATATTAAGAATGCCAATGGCGACGGTTTCGGTATCTCCTCTACCTACGACTTAGGTATGGGGGTGAGCATTGGTGCTGCGTATACCAGTTCTGATCGTACCAACCAACAGGCTGAATTCTCTACTGCAAAAGGCGATAAGGCTGACGCATGGACGGCAGGGGCAAAATACGATGCTAACAATATCTACCTTGCAACCATGTACTCTGAAACCCGTAACATGACGCCTTACGGCAATTCTGCAAATACGATTGCCAACAAAACCCAGAACTTTGAAGTTACTGCCCAGTATCAGTTTGATTTTGGCCTGCGTCCGGCTGTCTCCTTCCTGATGTCTAAAGGCAACGATTTAGTCGGTACTGATGGCGATAAAGATCTGGTTAAATACGCCGACGTTGGCGCAACATATTATTTCAACAAAAACATGTCCACCTATGTTGATTATAAAATCAACCTACTTGATGAGGATGACAGCTTCTACGCTGCGAACGGTATCTCTACCGATGATATCGTTGCTTTAGGTCTGGTATACCAGTTTTAATCTTGCCTGCCCGCCGTTTGGCGGGCATTTTCTTCATATTTCTCCTCCCTTGATCTAAATTAAAAATGTGAACTCCGTCATTACACAAAATGAGTCATCTGGCGTTACACTTTATGCGGATACTAAAACAGGAGGTTTTATGAACAGAACGATTCTTGTCCCTATCGATATTTCAGATTCAGAATTAACTCAACGTGTGATTAGCCACGTTGAGGCAGAGGCAAAGATTGATGATGCAGAGGTTCATTTCCTGACGGTAATACCTTCGCTACCCTACTATGCCTCTCTGGGATTAGCGTATTCCGCAGAGTTACCGGCAATGGATGACCTGAAAGCGGAAGCCAAATCGCAACTGGAAAAAGTCATTAAAAAATTCAAACTGCCGACTGACAGAGTGCATGTCCATGTTGAAGAAGGTTCGCCAAAAGACCGTATTCTGGAAATGGCGAAAAAAATCCCTGCTCACATGATAATCATTGCTTCTCATCGACCGGATATCACCACCTACCTGCTCGGCTCTAACGCCGCTGCCGTAGTACGTCACGCCGAGTGCTCAGTGCTGGTCGTGCGCTAACACTAACGCCCGCAGACCGCTGCGGGCTTTTTGATTCATTTCGCAAATGTGCTGACATTTTCCCCTCTAATCCGTACCATACACGCCACAGTTTTTATATCAGATTTCTTATGCTGGGCGTTCCGGCATGACGCATACTTTTCTGATGCCATATAACGAATTGAGTCGCTATTAAATGTCGCAAAATCAAGAAATTAGTAAGAAAGAACAATACAATCTCAACAAATTGCAAAAACGTCTGCGTCGTAACGTGGGCGAAGCCATTGCTGACTTCAATATGATTGAAGATGGCGACCGCATTATGGTTTGCCTCTCCGGGGGCAAAGACAGCTATACCATGCTGGAGATCCTGCGTAATTTGCAGCAAAGCGCGCCAATCAATTTCTCGCTGGTTGCCGTTAACCTCGACCAGAAACAGCCTGGTTTCCCGGAACACGTCCTGCCGGAGTATCTCGATAAGCTGGGCGTTGAGTATAAGATTGTTGAAGAGAATACTTACGGGATCGTAAAAGAGAAAATCCCTGAAGGAAAAACTACCTGCTCGCTCTGCTCTCGTCTGCGTCGCGGTATCCTTTATCGCACCGCAACAGAACTGGGTGCCACGAAAATCGCACTGGGTCACCACCGCGACGATATCCTGCAAACACTGTTCTTAAATATGTTCTACGGTGGCAAGATGAAGGGGATGCCGCCGAAACTGATGAGCGATGATGGCAAACATATCGTGATTCGTCCGCTGGCCTACTGCCGCGAAAAAGATATTCAGCGTTTTGCCGATGCGAAAGCGTTCCCGATTATTCCGTGCAACCTGTGCGGCTCGCAGCCTAACCTGCAACGTCAGGTGATTGCCGATATGCTCCGTGACTGGGATAAGCGTTATCCGGGACGTATCGAGACAATGTTCAGCGCGATGCAAAATGTAGTGCCGTCTCATCTGTGCGATACCAGTCTGTTCGATTTCAAAGGCATTACCCACGGTTCAGAAGTGGTTAACGGCGGTGATCTGGCGTTTGATCGCGAAGAGCTGCCACTACAACCGACGGGCTGGCAGCCTGAAGAAGACGAAAATCAGCTGGATGAACTGCGGCTGAATGTGGTTGAAGTGAAATAATCAGGATAACGCCCGATGCGTAAGATTATCGGGCTACTCTTATGCATGCCGGATAAGACGCGGCCAGCGTCGCATCCGGCGAGATGTTTAGCCTTGCATCAGGCAATTCAACATTTCGTTATTTTAATAACCGTACCCGGCAAGTTTTTCCTTTAATCTTGCCGCCCTGTAACTGCTTCCATGTCTTATGAGCAACAGCCTGTCGCACAGCGACATAGACATGCGCTGGGTGCACGGTGATTTTGCCAATATCTGCGCCATCCAGCCCGATATCTCCTGTCAGCGCGCCTAATACATCACCGGGACGCATTTTGGCTTTTTTCCCGCCATCGATACACAACGTTGCCATTTCAGCCTCCAGCGGCACAATGTCCCTGCTGGCTGGTAACGTTTGCCAGTTAAGTTTCATCTGCAACATGTCGGCAATGATATTAGCGCGCTGTGCTTCTTCTGGCGCACAGAAACTGATTGCCAGACCGCTATTCCCGGCACGCGCCGTACGCCCGATACGATGCACATGAACTTCAGGATCCCACGCCAGCTCAAAGTTCACCACCAGCTCAAGCGATTTAATATCCAGACCACGCGCAGCGACATCGGTCGCTACCAGCACACGAGCGCTACCGTTGGCAAAACGAACCAACGTCTGGTCGCGATCGCGCTGTTCCAGATCGCCATGTAACGACAATGCACTTTGCCCCACTTCATTCAGTGCGTCACACACAGCCTGGCAATCTTTTTTGGTGTTACAAAACACCACACAAGACGCTGGCTGATGCAAACTTAATAACCGTTGCAACAACGGAATTTTGCCCTTGCTGGATGTCTCATAAAATTGTTGTTCAATAGGCGGAAGAGCATCTGTTGTGTCTATTTCAATCGCCAGGGGATCTCGTTGTACACGACCGCTTATCGCGGCGATCGCTTCCGGCCAGGTGGCAGAGAAGAGAAGCGTCTGGCGAGAAGCTGGCGCAAAACCGATGACTTCATCAATTGCGTCGCTAAACCCCATATCTAGCATACGGTCGGCTTCATCCATGACCAACGTATTCAACGCATCTAACGAAACAGTGCCTTTTTGCAGGTGATCCAGCAAACGCCCCGGCGTTGCCACGATGATATGCGGCGCGTGTTGCAGTGAATCGCGCTGAATGCCAAACGGCTGACCGCCGCATAAGGTCAAGATCTTGGTATTTGGTAGGAAACGCGCCAGCCGACGTAACTCCCCTGCGACTTGATCCGCCAGTTCACGAGTCGGACACAGCACTAAAGCCTGAGTCTGAAACAGCGACGCATCAATTTGCTGTAACAACCCGAGGCCAAATGCCGCGGTTTTTCCGCTGCCGGTTTTCGCCTGCACGCGAACATCTTTTCCAGCAAGGATCGCCGGAAGTGCGGCGGCCTGCACTGGTGTCATGGTTAAGTAACCCAACTCATTAAGGTTAGTGAGCTGGGCGGGAGGCAAAACGTTCAGGGTAGAAAAAGCGGTCACAATCTATTCTCGTGGTCATCAGCGCAAAGTTAGCAGGCGCGTATCCTCGCAGATCTACGCTCACGTTGCGACAATTTAATCGGTTCTTCATCGGGCGGCGGGTCGGGCATAGGTTGTGGACGAGGGATTGGATCGGGGACTGGGACGGGATCGCCAGGAATCGGTTCAGGGACAGGAATTTGCAAATAAATGAGTGTCATCATATTTCCCTTTGGTCATTGGGTAGACTCTTAAAGGGTAGACGTTGACAGATAACAGACAAAAAAAAGCCGACTTATCTAAGTCGGCGTCGTACGAATCAATTGTGCTATGCAGTAATTCAAAAAAGGAAGTAAGACAATATGGAGCGCAACGCCCATCGCTTGACGTTGCATTCACCTGCGTGGAAGATATTGCCCTGATTGGGTAGAGAGTTTATTGACCTCGCTCAAACTTTACGGCGTTTTTGTATACAGAAACCCGGGGAAATTGCTTTTGTTACAACCATTTACTACGATGCAACCATAAAGCAACACCACCAATAAGAACAACTAACAGAATACAAAAAAGCGAAAAACCAAATTGCCATCCTCCACCTGGAATACCGCCGAGGTTAACGCCAAATAACCCGGTTAAAAATGTACTGGGTAAAAAGACCATTGCCATCAATGACATTGTGTAAGTACGGCGGGCTAAATTTTCCTGCATCACTTGGGCGATTTCGTCCGCCATCACGCCAGTTCTCGCAATGCACGCGTCAATCTCATCCAGACCGCGCCCAAGACGGTCAGCAATATCCTGCATTCGGCGCCGTTGATCGTCATTCATCCAGGGCAGGCGCTCACTGGCAAGACGAGCATAAACATCTCGCTGCGGCGCCATATAGCGACGCATAACAATGAGTTGTTTTCGTAGTAGTGCCAGGAAACCGCGCGGCGGAATTTGTTGATCAAGTAAATTATCTTCCAGGTCGATAATTTTATCGTGCAGTTGCTCTATAAACTCATTGGAGTGATCGGTTAATGCATCACACACATCCACCAGCCAGCCTCCGCAATCAGTCGGGCCGGTACCCTCTTCCAGATCGCTAACTACATCGTCTAACGCCAGTACTTTACGTTGTCGGGTCGAGACAATGAACCGACCGTCCATATAAACACGCATGGCGACCAGCTGGTCGGGACGTTCATCAGTACTGCCATTAATGCAGCGCAACGTAATCAACGTCCCTTCACCAAGACGGCTGACTCTGGGTCGCGTGCTTTCCCCTGCCAGCGCGTCACGCACGTTATTTGGTAGCAATGGTGTCGTTGCCAGCCACTGCGCGCTGTCATGGTGCACATAATTAAGGTGGAGCCAGCAGGGATGCTCTTCATCTATCTCATCTGTATTTTCCAGCGGTTTAACGCCGCCTTTACCATCCAACATCCAGGCAAATACTGCATCCGGTACATTTATGTCCGCTCCCTTAATCGTTTCCACAGTGCCTCCATTATCAATGCTTTATTTTGTAGTCTAGTCTTCTGGTCATCTTACGCAACATCTCCTCACCCCATTACCCTGAAATGATTAATAAAATCCTGTCAAAACTAAATACAGAAAGCAAAATACTTTTCATGATTAGAAAAGGGGTAAAGTGTTAAATAGCGTCTATCATTATCAGAATTATCTGATCATTCGTGGTGGCATTTTTGCGATCAGATAACAATAGAAAATTGATAAAAATAACGGGATTTCAATGACTACGCACAACTTCAATACCCTGGACTTATTAACCAGTCCTGTCTGGATCGTTTCCCCCTTCGAGGAACGGTTAATTTATGCCAATAGCGCTGCGCAACTGTTGATGCAAGAACTCACTTTTAGTCAGCTACGAACCGGCCTCTATTCCGTCTCCTCCCAAAACGAACTACCAAAATATCTCGTAGACCTGCATAACCAACTCGATATTGTAGAAATTCTCACGGTCAAGCGTAATGGTGAAGAGACAGCGCTAAGCTGTCGGTTAACCCTCAAAGAGATTGGTGATTCTGGGGAAGTGATTATATTTGAAGGGATGGAGACACCCGCAAGTCTGGGCTTAAAAGCCAGCCGATCTGCAAATTATCAGCGTAAAAAACAAGGGTTTTATGCGCGTTTTTTTCTGACTAACTCCGCGCCAATGCTGTTGATAGATCCCTCGAGTGATGGCCAAATTGTCGACGCCAATGTGGCCGCACTCAATTTCTATGGCTATAACCATGAAACAATCTGTCAGAAACACACCTGGGAAATTAATATTCTTGGGCGTCGCGTGATGCCTGTCATGCATGAAATTTCGCGTTTACCCGGCGGACATAAACCTCTTAACTTTGTCCATAAGCTGGCAGATGGTTCCACTCGCCATGTGCAAACTTATGCCGGGCCAATTGAGATTTATGGCGACAAGTTAATGTTATGCATCGTGCATGACATTACCGAGCAAAAAAGGCTGGAACAACAACTGGAACACGCGGCTCACCATGACGCGTTGACGGGGTTACTTAACCGCCGACAATTTTATCACATCACCGAGCAAGGCCAGATGCAGCATCTCGCAATCGCTCAGGATTACAGTTTGCTGCTTATCGACACCGATCGTTTTAAGCATATTAATGACCTGTACGGTCACCAGAAAGGTGATGAAGTTTTATGCACTCTGGCACGTACACTCGAAAGCTGCGCTCGCAAAGGCGATATGGTGTTTCGATGGGGAGGTGAAGAGTTCGTCTTGTTATTACCCAGAACTCCGCTGGATACCGCAATTTCTCTCGCTGAAACTATCCGATTGAGCGTGGCAAAAGTGAGTATTTCTGGCTTACCGCGTTTTACGGTCAGCATTGGCGTGGCACATCACGAAGGCAATGAAGGCATCGATGAATTGTTTAAACGCGTAGATGATGCGTTGTATCGGGCGAAAAATGACGGACGCAACCGCGTACTGGCGGCTTGATATTTTCAATAGCGCGGAAGCGTCAATGAATTATCGACTGCGTTTAGCGTGACGCTCCCAGTTTTCTTGTTTCGCCTGCGCTGTTTTACGCAGTGCTACGTAACACGCCCCGCTGCCGCCATGATGCGGTAGCGCGGTGCAATAAGCCTGTACATCATCAAACTCTGTCAGCCAACGTGCGACATAACTACGGACAATGTTGGCGTGAGACTTATCTTCTCTGCCTTTGCCGTGAATAATAAGTACATTACGCAAACCATCCGCCCGCGCCTGATGAATAAAACTAAACACCATTTTGCGGCACTCTTCCACCGACTGGCGAAGTAAATTCAGGCTAGCCTGTTGCGGATATTTGCCGCTGCGTAGCTTATCGATCACCCCATGTTGCAAACCTTCCCGACGAAATTCCAGGGGCTGATTTAGCGGGATGATGTCGAGAAATCCTGTGGTGAGGAAATTATCAAGTTGCAGCGTGTCTATACGCTGTGGCGCACGTTGGTTACGCACAGGATGCCAGTGGACATCAGTAGCACGTTTCAGTGGTTGGACATCTTCCATGGCGTCAAGAAACAGCGATTTGTCGTCAAGGTTCATGTAACCTCCTATGTACCTTCGCACGTCGTGATCCAGACGAGTTAATTGTTCATACATCTGATGCCTGCTGTATCGTTCACTTCGCAAGTTGAAGCAACATCTTGCTCCATACAGGCTAGTGTCCCCGCAGGCGGGGCATTTTATACCAGCCTGGTTGCAGTATCGAACAGTTTAAGCCGGGAGTGAGCCTGCACAGGCCCTAATTAAGGCGATTTGTCCATCACAGCAACCAATATATGATGACGGTAATTTGTTGCACTTCGCCTGAAATATACTTCAGCAAATCACTCTGCAATATGTTTAACCCCCGCACAGGTTAATCATCCGCTAAATTCACCAGTCGATTAACGATGCATGATTATTCAATCATGAGATGAACGTTTTAACTTATATTTTCGTGAAATCTGTCACTGAAGAAAATTGGCAACTGATGGGCAAAACCGTTATAACACTGTCACCGGCTGACAGGAAGCAGGCCGGATTCAAGACGCGGATGCACTGCTGTGTGTACTGTAGAGTCTGGCGGATGTCGACAGGCTCTATTTTTTTATTCATTTGTTTGCATTGCAGAAAACCACATTCTCGCTGGTGTCGGGAGAAGTAACGAAGCGGCAGACGCATTTAGCCCGGAAATCCACCTCAGCGCTATCGATCAAACCGGAAACTAATCCAGGTACCTACTATTCATTAGTCGTACCGTACCCTCTTATCTTCTTGTGGTATGGCTGCTAATGTTGCTTGCATGGTATCTTGTCGGTCTGCTGATTAGTCCGGGGGTTTACCCACATTTATCTTAAGAGAGAACGGATGCTGAGATTACTTGAAGAAAAAATTGCCACGCCACTGGGTCCTCTGTGGGTTATTTGCGATGAACAATTTCGTCTGCGGGCGGTTGAGTGGGAAGAGTATAGCGATCGCATGGTGCAATTGCTGGACATCCATTATCGCAAAGAAGGTTATGAGCGTATTCCCGCCACCAATCCCGGCGGGTTAAGCGATAAACTTCGTGATTATTTTGCCGGTAATCTAAGCATTATTGATTCCCTACCCACTGCCACCGGCGGTACGCCATTTCAACGGGAAGTATGGAAAACGCTACGCACTATCCCGTGTGGACAGGTAATGCATTACGGTCAACTGGCAGAACAACTAGGCCGCCCAGGGGCCGCGCGTGCCGTCGGCGCAGCCAACGGTGCAAACCCGATCAGTATTGTGGTGCCTTGTCACCGGGTCATTGGCCGAAACGGCACGATGACAGGATATGCAGGCGGAGTGCAGCGAAAAGAGTGGCTATTGCGCCATGAAGGTTATCTTTTACTGTAAACATTAAGCAATTTGTGCCTGCGTGTTCACAGTTTTACGTAAAGTTACCCTTAACAATCTAAGGTTTTTCAATTAGATAGACATAAATTTACATCTATTATCGGAATTCTCCGCTGTTAAGGTTTGCTTAGACTTACTTGCTCCCTAAAAAGATGTTAAAATTGACAAATATCAATTACGGCTTGAGCAGACCTATGATCCCGGAAAAGCGAATTATACGGCGCATTCAGTCTGGCGGTTGTGCTATCCATTGCCAGGATTGCAGCATCAGTCAGCTTTGCATCCCGTTCACACTCAACGAACATGAGCTTGATCAGCTTGATAATATCATTGAGCGAAAGAAGCCTATTCAGAAAGGCCAGACGCTGTTTAAGGCTGGTGATGAACTTAAATCGCTTTATGCCATCCGCTCCGGTACGATTAAAAGTTATACCATTACAGAGCAAGGCGACGAGCAAATCACTGGCTTTCATTTAGCAGGCGATCTGGTGGGTTTCGATGCCATAGGCAGCGGTCATCATCCAAGCTTCGCCCAGGCGCTGGAAACCTCGATGGTGTGTGAAATACCGTTCGAAACGCTGGACGATCTGTCCGGTAAAATGCCAAATTTGCGCCAACAAATGATGCGTCTGATGAGCGGCGAAATTAAAGGCGATCAGGACATGATCCTGCTATTGTCGAAGAAAAATGCCGAAGAACGTCTGGCTGCATTTATCTATAATCTGTCCCGTCGTTTTGCCCAACGCGGCTTCTCCCCTCGTGAATTCCGCCTGACGATGACTCGTGGCGATATCGGTAACTATCTGGGCCTGACAGTTGAAACCATCAGCCGTCTGCTGGGGCGCTTCCAGAAAAGCGGCATGCTGGCAGTCAAAGGTAAATATATCACCATCGAAAATAACGATGCGCTGGCCCAACTAGCCGGTCATACACGCAACGTCGCCTGATTTTTCCGCATAACTCACTATCCTTCTGTCATATCATTAAATTTTTCTCATTTATTGATCTGGCAGAAGGTTCATCACTGTTTCATTCACCAGATCTAGGTTACTCTTTTAATACAAACTGCATTGACAGTTGTTGTAAGGAGACTCTGTATGGCTATGTATCAGAACATGCTTGTTGTTATCGATCCTAATCAGGACGATCAACCCGCATTACGGCGAGCTGTTTATTTGCATCAACGGATTGGTGGCAAAATTAAAGCCTTTTTGCCTATTTATGACTTCTCATACGAGATGACTACCCTACTCTCCCCGGATGAGCGGACCGCCATGCGTCAGGGCGTCATTAGTCAGCGTACTGCGTGGATCCACGAGCAGGCGAAATATTATCTTAACGCTGGCGTTCCCATTGAAATTAAAGTGGTCTGGCATAACCGTCCTTTCGAAGCCATCATTCAGGAAGTACTTAGCGGTGGGCACGATCTGGTGCTAAAAATGGCGCACCAACATGACCGCCTGGAAGCGGTGATTTTTACGCCAACAGATTGGCACCTGTTACGCAAATGCCCAAGCCCGGTGTGGATGGTGAAAGACCAACCGTGGCCGGAAGGGGGTAAGGCACTGGTGGCGGTGAATCTCGCCAGCGAAGAGCCGTATCATAATGCGCTCAATGAAAAACTGGTGAAAGAGACGATCGAACTGGCGGACCAGGTCAACCACACCGAGGTACATCTGGTTGGTGCTTATCCAGTAACCCCCATCAATATTGCGATTGAACTGCCGGAATTTGATCCAAGCGTTTATAACGATGCTATTCGCGGGCAACATTTACTGGCGATGAAAGCCCTGCGGCAGAAATTCAGCATTGACGAGAAAATGACGCATGTCGAAAAAGGTCTACCGGAAGAAGTGATTCCCGATTTAGCGGAGCATTTACAGGCAGGGATTGTGGTTCTGGGAACCGTAGGACGCACTGGTATTTCTGCGGCATTCCTTGGCAATACGGCGGAACAAGTGATTGATCATCTTCGCTGCGACCTGCTGGTGATTAAACCCGACCAATACCAGACACCTGTCGAACTGGATGACGAAGACGACGATTAATCGTTCGTCACTTACTTTCAAGGCCCGAAGTTACGGGCCTTTTCTTTTACTTACTTTTCCTCTCCACCGAGGAAATAAATACCCAGCGGGATTGCCAGTAACACGGTAAAGACCAGACTATAGACAAAAATCATCGATGACTGAATCACATACATGGATGTCGTCCATTCGGACAGCGGGATATTGTATTGTTCAATAACACCACCGATAGTCGCGCGAGTCACTACCGACGCCGCAATAATGAAAACCGCCAACAAACCTATGAGAAACTTTCTCCCTTTCGCTGACTTCAGTTTCGCCATGATCATAATGTAATCCTTTTGCAGATAAACCCTTTGTTACTTGTGTGTAACAATACCATGACATTTTGGTGTTGTCTGCCCTGAAAGCAATAGATTGTCGCGTAACATATCATCAACTCGTTGATAAATTAGCTAATGTTGCTACTTCCTTCCCTGTCTATTGATGATATGCATGAATTATCGCGATAAAATAACCCCGCCAGGGGTTTCCGGCATGACGTCAACAATCTGGAGGAGCCTAATAAAACAATGATCGCTGAACTGTTTACAAATAATGCGCTTAATCTGGTCATTATTTTCGGTAGCTGCGCAGCATTGATTCTTATGAGCTTTTGGTTTCGCCGTGGAAATCATAAAAGAAAAGGATTCTTATTCCACGCAGTGCAATTTTTAATCTACACCATAATTATCAGTGCTGTTGGTAGCATCATTAATTATGTCATCGAAAACTACAAACTCAAATTTATCACACCGGACGCCGTTGATTTTATCTGTACGTCACTGATAGCCCTTATCCTGACGGTTAAGTTATTCCTTCTAATCAATCAGTTTGAACGGAAGCAGATTAAAAAAGGCCGCGATATTACCAGTGCACGGATTATGTCGCGGATCATCAAAATCAGCATCATCGTCGTCATTGTTCTGCTCTATGGCGAACATTTCGGCATGAGCCTTTCAGGCTTGCTGACTTTTGGTGGTATTGGTGGCCTTGCAGTAGGTATGGCCGGTAAGGATATTCTGAGCAACTTCTTTTCCGGCATTATGCTCTATTTTGATCGCCCCTTTAGTATTGGCGACTGGATCCGTTCTCCTGACAGAAATATCGAAGGAACGGTGGCAGAAATTGGCTGGCGAATGACTAAAATCACCACATTTGATCATCGTCCGCTGTACGTGCCGAACTCACTGTTTTCATCTATCAGCGTTGAAAACCCCGGTCGAATGACCAACCGTCGTATTACTACGACCATTGGTTTACGTTATGAAGATGCGGCTAAAGTGGGCGCTATTGTCGAAGCGGTACGCGAAATGCTTACAAATCATCCCGCCATCGACCAGCAGCAAACCCTATTGGTTTATTTCAACCAGTTTGCCGATTCGTCGCTAAATATTATGGTTTATTGTTTTACTAAAACCACGGTTTGGGCCGAATGGCTTGCCGCCCAGCAGGACGTATATTTGAAAATTATCGATATTGTACAGTCGCATGGCGCGGATTTTGCCTTCCCCAGCCAGACGTTGTATATGGAGAATAACACACTACCAGAACAGGTGAAGTAATAACCTGCAGAAACTGGATGGCGATATGCTTATTCGCCATCCAGTCTTATTTATTATTCAATTAACAGCAGCCAGCGCGACATTATTCTCGCCAGCTTTAAACTGAACATATTGTTCCTCAGTACCAAAGAAAACTTCAGACTCCGTACTGTGACCGATCCCCGGTACCGTTTCATTCCCTGAATATTGCCAAAGCGTCCAGGGATTGCGTCCTTCAAGCTTCACACCAGCTTGTCCCCAATACCCCATCCACACCATATACTGCTCGAATCGACTATCCATGAAATGTGACAGGTTATTATGATTTCCATAAAATATGGGGGTTTTGTGATAATTTTGGTAGATTAAATCGGCAAAACGCAAAATATCATTACGTGCATTAGCCATTCCCGATTTTTTAAAGCAGTTTAGTTGAGTTGTATCTTCACCTTCAGGATTTACCAATAAAATGCCGGGCGGTAACATTTTCGGCTCTGCGGGCAGGAGACTTTTTGCCGTTTCCAATTGCGCCTCAGGTGTGCGGCAAAAATCAAATTTGAAATAACCTCCACGATCAAATTTGGAATCAGCTAATTGTTTCCAGTGAGACTTAAATGATGAATCGGGACCTCTCCAGCCAACCACTCTCGCATACACAAAACGCGCAGATGATTTTTCCTGGAATAATTTCCAGTCTATTTCACCATCGTTAGAAGAAATATCATGTCCGTGAATTGGGTAAATTTCCGGCGTTTTAAAAATACGAATGTCAGGACGGTTGGGAATTGCACTTACGGGGCCATAAGGAATCTCAATCGATTTATTATCTTTTTCCTGATTATCTGCGGGGACAGGGGCTGACTTATCAATCGAGAATGAGGCTACATCAATATTCGTAAACTCCCCTGCTTTACCCGCAGCCAGCTGAGTCTTATTATCCAGACGACTTGCCGCAGGTTCATTGATGAAGAAGAATCCCCCTGGACCCGCTGGCATTTCTGTTGCACCTATCCAGGCATCGCTTAAATGTAATCCCTTACCTTGTTCATCCAGTTTTTCATTAATATCTGAATATTGATCATTAACATAGATAAATAAACTCAACGTTCTGGTTATTCCTGCGTAGTATTCTTTTTTTCCATCTACTTTTACCATATACGACTTACCAAAACGTTCGTCGGCAACGCCATTCGTTACTCCTTTGATAATTGTATCGAAAAAGACACTGCCGCGCTTTGCCTCCAGTGAGTAAACCTCTGTTTTATCATCACCGGCAGCTATTGCATAGGCACCAGGATTACTGTACGAGTTAGAATTACCCGCGCCGATAGTCATGCCGTACAAGCCAGAACCAAAGCAGGCATTGACTAAAGTCAGAACATGGAAATAACGCTTTGCCAGAATATTAAGTTGTGTGTTCAGAGCTGGCATTTCATACATGCCTTTTGAACCATCAATATCCGTAGCGTTGCTCAATACAAATGCAGGTGCTTTATCAGAATTACCATTTTGAGTGCCAAAACGACCATGGCCTGAATAAGCAATTAACAAGCGAGCTTTCTTATCAAACATCATCCCTCTGGCAGGTAAATATTCCTTTAAAAAATAATTAATATTATCTAATGAAGCTTCCTGATCTCTCAATAAAATAACCTCATCAAACTTCTGTCCGTTGATCAGAAAATCAGCCATTCTTTGGCCATCCACCGCGGCTGCCGGAATATCTGCATGTAATAGTGGATATTTTGAAATTGCAATAATCAACCCGATGGAGCGCGTTTTCGCTGCATCCTGATCGGGTATTTTTAACGCATCACTGATCCGGATATCCAGTTTCCCTGGGTTCTCTGGCCCATAGTGGACAAAAAAATGACAATATTCATCAGGGACCATTGCGCCATTTTTGCAAATGTCATCTGCGCGGGCATCAGTCATTCCCAGTGATATTCCTGCAATTAACAGCCCCAGGACCGTTTTACATAAATTTGGCCATCGCCTGTTCATGATTTAAAACTCCTGCACACCCAGAGTGGAATAAAACTCAGCGGTCGGGCCCTTGTATATACTGGCATCGAATTTCTGACTTGATCCCAAATTAAGCTGCGCAGCATCGGTAAACTGCCAGATTGCCCATTTTGTCTGGTTAATTGAACGCGGCGTTTCGCTGGCCTGTGCCTGATTAGAATAATCAGCCAGCCACAGATTATGTTCTGCAACCTGGGCAAAACTTTTTTCTCCGCCGACGGCATCTTTCCACCACGCCCGCGCAGTGTAGATAACCGGTTTACGCCCTAAATCGGCTTCTACCTGCGCGGTGAATGCCTTGATCATCGTGATTATTTCAGTGGGTTTACGCTTCTGCCAGCGGTCCTTACCTGTTGATGAATCTACATCCCACTCAACATCCACCGCCGGTGGCATATCTGTCGCCCTTAACCCGCCATTGGCTTTAATAACTTTAACAAACGTCATTGCCTGCTTGCGTCCCCACAATTCCGCGTCGTCTGCCGGTGTGCCACTGGAAAGAAAGTGGTAGGCCCCACGGTGAAGTTTTATCCCTCGCTCAGTATCCCCAGCCCGCTGCCAAAAACCGGCGAATTCAGGATCAACATAACGCGTTCCTTGACTGGACTTCATATACAAGAACACAGACTTATTTTTTGCCAACAGTTCGATCGGGAAGTTTTTACCGTTATGATGGCTGATATCCACACCAAATAAAGAACTGGGTCGTGGTTGATTCAATACCGAATCGTAAGCGACATCAGCCGGAAATTTAAAATATTTTTTTACCGCAAAGGAATCAAACTCTTTATCACGAGATGGATCCGATTCCAGTATTTTTACAAACAATTCTTGTCGTGAGAGATCATTCGTTAAGTTTTCCAGCCCCAACGACGTGGCATCGGGCAGTGATTCTGCGGCCAGGCTTAAAGAAGGATAATGAAGGAGTAATAACGAGATAACTAAAGGAATAGCTAAGGACTTTTTCATTTTACCACCCCATTTTAGCTGTGTGTCTGTTTGCGAATGAAAATTTTCACAAGGAACGCAATACGTCTTGCGTTGTAAAGAAAAGTAAAGCACAGCTTATATTGGGAGTATGTAATACACCTTTTAAATAAAATATTTGATTATTATTTATGCTGGACATTGGCAGAAAAATTCAAATAATTATCTTGGGTGTGATTTTTATAGGGGGGATTTTAAAAAAGAAGGTATTTTATCGGGGTTGTTAAATCTGGCGCGCATAAACGCGCCAGATGACATCATATTAATGCTTCACAATATACATTGTGCGACTATACGCCACATCTTCCGGGTTATTAATTGGATAACCTTTCAACCACGGTTTGATTAATCGCCCATTGGTATACTGGTAAATCGGTGCAATAGGCGCTTGTTCTATGAGAATTTTCTCTGCCGCGTTGTAATCGGCATTGCGCGCTTTAACGGTATTTTCAGTCGATGCCTGGGCCAGCACTTTATCGTATGCCGGATTATTAAACCCTGAAATATTTCCCGAGTGCGTTGACGTTAACAGCGTCAGGAAGGTAGACGGTTCATTATAGTCCCCTACCCATGATGCGCGGATAACGTCAAAATTACCGGTGTTACGGCTATCGATATAGGTTTTCCATTCCTGATTTTGCAATTTGACGTCCACACCAAGATTCTTTTTCCACATCGACGCTACGGCAATCGCAATTTTCTGATGGTTTTCTGAAGTGTTATACAACAGCGTCAGCTTCAGCGGTTTTTGCGGACCATAACCGGCTGCGCTCAACAAAGTTTTTGCCTGCGCATTCAGTTCTTCCTGACTCATTTGTTCAAACGGCGAAGGCTCCGGCGTAAATCCGGCAGTAACATCTGGCGTAAAATGCCATGCTGGTTTTTCACCGGTGCCTAATACTTTTTCCGTCATCAGGCGGCGGTCAATCGTCATACTTAATGCCAAACGAACGCGTTGATCTGCCGTCGGACCTTTTTGCGTATTGAAGGCATAATAATAAGTCCCCAGCTGCGGCGGTGTATAAACCTGCCCTGGAATATCCTTCAACAGCTTTTGATACATATTTTTCGGGAAGGACTCAGTGATATCAATATCACCTGCAAGATAACGTTTCGTGGCAGCGGACTCCTGGTTAATCGGCAGGAAAGTCACTTTTTGCAGTACCGTTTTTGCGTTATCCCAATAATGGGTATTCGGTACAACCACCAGCTTTTCATTCACTACGCGTTCTTTAAGCACATATGCGCCGTTGCCGATAAGTTTCCCTGGTTTTGTCCAATCTTTACCGCTTTCAACGTTGGCTTTTTGCACCGGGAAGAAGGCAAAGTTGGCCGTCAAATTAACAAACCACGGCAATGGCTTATCAAGCTGGATTTTCAGGGTATGGGCATCAACGGCAGTGACGCCAAGTTGGTCAGGCGTGGCTTTACCATCAATAATCGCCTGAGCATTGTTTACCCCCGCCAGCGCGGCAAACCAGGCAAATGGGGACAACGTTTTCGGGTCTACCAGACGTTGCCAGCTATAGACAAAATCCTGCGCGGTAACCGGTGTGCCATCTGCCCATTTAGCATCATCGCGCAGGGTAAAGGTCCAGATACGGTTGTCATTGCTTTTCCACTGGGTGGCGACGCCGGGGACAATCTCCCCTTTTTCATTCTGATTCACGAGTCCTTCAAACAAATCGCGAATCACCTGAATCTCTGGCAAACCAACCGCTTTCGCGGGATCCAATGATGCAGGCTCATCCTTAATATGACGCACCAGCTCCTGCTTGTCTGCCAGTACTGTGCCGCTCGGAACATCAGCAGCATACGAAAGAGAAATGCTGCTGACTAACAGCGCACAACAAGTTACTGAAACAGAGTGCTTCATAAGTTACCCTCAAACCGACGTTAATATTGATGCGTAATTATTTGTTTCTCCTTAAAGAAATGCAAATAACTTCCGGCCAAAAAGTGATAAAAGATCGATAACATATCGTTGTCGAAAAGGATTTGATAATCCACAAAATTTGCACAACACTGCCTGTAATACTTCTATTGTCAGAGACGATTATGACCGTGACTCGCCCACGCGCCGAACGGGGCGCTTTCCCCCCAGGAACTGAACATTACGGACGTTCATTATTGGGTGCGCCGCTGCTCTGGTTTCCCGCCCATGCCGCCAGCAGCGAAAGTGGTTTGATTCTTGCTGGTACCCACGGCGATGAGAATTCTTCCGTCGTCGCCCTCTCCTGCGCATTACGCACATTAACACCGTCTTTGCGCCGCCATCATGTGGTGCTGTGTGTGAATCCCGACGGTTGCCAGTTGGGTCTACGTGCCAATGCTAATGGTGTGGATTTAAACCGAAACTTTCCCGCGGCGAACTGGAAGGAAGGTGAAACGGTTTATCGCTGGAACAGTGCCGCCGAAGAGCGCGACGTTGTCTTGCTGACCGGAGATAAACCCGGCTCCGAACCTGAAACCCAGGCGTTATGCCAACTCATTCACCGCATTCAGCCCGCCTGGGTCGTCTCGTTCCACGATCCGCTGGCGTGTATTGAAGATCCCAGACACAGCGAATTAGGTGAATGGCTGGCCCAGGCATTTGAATTGCCGCTGGTAACCAGCGTCGGCTACGACACCCCCGGATCCTTTGGCAGTTGGTGTGCAGACCTGAACTTGCACTGTATCACTGCTGAGTTTCCCCCCATCTCCGCCGATGAAGCCAGCGAAAAATATCTTTTTGCGATGGCGAATTTACTGCGCTGGCATCCTAAAGATGCAATTCGCCGGTCGTAAACTGAAGAGCCGGTTCCACATCCACCGCCAGCCAGGTCGGCCCGTCGAGATCGGCGAAGCTGACCTGCGGCGCCAGCGGTAATGCTGCGCTAATGGCGCGTGAGGTGCATAACATGCAGCCCAACATCAGGCTGAAGCCTTGTGCACGCGCTTCTGTTGCCAGCGCCAACGCTTCCGTCAGGCCGCCGGTTTTATCAAGCTTGATATTAACCATCTCATAGCGCCCTTTCAGCGCCTTCAGGTTGCTGCGGGTATGACAACTTTCGTCCGCGCAAATAGGCAATGGATGGATAAAATTCTCCAGCGCCGCATCGTCCTGAGCCGGGAGAGGTTGCTCCAGCATTGCGACGCCTAAATCGGCCAGCAACTGGCATCGAGCCGCCAGTCCTTCCGCACGCCAGGATTCATTAGCATCAACAATTAACGTCGCATCCGGCACTGCCGCGCGAATCGCCACCATCCGCTCGCTGATAAGATGATTATCCAGCTTCACTTTTAGCAGCTTAGCCCCAGCCTGCCATAGTGCTGCGGCACTGGCTGCCATCTGATCCGGCGTACCGATCACTACCGTCTGCGCAGTGGTGATCGTTTCAGGAAGAGAGATACCGGTAAGTACAGCCAGCGTCTGCTGCTGTTGTCTTGCGGCCAGATCCCACAGCGCACAATCCAGCGCATTACGCGCCGCACCGGCAGGCAGAACTTTTTGCAACTCTGCGCGCGTCAGCCCTTTTTCCAGTTGTGGGACCACGCTCATTATTTGCGCCATGACTGAGGCATCACTTTCGCCATAGCGCGGATAAGGCGTACATTCGCCCGTACCTTTGACGCCTTCTTCTTCCAGTTCAACCACCACCACGCGCGCTTCACTGCGGCTTCCCCGCGCAATAACAAACGGGGTATGTAACGGCCAGGCTTCCTCAAATACCTTAACGGTTCTCATCTTTACTCCTTGTTGCCGCGGTGGTCTGCGGATTAAGCGCAAATAGCGATTGCTGTGTTATTGACAGTTAGCATAAACTAGGCGTGACGTTAACTATATGTAAACAGGAAAGATAATCATGTCACAAATCGTTCATTTCCAGGGCAACCCGGTTACAGTCGCCAATTCCATCCCGCAAGCGGGTAGCAAAGCGCAGACTTTTACTCTCGTGGCAAAAGATCTGTCTGACGTCACCCTCGGTCAGTTTGCGGGCAAACGCAAAGTGCTGAACATTTTCCCGAGCATTGATACCGGTGTTTGCGCCGCATCAGTACGTAAGTTTAACCAACTGGCAACCGAAATCGACAACACGGTTGTGCTGTGCATCTCCGCCGATCTGCCGTTTGCTCAGTCTCGTTTCTGCGGCGCGGAAGGTCTGAACAACGTTATCACTCTCTCCACTTTCCGTAACGCTGAATTCCTGCAAGCTTACGGCGTTGAGATCGCTGAAGGCCCACTGAAAGGTCTGGCGGCTCGTGCGGTTGTCGTTATTGATGAAAATGATAATGTGATCTTCAGTCAGTTGGTCAATGAAATCACCACTGAGCCGGATTACGAAGCAGCTCTCGCGGTACTGAAAGCGTAAATTATTATGCCTGATGGTATTGCGCCATCAGGCATTTATCCCACTTATTCTTCGCTCTTCTTCTGACTCAATCCATATTCCCGCAGTTTATTGGCAATCGCGGTGTGTGAAACGCCCAAACGTTTTGCCAGTTTGCGCGTACTGGGGTAATTGCGATAAAGCTGGGTTAATACCGAACGTTCAAAACGGCTGGTGATTTCGTCCAGCGAACCTTCCATAGCATCTTCACCAACGGCCACAGTTGCAGCGTCATAATCTGGCAGCAAAATATCCTGCGGACGCAGTTCATAACCTTCCAGTTGCGTCAGTGCGCGGTAAATGGCGTTTTTCAACTGCCGCACGTTACCCGGCCATGCATAACGTGTAAGCACGGTATTCAGATCTGCAGCTAATTTCGGACGTGGCACGCCCTGCTCGTCAGCAAATCGGGCAACAAATAGCTCGGTTAACGGCATGATGTCCTGCGGACAGTCCCGCAGCGGCGGCAGATTTAACGTCAGCACGTTCAGACGATAATAGAGATCTTCGCGGAACATGCCTTTTTGCACCAGCTCGACCAGATTCTTCTGCGTCGCGCAAATTACCCGCACATCCACATGCACTTCGTGGTCTTCCCCAACGCGACGGAAAGTGCCATCGTTGAGAAAACGCAATAATTTTGCCTGCATTCGCGGCGACATCTCGCCAATCTCATCCAGCAAAACCGAGCCGCCGTTCGCCTGTTCGAAGAATCCTTTTTTCCCCTCTGGCGCATGCCCGAACAGTTCACTCTCTACAGCATCTTCTGGAATAGAAGCACAGTTCAGCGCCAGATAAGGTTTGCTCGCACGCGGGCTTGCCTGATGGCAAGCGTAAGCAAAGAGATCTTTACCCGTGCCGGTATCACCCGTGATTAGCAGCGGCGCGCTTAACATTGCTAACTTTTGCGCCTGCTCTACCGCATGCTTCATTTTAGGACTGATGGCGACAATCTGACTGAAGGCGCTGACATCCTGGGCAGCCACATTTTGCAACTGACGGCCCATACGGATTGTTGAGCGCAGCATCACTACCGCACCGGTCAGGACATGTTGGTCGTTTTCATCCTGAAGATAGACAGGCGTTATCTCCATCAGGAAATTTTGTCCATTAATCACTACATGTTCGTTATGTGAATCTTGCGGGTCGCTCTCAAGCCAACGTAAAAAATTAAATCCGTTAATCAATTGCGCAGCGGTATGATTGCGTAAGCGATCCAGTTTTTGCCCGAATAGCTGACAGCTCGCCGGGTTTGCCATGTCCACCTTGCTTTTCATATCGACAGAAAGCACGGGTTCAGGCAGTGCTTCAAGCAATGCGCTCAACGCCTGATGTTCTCGCTCGGAAGGCATCCACGGCACAGTGCGCACATCGGTAACGCCCGCGATACGGCGTATTTCCGCCATCAAACTGCTGAAACTGTCAAAATCCAGTTCGGCAAAATTCAGGTAAATCCGCCCGATTGGGTCAATCTCAATACCGCGTAAATCGATGCCTCTTAGCACCAGTAGGTCGAGCAATTCGCGGGTCAGACCGAGTCGGTCTTCACAAAAGACTTCCAGACGCATGGGAACCTTCACATGAAAAAGAACAATAAATATGATGATATGACACTATTCGAGTGGCAGGAAGGTTTCTGTCAACAAACATTGACACAACGATGGATAAACGGGCACTTCGGCGTAAAGGTATCCGATCAGTGCCCGAAAGTGCACTATTTTTCGCCGGACGTTTTGCTCTTTTGCAACGTCTCTTTTACCTGACCGATGAGCTGACGACGGAAATCACCCAAACGTGGTTTGTCATTGTCAATCCACGGCAGCGGGCGGCAAAGTTCCATAGCTTTGATCCCCAGTCGTGCGGTCAGTAACCCGGCACCTATTCCCTGCGCGGCGCGAGTAGACAAGCGCGCGGCGAGATCCTGCGACATCCAGTCCATCCCCACTTCACGTACCAGTTCGCTGGCACCCGCGAAAGCGATATTCAGCAAGACCAGTTTAAACAGGCGCAGGCGGCTGTAATACCCCAGTTCAATGCCATACAGCGTGGCGATGCGATTAATCAGGCGCAAATTACGCCAGGCGATGAAGGCCATATCCACCAGCGCCAGCGGGCTGACCGCAATCATCAACGTCGACTCCGCCGCTGATCGGCTGATTTCGCGCCGCGCCTGGGCATCTAAAACCGGCTGGACCAGGTGAGCATACAAACTAACCACTTCACGATCGTTCTGCGTTTCATGGATTGAGGCATACCAGCGCTGCAGCGCCGGATGAGACTGATCAATACCCGCCTGCTGCGCCAGTTTTTCGCAAAACGCGCGGCCTTTACCCGTGCCGTGACTGTGTAACAAATCGCGCGCTTCATCGCGTTCATGAGCACGCTGGCGCAAGCGCCATAAGCGCCGCCACTCTGTCACTACAGACCCTACGCCTGCACCAATAATCAATGCTCCTGCGGCACAACCGCCCAGCGCCACCCAGTCCTGAGTTTGCCAGGCATTCATTGTCCACTGTACACCCTGGCCGACAACGCTTGCGCCAAACAGCGCCAGCCCGCCCATCACCATTTTGCGCCACAGACTGCGTTTCGGACGTAACGCTGCGTCCATCACCGCTTCAATTTGCCCCTCTTCTTCCTGTGCTTCATCGAGCGTTGCCGGGGCAAAATTTTGCGCCTGACTTTCGTCAAAGGTCTGCTGCGCCCTGAATTTTGGACTCTGATCGACCTCCAGCGGACCGTCGAAATCAATACGTGGTTTTAACGGTTCGGTCATCGCAATTTATCTCCTATTAAAAATTCCAGCGCAGCATCAAGACGAATATGCGGCAGCGGTTTGTCGACATCCATCACCTGCGGACGAAACGCCTCAAACTGGAAGCCTTGCTTATCCCAGAACGCCTGACCAGGCAAACGTGCGGGAACTTCGCCAGGATATACAGTGAGCGGTGCGCCATCGCTGAGTCGATTACCGCGCAGCGCCGGGATTTTCTCACCGTTAACATCAATAATGCCGCTGGTGGTCGCCTGAACTGACGCCAGCCCCAGGCAGTCCATGCTGATCCCTTCGAACGCCGCATTTTGCCAGGCATCCTGAATCAGTTGTTGCAGTAATGAAACCATATTGGCGTGCTGATCGATGGTCACATGGTCCGCTTTAGTAGCAGCAAACAACAGTTTGTCGATTACCGGCGAGAACAAGCGCCGGAACAGGGTACGCTGCCCGTAGTGGAAACTTTGCATCAGCTGCGTCAGCGCCAGACGCATATCATTAAATGCCTGTGGCCCACTGTTGAGAGGTTGCAGGCAATCCACCAGCACAATCTGGCGGTCAAAGCGCAGAAAATGATTCTTATAGAACCCTTTCACCACCTTCTCACAATAATAATTAAACCGCTCGCGCAGCATTCCGGCGTTGGTGTGTTTATCGGCCTGCGCCAGTTTGGACTCGCCCCAGGCATCGACATCAGGCCACGGGAAGAATTGCAGCGCGGGCGCTCCTGCCATATCGCCAGGCAAAACAAAGCGCCCTGGCTGAATAAAGTGCAGCCCCTGCTGTTTACACTGGTGGAGATAATCGGTCCACGCGGCGGCAATATCCGCCAGTCGGTTTTCGTCGGCAGGCGCTAACGGATCCAGCCCTTCGCTCATCATTCGCCATTTCGCCGACCATTCGCCGCGCTGACCATTGAGTAAGCCCGTCATCTGCCGCGACCAACTTAAGTAATCCTGCGCCAGCATCGGCAGGTCGAGCAGCCATTCGCCGGGATAATCCACAATCTCCAGATACAGCGTGGAGGTGTCTTTGAAGTGACGCAGCAGTGAATCATTCGATTTAAAACGTAGCGCCAGGCGGATTTCACTGACGCCGCGCGTTGGCGTCGGCCAGGCGGGAGGATCGCCATATAACTGCGCCAGCCCTTCATCATAGGTGAAGCGCGGAATACCAAAGTCACGCTGGGGAATGCGTTTTACGCCCAGCAGGCGCTCCTCACGCACCGCGCTTAATAGCGGCAAGCGTGCTCCGGCATGAATATTGAGCAACTGATTAACCATCGCGGTGATAAACGCTGTTTTGCCGCTGCGGCTAAGTCCGGTTACAGCGAGGCGCAGATGTCTGTCGACACCCCGATTCACCAGCGCATTAAGTTCATTTTTAAGTCGCTTCATTGCTGTCCTGTGCCAGAAAGCCGTAGAAAGGATTAGATACTGGAGATAATAATGTGGGTTAATTTTGATTTATCAAATGAATAAGCGGCGTTAGTTACACCGCTCAGGCAATAATTTGTTAACCTTTGACCTTCGGCATTTCGATGTCTTTCAGGCCACCGACGTTCTCAACGTGGGTATATCCCATCTCGTTGAGGATCTCTTTTGCCTGCCCGGACTGGCGTCCGGCGTTGCAATACACTTTCACGGTGTCGTTTTTATCCGGAACGGCGGTGGCTATGCGCTCTTTCACTTCCTTCAGGGGAATGTTGATGGCCCCCTGAACGTGCTCTTGCTGATACTGCTCTGGAACACGAACATCTATCCAGTGTTCAGCGGCGAAAACAGGCAGTGAAAACACCAGAGTCAGGGCAAGTAAGCCTTTTTTAAACATATAAGTATCCTTCTATGGATGAAAATTGCCATCCATTATACGCCTGAGATCTAACAATTTTTGCGGAACTCCCCTCACCTTTTATAACGCTGCGCCAGTTTATTGGCCGCCCGACTTAATAGCGGTTCCAGCGCCACAGCCAGCAACATTTTCAGCGGTCGGCGAGCAACTGATTTTATCGCCCAACCAGCCACACCCGCCGGGCCATAGCGCAGTGCGGTAAGAAGTACCAGCTTGCCTGCTAATTTGAAACCAGGCTTCATCTTTTGCCCGGCCTGTTGCCAGCGAGTATTCATAACTTTCCTCACAGTTGACGGAAACGACTACGTAGCGTGAAGGTGTCGGAAGTGACATAACGTTCCATCTCGCGTAAACGCGTTTCACTGGCCGCCAGTTCACGGTCGACTTCATCCAGCAATTCGCTGCTGGAAGGTTGTTGTTCACCAAATGCCATGTTGTCAGGCATCGGATCAAGCGCAAATGACAAAATGATGTAAGCAACCAAGGTAAACAGCGCCAGGCCGAAGAAAATCGACAGCACCACCAGAATACGTACCAGTTTTACCGGTACATCAAAATAGTTAGCAATCCCGGCACAGACCCCGCGAACCATGCCCTGTTGTGGAATGCGCCATAATTTTTTATTGAGATTAATACCCGCCATTAGCGATCCCTCCAGTTCGGATGTTCAGCATCAAGAATGGATTCCAGCGCCTGAATACGCTCGCGCATCCGTTTTGCTTCATCAGCCAATTGCGCTAATCGCTGTTGTTCGCTTTGCGAAAGCTCTCCACGACTGGAGCGGTTGCTGTAATGCAGCCATAACCAAATCGGTAAAACAAACAGCACAAAGATGGTTAACGGAATAGCCAGAAATAGCGCGCTCATAAGGACTCCTTAAGGGATGAGCGGCGGCGTGTTCGGACGCCGCCTGGATGTTATTATTGATTGTCTTGCTTCATTTTGGCTTTTAATTGTGCCAGTTGCTCGCTGATTGCATCATCAGCTTTCAGCTCGGCAAACTGATCATCCAGCGATTTTTGTTTGCCGAAACTGTGGCTTTCCGCTTCTGCTTCCATCTGGTCGATACGGCGCTCGAAAGATTCGAAACGGGCCATCGCTTCATCCAGTTTGCCACTGTCCAACTGACGACGCACATCGCGCGACGAGTTTGCCGCCTGATGGCGTAACATCAATGCCTGCTGGCGAGCACGAGTTTCGCTCAATTTGTTTTCCAGCTCGCCAATCTCTTTCTTCATACGCACCAGCGTATCGTCCACCAGCGTCACTTCATGTTCCAGGGACTTAATCAGATCGGTCAGTTTCTGTTTTTCAATTAACGCCGCACGCGCCAGGTCTTCTCTATCTTTCAGCAGTGCCAGTTCGGCTTTTTCCTGCCACTCAACTTCACGCGCCGACGCTTGTTCAATACGGCGAGTCAGCTGTTTCTTTTCCGCCAGCGCACGTGCCGAAGTAGAACGCACTTCAACCAGCGTGTCTTCCATTTCCTGGATCATCAGACGCACCAGTTTCTGCGGATCTTCCGCTTTCTCTAACAGAGCGTTGATGTTGGCATTCACGATGTCGGCAAAGCGAGAAAAAATACCCATAATGTTGTCCTCTTGATTTCTTCGTTCAGGATTGTCCTGCTGAACTGTTAATACAATTTGCGTGCCAATTTTTTATCTTTTTGATTTATAAAGATCTGATTGAAGAATCAACAGCAACATGCCAGGATGAATTAGCGAATTACACTAACAAGTGGCGAATTTCATCATGGCAGAATACAAAGATAACTTACTCGGTGAGGCGAACAGCTTTCTCGAAGTTTTAGAGCAGGTTTCGCATCTCGCACCGCTGGACAAACCGGTGCTCATCATCGGCGAGCGCGGAACAGGTAAAGAGCTGATCGCCAGCCGTCTGCATTATCTCTCCTCTCGTTGGCAAGGGCCGTTTATTTCCCTTAACTGCGCGGCGTTAAATGAAAATCTGCTGGATTCCGAACTATTTGGTCACGAAGCGGGGGCGTTTACCGGTGCGCAAAAACGTCATCCAGGGAGATTTGAACGTGCCGACGGCGGTACGCTGTTTCTTGATGAACTCGCTACGGCACCGATGATGGTGCAGGAAAAATTATTGCGCGTGATTGAGTATGGTGAACTGGAGCGCGTTGGCGGCAGCCAGCCATTGCAGGTGAATGTGCGGTTGGTATGCGCGACGAATGCCGATCTTCCGGCGATGGTCAATGAAGGTACTTTTCGCGCTGACCTGCTCGACCGGCTGGCTTTTGATGTTGTGCAACTGCCACCACTGCGCGAACGCGAAAGCGACATTATGTTGATGGCAGAACATTTTGCCATCCAGATGTGTCGGGAAATCAAACTGCCTCTGTTCCCGGGTTTTACCGAGCGCGCCAGAGAAACGTTGCTGAATTATCGCTGGCCGGGAAATATTCGTGAATTGAAAAACGTGGTGGAACGTTCGGTGTATCGCCACGGCACCAGCGATTATCCGCTTGATGACATCATTATTGATCCCTTTAAACGGCGTCCACCTGAAGAAGCCATCGCCGTTTCAGAAACCACCTTGCTTCCGACGCTGCCGCTGGATTTACGTGAGTTTCAGATGCAGCAGGAAAAAGAGTTGCTACAACTCAGTTTGCAACAGGGGAAATATAACCAGAAACGCGCAGCTGAATTGCTGGGATTAACCTATCATCAGTTCCGCGCGTTGTTGAAAAAGCACCAGATTTAGCGAAGTTGGGCAATACAACTTGCCGGATACGGCGTGAACGCCTTATTCGGCCTACATAATCAATACGTCATTTGTAGGCCTGATAAGCGCGGCGCATCAGGCATTATTGCGTTGGCCTTCGCTTCTGCGTATTAATCTCTCAGCGCATCCTGCAAAATTTTCATTGCCGCATCGAATTGCGCATCCGGGATGGTCAGCGGGTACAGGAAACGAATCACGTTGCCGTATGCGCCACAGGTCAGGAGTAGCAGCCCCTGCGCCAGCGCACGTTGCTGGATTTTCTGCGCAATCTCCGCTGACGGTTCGCCCGTTTGCGGATCGTTAAACTCTGCTGCAATCATCGACCCCAGACCACGTACTGCCGCGATCGCCGGAACGTTTTCTTTGGCCTCAATAAGCGTGTTTGTCAGGCGCTGGCCCAGTTGATTCGCGCGTTCGCAAAGTGATTCTTTGTCGATAATGTTGAGCACCGCGTGCGCGGCAGCCACCGCCAGCGGGTTCCCGGCGTAGGTACCGCCAAGTCCGCCCGGCGCGGGGGCGTCCATAATATTCGCGTTACCGACCACGCCTGAAAGCGGCATCCCGCCCGCGAGGCTTTTCGCCATGGTCATTAAATCCGGCTTATCGGCGTAGTGATCCATGGCAAACAGTTTACCGGTACGCGCAAACCCGCTTTGCACTTCATCAGCAATCATCACAATACCGTGCTCGTCGCACAGACGGCGAATCGCAGAAACCAGCTCTTTTGGCGCCACGTTAAAGCCGCCCTCGCCCTGCACCGGTTCGAAAATAATGGCGGCAACCTGCTTCGCTTCGATGTCTGATTTAAACAGACGCTCGATGGCGTCGAGGGAATCTTGCGTCGAAATGCCCTGTAAATCTGACGGATACGGCACGTGATACACCGAACCGGGGAACGGGCCGAAGCCGATTTTGTACGGCGCGACCTTTCCAGTTAACGCCATGGTCATATACGTGCGACCATGGAAGCCGCCGCTAAACGCAATCACACCAGGGCGTCCGGTATGGGCGCGGGCGATTTTCACCGCATTTTCCACCGCTTCAGCACCGGTGGTGAAGAACGCGGTTTTAGCCTGCCCGCTCACCGGGGCAAGGGCGTTAATTTTCTCCGCCAGCGTGACGTAGCTTTCGTATGGCACAATCTGGTACGCCGTGTGGGTAAACTGTTGCAGTTGCTGCTCCACCGCCGCCACCAGTTCAGGGTGACGATGACCGGTATTCAGCACCGCAATGCCTGCGGCGAAATCGATGTACTCGTTGCCCTCAACATCCTTCAGCGTGGCGTTTTCAGCCGACTGGGCGAAGAAGTTACACATCACGCCAACCCCGCGCGGGGTGGCAGAAAGACGACGCTGATGGAATTCATTGTTGCTCATGTTTCACACCTTTTGACTCTTCACGGTTAATCGGAAATTAAACGCCCAGACGATCGCGCAGGCTGTAATAAGCCGCGCCCATCGCGGTAAACGGCACGCGCAGCGTGCGCCCGCCTGGGAACGGGTAATGCGGCAGATTGGCGAAGGCGTCGAAACGCTCGGCGTCACCGCGCAGCAGTTCGGCAATCAAGCGCCCTGCAAGATGGGTACAGGTGACGCCGTGTCCGCTGTAGCCCTGCATGTAATAAATGTTGGTATCAAGGCGACCGAACTGCGGCATCCGTGAAAGGGTCAGCAGGAAGTTGCCCGTCCAGCGGTAATCAATTTTCACGCCCTTCAGCTGCGGGAAGGTTTTCAGCAGTTTCGGCACCACAAGACGCTCAACGTCATCCGGGTCGCGCGCGCCGTACACCACACCGCCGCCGTACAGCAGGCGGTTGTCGGCGGTAAGACGGTAGTAATCAAGCAGATAATTACAGTCTTCAACGCAGTAGTTTTTCGGGATCAGCGAACGGGCTAACTCATCGCAAAGCCGCTCGGTGGTGATCACCTGAGTGCCGCACGGCATGCTGCGTTTCGCCAGTTCCGGCTCCACTTTATCGCCCAGGTACGCATTCCCGGCGACAATCACATACTTCGCCGTCACCTGGCCTTTGGCAGTGCGCACCACCGCTGGCGTGGTGTGCTGGATCTGAGTCACCGCAGAGAGCTCATACACGCGCCCACCGTTCAGGCGGATGGCGTCCGCTTCGCCAATGGCGAGGTTCAACGGGTGGATATGCCCGCCACTGTGATCCAGCAGCGCGCCGGTGTAGCGATCGCTGGCCACTTCGCGGCGAATGGCGTTGGCGTCCAGCATCTCCAGCTGTTTATTACCGTAGCGTTCCCAGTTCTCTTTCTGCTCTTCGAGCGTGGCGAGCTGTTTATCATTCATCGCTACAAACAGGCCGCCGGGGCGGTAGTCGCAGTCAATCTGATAACGTTTGATACGTTCGCGGATGATCTCACCACCCTCAAACATCATGCTGCCAAGCATACGGGCGGTGTCCATGCCGTAGCTTTTTTCGATAACGTCGATGTCGCGGCTGTAGGAGTTTACAAGCTGCCCGCCGTTGCGCCCGCTGGCGCCAAATCCGATGCGTGAGGCTTCGAGAACCACTACGTCAAAGCCCGCTTCCGCCAGATGCAGCGCGGAAGACAGCCCGGTATAGCCGCCACCGACCACGCAAACGTCGCAGGAAATCGACTCATTCAGCGTGTCGAATTGCGCGTATTGATTCGCACTGGCGGCGTAGTAACTGCTGGTATGTTCGGTCATTTCAGGCCTCCAGGCTTATCCAGATGGTTTTAAGTTCGGTGAATTTTTCCAGCGCGTGCAGGGATTTGTCGCGACCATTGCCGCTCTGCTTATAGCCGCCAAATGGCACGGTCATATCGCCGTCGTTGTAGTTATTGACGAAGACGGAACCAGCTTTCAGGCGGCGGCTCATGCGGTGCGCACGGGAGAGATCGCGCGTCCATACCGCCGCGCCGAGCCCGTACTGGCTGTCATTAGCAAGCTGTAGCGCCTGATCTTCTGATGTGAAACGCGTGACCACCAGCACCGGGCCGAAAATCTCTTCGCGACTTAAGGACGCATTCGGGTCCACATCCACAAAGATGGTCGGGCCGATGGCCGCTGCCAGTTCGGCGTTGCGTCCATCCAGCAGCAGTTGCCCTTTGCCTTCGCCTTCACGAATAAAGCTATGCACCGAGTCGGCGTGAGCGCTGTCGATTAAGGTGCCCATGGTGGTCGCGGGATCAAGCGGATGGCCCGGCTGCCAGTTTTGCGCCTGCTGTTTTAACAGGGCTAAGAATTCATCGGCGATGCTCTCTTCCAGCAACAAACGCGTTCCAGCGATGCACACCTGGCCCTGGTTGTAGAAGATACCTGCGGCTGTTGCGCTCGCGGCTTTTTGCAGATCCGGACAGTCAGCGAAAACGATGTTGGCGCTTTTGCCGCCCGCTTCCAGCCAGACGCGTTTCATGTTGCTGTCGCCAGCATCTTTCAGCAGCTGTTTCCCGGTGCGGGTTGAACCAGTAAAGGCAATGGCGTCGATATCGTTATGACGCGACAGCGCCTGCCCCGCTTCATGACCAAACCCCGTCACCACATTCAGCACGCCATCCGGCAGACCTGCTTCTTTCGCCAGCCCCGCGAGACGAATCGCACTGAGCGGTGATTTTTCAGATGGTTTTAGAATCACGCTGTTCCCTGCCGCCAGCGCTGGGCCAAGCTTCCAGCAAGTCAGCAGCAGCGGAAAGTTCCACGGTACAATGGCAGCAAGCACGCCGACCGGTTCACGCACGATCATCGCCAGCTCATGGCTACTGGTGGTCGCCACTTCGCCATACACTTTGTCGATCGCTTCGGCGTACCAGCGAATGGCGCGCGCCGCGCCGGGAATATCATCACGCAGGCTGTGACGAATCGGTTTGCCGGTGTCGAGAGTTTCCAGCAGTGCCAGCTCTTCGGCGTTGGCTTCCATTAAGTCGGCGAGTTTATTCAGCACCGCTTTACGTTTTGCCGGGGCGGCCTGCGACCAGTCGCCGCGTTCAAATACGCCGCGTGCTGCGCTCACCGCACGGTCGATATCGGCGCTCTTGCCGCGCGCGATATTCGCCAGCGGTGCCTGGGTGACCGGATCAACGGTTTCAAAGGTTTCATTTTCCGCCGCAGCGGTATATTCACCGTTAATAAATAAGCGGGTTTCAATGGCGAGACTTAACGCTTTATCCTGCCAGTAAGCCAGATGATGAAAATTCATTATGACTCCTGTTTCACGTCTATCAGATATATGCAGTTTGTGAACGTCAGGGCGCAGAGATCCCCGGGCTGCATGCCCGTTTATTTCTGGCGACATTCTTTATAGATTGCCTTTATAGCTAGCCGGGTGGCGTTTCGCTTACCCGGCCTACAAAAGCAAAAAGATTAAAACGTGGTGGGCGTATGGGCGCTGATAATTCGGCAAATGCCTGCCGACGTATTACTGAAACTGTGCGGGATGCCGGTATTAATGGCATAACTTTGCCCCGCGACGAGATGATAATCCTGGCCGTTAATGGTCAGAACAATTTCACCTTCCAGTACAGTGCCTATTTCCTCACCCTGATGCTTAATTCTTTCCCCAGTGGTTGTGCCCGGCTGGTACGTTTCAAAGATCATCGCCAGCGTGCGATTCGGGTTACCGTTATGCACCAGCTTCATCGACACACCCTGACTGCCCATTTCAATTAAGTCGTCCTGATTAATGACGACCTGCGGTTCATCAGGTTTTTCCGGCTCGGAAAAGAATTCCGAGAGTGACAGACCATACACCTTCAGTAGCTTTTGCAGCGTACTGATGGCAGGGCTGACTTTATCTTGTTCTATCGTACTGATAGCACTGTGAGTCAGCCCGGAGAGTTCGGCGGCACGACGTTGTGAAAGCCCCTGCTGCTGGCGGATTTCTGACAAGCGTTTTCCTGGCGCCAGTCCCTCATCACTCATATTTGCATTTCCTTAACTGTAGTGGTCAGAGTCGCTGTTTTTCAGCGATATGGTTCTGACAAGCGGTGATAAAGCCCTCGAACAATATACGCGAAAGCGCGTACTCGCTACTGTTCCATTCCGGGTGCCACTGTACGCCCAGCGCGAAAGGATGATTGATGACGCTCACCGCCTCAACCAGGCCATCCGGCGAGCGAGCTTCAACACGCAACTGCGGGCTAACGACCTTCGCCCCTTGTCCATGCAGAGAGTTTACCCAAAAGTTGCTACATTCAGGTAACAATGCAGACAGTAATCCCCCCTCTTCAACCTGAACTTCGTGCGACGGCGCATATTGCTGCTCCACCGGCAGTTCGGGATCTTCACGATGTTCCAGCAATTCAGGCTGTTCGCACAGTTTGCGATGCAACGACCCACCGGTTGCTACCACCAGTTCCTGTAACCCCCGGCAGATGGCGAAAATGGGGATGCGCCTTTCGAGTGCAGCATTAATTAACGCCATGCTCAGAAGATCACGCCCGGGATCGGCGTCAGGCTCATCGCCGTTTTCACCATATAGGTGCGGCTGCACATTGCTGGGGCTACCTGGAAGATAAATGCCATCAAGTTTAGGCAGCAGTTCTTCAAGTAATGACGGTTCCGCCAGCGCATGTGGCAGCGCAATCGGTAAACCGCCCGCGTGGACGATGGCATTCAGGTACTTTTCTTGCAGAGTCTGGGTCGTATGACCCTTAAGCCTGTTCCTGCACATTACGACACCGATAACCGGATTGTTCATTATATTTTCCATGCTCAATCTCACAAAGTGGACTAAATTATCGCCATTACTGCGGTTTAAATGACCTTTATGTTCAATATTTTTTCAATCTAGCAGTCGATTTTCATTTTTGCAAACTCAATTTAACATTTGACAAACATTTAGCTTGCATACAGATTCGAATAGTGGTCATTATATTTTACGCTTTGCTATCGAGCGGAAAACAAACCAAAGGCGAAGAATCATGGAAACCAATATCGTTGAAGTAGAGAACTTTGTTCAGCAGTCAGAAGAGAGGCGGGGTAGCGCCTTTACGCAGGAAGTGAAACGCTACCTGGAGCGCTACCCGAATACACAATATGTTGATGTTTTACTTACTGATTTGAATGGTTGCTTCCGTGGGAAACGCATTCCTGTTTCAAGTCTGCAGAAGCTGGAGAAAGGGTGTTATTTCCCGGCCTCGGTGTTTGCAATGGATATTCTGGGCAATGTAGTAGAAGAAGCGGGCCTGGGTCAGGAAATGGGTGAACCAGATCGTACTTGTGTGCCAATACTCGGTACCTTAACCCCTTCTGCTGCCGATCCAGAGTTTATCGGTCAGATACTCCTGACCATGGTCGATGAAGATGGCGCTCCCTTTGACGTTGAGCCGCGGAACGTACTTAACCGTCTGTGGCAGCAGCTACGCCAGCGCGGATTGTTCCCGGTTGTAGCGGTAGAGCTGGAGTTCTATTTACTGGATCGCCAGCGCGACGCTGAAGGGTATCTGCAACCGCCCTGCGCGCCCGGCACCGATGACCGCAATACACAAAGTCAGGTTTACTCGGTTGATAACCTCAACCACTTCGCCGATGTGCTCAATGATATTGATGAACTGGCGCAGTTACAGTTAATTCCCGCCGACGGTGCGGTCGCCGAAGCCTCGCCAGGCCAGTTTGAAATCAACCTTTACCATACCGATAACGTGCTGGAAGCCTGCGATGATGCGCTGGCGCTAAAACGCCTGGTGCGCCTGATGGCAGAAAAGCATAAGATGCACGCCACTTTTATGGCGAAGCCGTATGAAGAGCACGCGGGCAGCGGGATGCATATCCATATCAGTATGCAAAATAATCGTGGCGAGAACGTGCTTTCTGACGCAGAAGGCGAAGATTCGCCGCTGCTGAAAAAGATGCTCGCCGGGATGATCGACCTGATGCCGTCATCAATGGCGCTGCTGGCGCCGAACGTGAATTCCTATCGCCGCTTCCAGCCAGGCATGTATGTGCCAACGCAGGCGTCGTGGGGCCATAACAACCGTACCGTCGCCCTGCGTATTCCGTGCGGCGATCGTCATAACCACCGCGTGGAATATCGCGTGGCAGGTGCCGATGCCAACCCATATCTGGTGATGGCAGCGATTTTTGCCGGTATTTTGCATGGCCTTGATAACGAACTGCCGTTGCAGGAAGAAGTAGAAGGCAACGGGCTGGAGCAGGAAGGCTTACCCTTCCCGATTCGCCAGAGCGATGCCCTGTGGGAGTTTATCGAGAACGATCATTTGCGCCGCTATTTAGGCGAGCGTTTTTGCCATGTGTATCACGCCTGTAAAAATGATGAGTTGTTGCAGTTTGAGCGCCTCATCACAGAAACAGAAATTGAGTGGATGTTGAAAAACGCATAGTACCCCTTGCGGGGTTGTTTCATCGGCCTGAGCGGAGCCAGGCCTGACATTTGCTGGTAATCCAGACATTTCCCGGATGTCGCGTTATGGAGCGCAGGCGGCAACGGGCTTCCGTTAACGATTAAGACTGTGACGAGGAAATGAGATGATGCCGATGATTAAATCCCCGCATGGCGAGGGAGGCTGCGTGTGCGCCCTCCCTGCGACTGACTGGACTCCGCCCCCTTTGCTTCCCTTGCTAAACAGGTTTGATTTCAGGTCGACACGACCGCAAACCTTATTACGCAGGGGAGGCAACAATTATGGCTATTAATTCACCACTGAATATTGCTGCGCAACCCGGCAAAACTAAACTGCGCAAGTCGCTGAAGTTGTGGCAGGTGGTGATGATGGGGCTTGCCTATCTCACGCCAATGACCGTGTTCGATACGTTTGGCATCGTTTCCGGTATTAGCAACGGTCACGTTCCGGCATCTTATTTGCTGGCGCTGGCGGGCGTGCTGTTTACCGCTATCAGCTACGGCAAACTGGTTCGCCAGTTCCCGGAGGCAGGTTCGGCCTATACCTACGCGCAAAAGTCGATTAACCCGCACGTCGGTTTTATGGTCGGCTGGTCATCGCTGCTGGATTACCTCTTTTTGCCGATGATCAACGTCTTGTTGGCGAAGATCTATCTCTCCGCCCTCTTCCCGGAAGTGCCACCGTGGGTGTGGGTGGTGACGTTCGTCGCCATCTTAACTGCCGCGAACCTGAAGAGCGTCAACCTGGTGGCTAACTTCAATACCCTGTTTGTGCTGGTGCAAATCTCCATCATGGTGGTGTTTATCTTCCTGGTGGTTCAGGGACTGCATAAAGGTGAAGGCGTTGGCACCGTCTGGTCACTTCAGCCGTTTATCAGCGAGAACGCGCACTTGATCCCGATTATTACCGGGGCGACGATTGTCTGTTTCTCGTTCCTCGGTTTCGATGCGGTGACCACGCTTTCGGAAGAGACGCCGGACGCCGCACGCGTGATCCCGAAAGCCATCTTCCTGACGGCGGTCTACGGCGGCGTTATCTTTATTGCGGCGTCGTTCTTTATGCAGCTGTTCTTCCCGGATATCAGCCGCTTTAAAGACCCGGACGCCGCGCTGCCGGAAATTGCGCTGTACGTCGGCGGCAAGCTGTTCCAGTCGATTTTCCTCTGCACCACGTTTGTGAACACGTTAGCGTCTGGCCTGGCTTCACATGCCAGCGTGTCGCGTCTGCTGTATGTGATGGGGCGTGACAATGTGTTTCCGGAGCGCGTGTTTGGCTATGTACACCCAAAATGGCGCACCCCGGCGCTGAACGTCATTATGGTCGGAATTGTCGCATTGTCGGCGTTGTTCTTCGATTTAGTCACCGCCACGGCGCTGATTAACTTCGGTGCGCTGGTGGCGTTTACCTTCGTTAACCTGTCGGTGTTCAACCACTTCTGGCGGCGCAAAGGGATGAATAAAAGCTGGAAGGAACACTTCCACTACTTACTGATGCCGCTGGTTGGCGCGCTGACGGTGGGTGTCCTGTGGGTTAACCTCGAAGCCACCTCGCTGACGTTAGGGCTGGTATGGGCTTCGTTAGGCGGCGCATATTTGTGGTATCTGATCCGCCGCTATCGCAAAGTGCCGTTGTATGATGGTGACAGAACGCCGGTGAGCGAAACGTAATATCCAGGATACACGGCGCATTATCCTGCCTGAGGGTAATGCGCCGCGCCATTAACTATAAAAAGATGTATGACCCGGATCACGAGTGCTATCATCCGCCCTTATGCTTAGCGCATTAACTCCAGGGGCAAACAATGAACCACGATATCCCATTAAAATATTTCGATATTGCCGATGAATACGCAACTGAATGCGCAGAACCTGTCGCAGACGCAGAACGCACACCGCTGGCCCATTACTTCCAGTTACTACTCACCCGTTTGATGAACAATGAAGAGATCAGCGAAGAAGCCCAGCATGACATGGCCGCTGAAGCGGGGATTAATCCCGCGCGCATTGATGAAATCGCAGAGTTTTTGAATCAATGGGGTAATGAATAATTATTTAATTGCAGACAGTCGGTCAGTATCGTTGCCCGGATAAAGCGTTCACGGCGCATCCGGCTATAAATGACACGCACCGCAGCCTGCTTTAATGGGTTTCTCACGATCGTACCACTCTGCTCTTCGCTAAGTTGTTCTGTGAGTTATAGTTATAGAGAAATCACGGGTACGAATGTTGAACAGATGGCGACGCTACCTGTTCAACGACCAACCACACGGCCCTCATTACGCCCCCTGAACACAAACGGTAATGGCAAATGTCATTAAATATTAGTAAGATAGCCTCTTTACATAAAATCCCTTAATATTATGCGCCAGGTATTATCGTCTCTTTTGGTGATTGCTGGACTTGTGAGTGGTCAGGCAATAGCCGCGCCTGAATCCCCCCCGCATGCTGATATCCGCGACAGCGGTTTTGTCTATTGCGTCAGCGGGCAAGTCAACACCTTTAACCCATCCAAAGCGAGCAGTGGGTTAATTGTCGATACCCTTGCCGCCCAGTTTTATGATCGACTGCTGGATGTCGATCCGTATACCTATCGCCTGATGCCAGAACTTGCCGAAAGCTGGGAAGTGCTCGACAACGGCGCAACCTATCGCTTCCACCTGCGTCGCGATGTCCCGTTTCAAAAAACCGCCTGGTTTACTCCCACTCGCAAAATGAATGCCGATGATGTGGTGTTTACCTTCCAACGGATTTTTGACCGCAATAATCCGTGGCATAACGTCAACGGCAGTAACTTCCCCTATTTCGACAGTCTGCAATTTGCCGATAACGTTAAAAGTGTCCGCAAGCTGGATAATCACACCGTTGAGTTCCGTCTCGCCCAGCCGGATGCATCCTTCTTATGGCACCTGGCGACCCACTATGCGTCAGTAATGTCTGCCGAATACGCGCAGAAATTAGAGAAAGAAGATCGCCAGGAACAACTCGACCGTCAACCGGTCGGCACCGGGCCGTATCAATTGTCGGAATACCGCGCCGGGCAATATATTCGCTTACAACGTCACGATGAGTTCTGGCGTGGCAAACCGTTGATGCCGCAGGTGGTGGTGGATTTAGGCTCCGGCGGTACCGGACGATTGTCGAAACTCCTGACCGGTGAATGCGACGTTCTGGCCTGGCCTGCCGCCAGCCAGTTATCCATTTTGCGCGACGACCCGCGTTTGCGTTTAACGCTGCGCCCGGGGATGAACGTGGCCTATCTGGCGTTTAATACCGCTAAACCACCGCTAAATAATCCGGCTGTCCGCCATGCACTGGCGTTGGCTATCAATAACCAGCGCCTGATGCAATCCATCTATTATGGTACGGCTGAAACTGCGGCCTCTATTTTACCGCGCGCCTCGTGGGCTTATGACAACGAGGCTAAAATTACTGAATACAACCCAGCGAAATCGCGCGAACAACTGAAAGCGTTGGGGCTGGAAAACTTAACGCTGAAACTGTGGGTACCGACACGATCGCAGGCATGGAACCCCAGTCCGCTGAAAACTGCCGAACTGATTCAGGCGGATATGGCGCAGGTTGGCGTGAAAGTGGTGATTGTGCCGGTAGAAGGTCGTTTTCAGGAGGCGCGGTTGATGGATATGAGCCATGATCTGACGTTATCTGGTTGGGCGACGGACAGTAACGACCCGGACAGTTTCTTCCGTCCGTTACTGAGCTGCGCGGCTATTCACTCGCAAACCAACCTTGCCCACTGGTGCGATCCGAAATTCGACAGCGTGTTGCGTAATGCCCTCTCCTCGCAGCAACTGGCGGCGCGTATTGAAGCTTATGATGAAGCGCAAAGCATTCTGGCGCAGGAACTGCCCATTCTGCCGCTGGCCTCATCACTGCGCTTGCAGGCCTACCGTTACGATATTAAAGGTCTGGTACTGAGCCCGTTCGGTAACGCCTCCTTCGCGGGGGTGTATCGCGAGAAGCAAGAAGAGGTGAAAAAACCATGATTATCTTCACCTTACGTCGTATTTTGTTATTAATCGTCACCTTATTCCTGCTGACCTTTGTTGGCTTCAGTTTGAGCTATTTCACGCCACACGCGCCGTTACAAGGCGCTTCACTGTGGAATGCCTGGGTGTTCTGGTTTAATGGACTGATCCACTGGGATTTTGGTGTTTCCAGCATTAACGGCCAGCCTATTGCCGAACAGTTAAAAGAAGTCTTTCCGGCAACGATGGAGTTGTGCATCCTCGCCTTCGGTTTTGCGCTGATTGTCGGGATCCCGGTGGGCATGATTGCCGGGATTACACGCCATAAGTGGCAGGATAACTTGATCAACGCCATCGCCTTGCTGGGCTTTTCCATCCCGGTGTTCTGGCTGGCGCTTCTGTTGACGCTGTTTTGTTCACTCACGCTAGGTTGGCTGCCCGTTTCAGGGCGTTTCGATCTGCTCTATGAAGTGAAACCGATTACCGGCTTTGCGTTAATTGATGCCTGGCTTTCGGACTCACCGTGGCGGGACGAAATGATCATGAGCGCACTTCGCCATATGGTGCTACCGGTGATTACCCTGTCGGTTGCGCCAACAACTGAAGTGATCCGATTGATGCGTATCAGCACCATCGAAGTCTATGACCAAAACTATGTGAAAGCGGCGGCGACTCGCGGTTTGTCGCGCTTTACTATTTTGCGTCGCCACGTGCTGCATAACGCGTTACCTCCGGTTATTCCTCGCCTGGGCTTGCAGTTTTCCACCATGCTGACGCTGGCGATGATCACCGAAATGGTTTTTAGCTGGCCGGGTTTAGGGCGCTGGTTAATTAACGCCATCCGCCAGCAGGATTACGCAGCCATTTCCGCCGGAGTGATGGTGTGCGGTTCATTGGTCATTATTATTAACGTGATATCTGATATTTTGGGTGCCATGGCTAACCCTCTGAAACATAAGGAATGGTATGCCTTACGATAGCGTATACAGCGAGAAGCGCCCGCCGGGCACGCTGCGTACTGCCTGGCGCAAATTCTATGGAGACGCCGCTGCGATGGTCGGCCTGTACGGCTGCGCGGGGCTGGCGGTGCTGTGTATTTTTGGTAGCTGGTTTGCGCCTTACGGCATCGACCAGCAATTTCTTGGTTATCAATTGTTGCCGCCGTCATGGTCACGCTATGGCGAAGTCTCGTTCTTCCTTGGGACCGACGACCTGGGGCGCGACGTTTTAAGCCGTTTATTGAGTGGCGCAGCACCTACCGTGGGGGGCGCATTTGTGGTGACGCTCGCCGCGACGATTTGTGGTCTGGTACTTGGCACCTTCGCCGGTGCAACGCACGGTCTGCGGTCAGCGGTGCTAAACCATATTCTGGATACTTTGCTGGCGATTCCGTCCCTGCTGTTGGCGATCATCGTAGTAGCATTTGCCGGACCGAGTTTATCGCACGCCATGTTTGCCGTCTGGTTGGCACTGCTGCCGCGTATGGTACGTTCGATTTACAGCATGGTTCATGACGAACTGGAAAAAGAGTACGTTATCGCCGCCCGTCTGGATGGCGCAACGACGCTGAATATTCTCTGGTTTGCGGTGATGCCTAACATCACCGCCGGACTGGTCACCGAGATCACTCGCGCATTGTCGATGGCAATTCTCGATATCGCCGCGCTGGGCTTTCTTGACCTCGGCGCACAACTGCCCTCGCCTGAATGGGGCGCGATGCTTGGTGACGCGCTGGAACTGATTTATGTCGCCCCGTGGACCGTAATGCTGCCAGGTGCGGCAATTATGATTAGCGTGTTGTTGGTTAACCTCCTTGGCGATGGCGTTCGTCGTGCGATTATTGCGGGGGTGGAATAATGCCATTATTGGATATTCGTAACCTGACTATTGAATTTAAAACCGGTGATGAATGGGTTAAAGCCGTCGACCGCGTGAGTATGACCTTAACCGAAGGTGAAATTCGCGGTCTTGTTGGCGAATCCGGCTCCGGCAAAAGTTTGATTGCGAAAGCGATTTGTGGGGTGAATAAAGATAACTGGCGTGTTACCGCTGACCGAATGCGTTTTGATGATATCGATTTGCTGCGTCTCTCCGCACGCGAACGGCGCAAACTGGTTGGACACAACGTGTCGATGATTTTCCAGGAACCGCAATCGTGTCTTGATCCATCGGAACGTGTGGGTCGCCAGTTGATGCAAAACATCCCGGCCTGGACCTATAAAGGCCGTTGGTGGCAGCGTTTTGGCTGGCGCAAACGCCGCGCCATTGAGTTGCTACACCGCGTTGGGATTAAAGATCATAAAGATGCGATGCGCAGTTTCCCTTACGAGTTGACCGAAGGTGAATGCCAGAAAGTGATGATAGCCATTGCACTGGCGAATCAACCGCGTCTACTGATTGCCGACGAACCGACCAACTCGATGGAGCCAACAACGCAGGCGCAAATTTTCCGCCTGTTGACGCGTCTCAACCAAAACAGCAACACCACCATTTTGCTTATCAGTCATGACTTACAAATGCTTAGCCAATGGGCGGATAAAATCAACGTGCTTTATTGTGGTCAGACGGTGGAATCCGCGCCAAGTAAGGAGCTGGTGACAATGCCGCATCATCCTTACACCCAGGCGCTGATACGCGCGATACCGGACTTTGGCAGTGCGATGCCGCATAAAAGCCGCCTCAATACCCTGCCGGGCGCAATCCCGCTGCTGGAACAATTACCGATTGGTTGTCGTCTGGGACCGCGTTGCCCTTATGCACAACGAGAATGCATTGTGACGCCGCGTCTGACGGGAGCGAAAAATCATCTCTATGCCTGTCATTTCCCGCTGAACATGGAGAAAGAGTGAGATGATAGAAACTCTGCTCGAAGTGCGTAATTTAAGCAAAACGTTCCGCTACAGGACCGGCTGGTTTCGCCGTCAGACAGTCGAAGCGGTAAAACCATTGAGCTTTACGCTGCGTGAACGCCAGACACTGGCGATTATTGGTGAGAACGGTTCCGGTAAATCGACGCTGGCAAAGATGCTGGCAGGAATGATTGAGCCAACCAGCGGCGAGTTATTGATTGACGATCACCCTCTGCATTTTGGCGATTATTCCTTCCGAAGCCAGCGTATTCGCATGATATTTCAGGATCCGTCGACTTCATTGAATCCACGTCAACGTATTTCGCAGATCCTTGATTTTCCACTGCGTTTGAACACAGACCTGGAACCGGAACAGCGCCGCAAACAGATAATTGAAACGATGCGGATGGTCGGACTGCTGCCGGATCACGTCAGTTACTATCCGCATATGTTGGCCCCCGGGCAAAAACAGCGTCTTGGTCTGGCGCGCGCGCTGATATTGCGCCCAAAAGTGATTATTGCCGATGAAGCCCTCGCCTCGCTGGATATGTCGATGCGTTCGCAGCTAATTAACCTGATGCTGGAGTTACAAGAGAAACAGGGTATTTCTTATATTTATGTTACCCAGCATATCGGGATGATGAAGCACATCAGCGACCAGGTGCTGGTCATGCATCAGGGAGAAGTTGTCGAACGCGGTAGCACCGCGGATGTGTTGGCATCGCCACTGCACGAACTCACCAAACGGCTAATTTCCGGCCACTTTGGCGAAGCATTGACGGCGGATGCGTGGCGTAAAGATCGTTAGTATTCGGTACCTCATTCTGACAGGGGAAATCCCCGTCAGAATGAGGTATTCATTACTTTTGATTGTCGATTCTGGTGAGAGCAACCAGCAATGCCAGCGTATAACACACCATAATTGCCAGGCTCATTTTTAACAGCGTTTCCCCACCAAGCCCCGACAATGGCGCGGCTATACCGCCGAAGACAAACATGCTCATCCCCATCAATGCAGACGCCGTTCCAGATTCCTGCGTCCCTACTGCACTCATAGCCTCTGCCCCGCCAACAGTGCCGATGCCGCTACAAAATGCGATGGTGAAAAATAATGCCACCAGTGCCGGAATGGGTAACTGCAACCATGCGCATAAGACCGTGAGCAATGCACACAAAATTGCCGCTATCAGGCCACCTCTCAACAATTTCATCGCGTTAACTCGTCGCGCCAGGCGCGAGAAGATCCATGAAGCGATGATAAGTCCGATGCCGTTAAGGCCAAACACCAGGCTAAATTGCATTGGACTAAAGCCAAATTCCTTCTGCAACACGAACGACGAAGAGCCGATGTACGCAAACAAGCCTGCCAGCATAAAACTTTGAATCAGGCAAAGGCGCGTAAAACGGCGGTTCTGCACCACGCTTCGTCCGGTTAATAGCAATGAAGAGCCCCTTTTATTTTCTGGCAATGTCTCATTGATAAATAACAGGCAGCCCAGCAACAGTACGGTGCTAATTTCAGCCATCACCCAGAATAAAGTGCGCCAGTCAAACGTGCTGACAATATAACCGCCCAGCACTGGCGACAACACCGGAGCCAGGCCATTCACCGTCATTAACAGCGCAAAGAACTGGGTCAGCGTTACTCCCTGATATTTGTCACGAGCAATAGAACGAGAGAGCACCGAACCACCTGCCCCCGCGATCCCTTGAATAAAACGCCAGACCACCAGCCAGTAAATATTGTTCGTTGTCGCGCACAAAATGGAAGAAACAATAAACAATAGCAACGACAAGATTAACGGACGTTTACGCCCTATTTTGTCGCTCAGAGGGCCAAATAACAGTTGTCCGACGCCAAGACCGATCAGTGATGCGGTCAGCGTTAATTGCGTTATGGTCGAGGTTGCCGCCAGTTGCTCTGACATCTCCGGCAAAGCAGGCAAATAAAGATCGGTACACATCGGGCCGATACCGGCTAAAAGACCAAGAATCAATGCCCATGAAAGAGAGACTCTAGCCATACTATTCCTTACTTGAGTGATGACATGCCGCCGCCCAGCGACTGCCAGATCGTGATCCGGTTCGTAAAATCAGTCAGTTGCAATGCCAGCAGCTCCTGCTGTGCGCTCCACAAGCTGCGCTGTGCCGTCAACACGGTCAGGTAATCACCAACACCCGCCTGATAGCGACGCAGGCCAACATCGACCGTTTGTTGTTCAGCTTTAACATACTGGCGCTGTGCATCCAGTTGCTCTTCAAGCGTGGTCCGCCGCGCCAGTGCGTTAGCGACATCTTTAAACGCGCTCTGAACGGTTTTCTCATAGGTGGCAATGAGCCCGCGCTTTTGTGCTTCTGCGTAACGAAGCTGCGCCAGATTACTACCGCCGGTGAACAGCGGTAATGTGACCGATGGCGCAAATGACCAGATCTGCATTCCGTGGCTGAACAGCGATGACAATGCGTCACTGCCAACACCAGCGCTGGCAGTCAGCGAAATCGTCGGGAAAAAGTTAGCCCGCGCGGCGCCAATATCGGCATTGGCGCTCTTCAGATTATGTTCCGCTTCCTGGATATCCGGGCGACGCAGCAGAACGTCAGATGACACTCCCGCAGGAACCAGGCTTATCATCTGTTCCGGCAGGCTTTCCAGTGTTCCCGGTAGCAGATTTTCCGCAAGCGTTGTACCTGCCAGTAAGTTCAGAGCATTTTTATCCTGCATCACTTGTGTCTGATAGCTGGCAACGCTGGCGCGCGCTTGCTGATAAACACTCATCGCCTCACTGACATCTGTCGCTGCCGCCGTGCCAACCTGTTGCTGGCGCTGGATAATTTTCAATGAGTTTTCTGCACTGGCCATCGTTTCTTTTGCCAGGGCCAGATTGCTGTTATCAGCCGCCAGGGTCAGCCAGGCGGTGCTGATTTCAGCAATCAGCGTTAAACGGGTGTTCTGGGCTGTAAATTCACTGGCAAGCCAGGTTTCCCGCGCCGCCCGAGATAAACTCTGATTACGACCAAACAGATCTAACGTAAAACTGGACACCGTGCCATCAGCCTCGGCAGTGGTTCCCGTACCATTCGTCAGCGAACGACTGCGGGTCGAACTTAAGGCCGCATTCACCGTCGGGAATAACGACGCATTAGTTTGCCCATAGAGCGCCTGTGCGGAGTCAATATCAGCTATCGCTTTTTGCACATCGCGGTTACTGTTCAGAGCAATGGTCACCACCTGCTGCAATCGGGGATCGTGGATCACCTGCTGCCAGTCATGGCTGATTGCCTTTCCCTGGCCCTGTGCTCCCGGCAAGGTCGCCGGGATTGGGGATTCAGGCGTGCTGTAGTGAGGATCGAGCGAGACACATCCCGCACTCAACAGCACCAGAAAAATAAGAGAACGACGCAACATAACTTACTCCTGACGGCGCGGTTTACCGGCAAACAAACGTTTCACCAGTACAAAAAACAGAGGAACAAAGAAAATAGCCAGCAACGTAGCGGTCAGCGTACCGCCAATAATGCCCGTACCAATGGCGATACGGCTGTTCGCACCTGCGCCGGTCGCCATCGCCAGCGGCATTACCCCCGCAATAAACGCCAGCGAGGTCATGATGATTGGGCGTAAACGAGTCTGCGCCGCGCGTAATGCCGCCCGACTCAGGGAATGGCCCTCAGCAACTGCCGCTTCAGCAAATTCAACAATCAGAATGGCGTTTTTCGACGACAAGCCGATAGTGGTTAATAGCGCCACCTGGAAGTAAACATCGTTGTTTAAATCACGCATCCAGGCCGCCAGCGCCGCGCCAAGAAGCCCCAGTGGGATCACCAGAATGACCGAGAACGGAACTGACCAGCTTTCGTACAGGGCTGCAAGACAGAGGAAAACCACCAGAATAGAGACTGCGTACAGACTTAATGCCTGACCACTGGCCAGTTTCTCCTGCAATGACAAACCACTCCAGGCCCAGGTCGTTCCCGCAGGAAGACTGTTTGCCAGTTCCTCCATTTTTGTCATTGCATCGCCGGAACTAAAGCCAGTCGCGTTTTCGCCCTGAATTTCATAAGCCGCAGAACCGTTGTAGCGAACTAGTTTTTCCGGGCCATAGATCCAACGTGTAGTGGCAAAAGCAGAGAACGGCGTCATGGCGTTATCGCTACCGCGCACAAACCATTTCCCTAAATCTGACGGCGCGGAACGAAATTCACTGTCGCCCTGAATGTAGACTTTCTTCACACGACCACGGTCAATAAAGTCATTCACATAAGTACCGCCCCACGCGCTGGCCAGCGTGTCGGTGACATCGCTTAAGCTCAACCCCAGCGATACGGCTTTATTGTTATCGATATCTACCTGCAATTGCGGCATTTGCGGCAGGTCATTGGCGCGCACAGAAATCAATTCAGGGCTTTGATTAGCCTGTTCAATCAACTGATTACGCATTTTAAGTAAGGTTTCACGGTCAGTCGCACCACTTGCCATTAATTCAAACGTAAAGCCATTGCTTTGCCCCAGTCCGTCAACGGCTGGCGGCGTCATGGCAAATACCGTGGCATCACGAATTGTGCCCAACTCTTTGGTTGCCCGTAAGGCGATAGCCTGGGCGGTATTTTCTGCCCCTTTACGTTGTGACCAGTTTTTCAACGAGACAAACGCCATCCCGGTATTCTGTCCGCTGCCGCTAAAACTGAAACCATCAACGGTAAAGATGACATCGGTATTTGCTTTTTCGTTTACTAGGAACCAGTCAACAATCTTGCGATTCACTTCTGCTGTACGAGCTGCGGTTGCCCCGGCAGGCAGCGTGTACTGCACCATGATTTCACCCTGGTCTTCAGTGGGTAAGAAACTGCCCGGCAGTTTCCACATCATCAGGGCCATTCCGCCACCCAGCACGGCATAAACACCCATCGTTCGGGCAGCACGGCGCAGGACATAAATTACGCCTCGCTGATATTTATCTTCAGTACGGCGGTAAAAGCGGTTAAATGCGCCGAAAAAGCCTTTTTTATGCGGTGGAACATGCTGAAGGACGGAACCGCACAGCGCGGGAGTCAAGGTCAATGCCACCACCACGGAAAGCAGCATTGCGGAGATAATGGTTATCGAAAACTGACGATAAATTACTCCCGTAGATCCCCCAAAGAAGGCCATCGGCAGGAATACGGCTGACAACACCAGCGCAATAGCAACCAGTGCGCCAGAAATCTCGCCCATTGATTTTTCCGTGGCTTCACGCGCGGGCAACCCTTCGTCACGCATAATGCGTTCGACGTTCTCCACCACCACAATGGCATCGTCCACCAACAAGCCGATCGCCAGCACCATTGCAAACAACGTCAGGGTATTAATCGAATAACCAAACAACGCAAGAACGCCGAATGTGCCCAGCAAAACAACGGGGACAGCTAACGCCGGGATCAGCGTAGCGCGCAGGTTTTGCAGGAATAAATACATCACGCAAACCACCAGTACGATGGCTTCAAACAGCGTCTGAATTACGTCCTCTACAGAGATTTTAATAAATTCAGTGCTGTCTTTCGGGTATGCGATGTCGTATCCCTGCGGCATGTTCCGCTGGAATTCGGCAATCTTATCCTTGACCAGCGTCGCTGTATTCAGCGCATTCGCACCGGGCGAAAGCATTACAGCAACCCCGGCAGACGGGTGACCGTTAAGTTTGCCGATCGCGGTATAATCTTCACTGCCCATATCAACGCGAGCCACATCTTTTATGCGAACAACTGCACCGTCTGACTGGCTTTTCACGATAATATTTTTGAACTGTTCCACCGTCTGCAAACGAGACTGCGCCCGTACTGTCGCCGTCAGTTGCTGAGTATTCGGCGAGGGCAAAGCCCCAATTTTCCCGGCAGTAACCTGCACGTTTTGCGCTTCGATAGCACTCTGCACGTCTGAAGGCATCAGCGAGTAAGACGCCAGTTTGGCCGGGTCAAGCCAGATGCGCATAGCATATTCTGCGCCAAAGACTTGCAGACTCCCCACACCTTCAACGCGCGCCAGCGGGTCCTGAACGTTACTGACCAACCAGTCGGCGATATCCGAACTGGAGGCTTTGTCAGTGGTGTCATACACGGCAGCAATCAGCAAAAAGTTGCTTTGTGATTTTTCCACTGTGACGCCCGTTTGCTGCACTTCACTCGGTAAGCGTGACTCAGCCTGCTGAATTTTATTCTGCACCTGAACCTGTGCAGTGTCGGGATCGGTACCTTGTTCAAAGGTCACATTAATACTGACCGAACCATCAGAGCTGCTGGTTGAGCTAAAATAGAGCAAATTATCCAGCCCGGTGAGTTGCTGTTCGATAACCTGGGTCACGCTGTTCTCCAGCGTTTCGGCTGAAGCACCGGTATAAGTGGCTGAAATTTTTATGGTCGGCGGCGCAACGTCAGGATATTGCGCGACGGGTAATGTGCGAATGGCCAGAATACCCGCCAACATAATCAAAATGGCGATAACCCAGGCAAAGACCGGACGGCGAACAAAAAAGCGCGAAAACATCAGGCGTTGCCTCCATTAGCCTGAACTTCAACAGCCTTGACGGTCTGCCCTGAAGTTACTTTGGCGGAACCTTCAACAATCAGTCGGTCGCCGTCATGCAGGCCGTTCAGCACCAGCCATTTATCACCATACGTTTCTCCCGTTTCGAGCGTTCGCTGCTCTACTTTATTGTCTTTATTCACCACCAGCGCAGTTGCATTGCCTTTAGCATCGCGCGTGACGCCCTGTTGAGGCGCGAGAATAGCGTCTTCCATCACGCCTTCATCGACACGAGCGCGAACAAACATGCCTGGTAATAACTGTTGTTGTGGATTGGGGAAAATCGCCCGTAATGTCACCGAGCCGGTAGACTCATCCACAGCGACTTCGGTGAGTTCCAGACGCCCTTTTTCGCTGTAGGTTGTGCCATCTTCCAGAATAAGTGAGACGCTCATGGTGTCACTGTTGGTCGCCAGTGACTGTTTGCGCAGACGTAATAAATCGACACTTGAGCGAGTGAGGTCGACATACATTGTATCCAGACCACGAATAGTCGTTAACGCCGTATCCTGCGACGCGGTCACCAGTGCGCCAGGGGTCACCGACGAAATGCCAATACGCCCCGAAATCGGCGCGGTTACCGTGGTCCAGTCAAGATTAATGCGCGCGGTTTCCAGTGCGGCTTTTTTCGCTTCAACACTGGCTTTATCTTGTGCGCAGGTAGACTGAGCATCATCAGCATCCTGTTGTGAGACACCGTTATCTTTCACCAGTCGGGCATAACGCTGCGCTTTCTGGCAATCGGCTTTTACCAGTGCCTGTACCTGTTGTAATGCTGCCCGGGCTTCATTCCATGCCGCCCGATAACTGGCCGCATCAATTTGGTACAATGGTTGTCCAGCCTTAACCAAATCGCCTTCAGTAAATAGGCGTTTCTGGATAATTCCCCCAACCTGCGGACGTACTTCAGCACTGAGTGCCGCACTGGTGCGCCCGGTTAATTCACTGACTACCGAAACCGGTTGAGATTTGAGCGTAACAACGCCCACTTCTGTTTCCGACGGGGATGAATTGTTATTTTGCGTATTATCACAACCAGATAAGAGTAGCATTGCCACTACAGACGTTGCTATATACTTCATTATTTTCTCCAGGGTGAACAATACCCTCCCCATTAAAATTAATGAGGATATGTCAGGGATATTCAGATATAACGAACCCGCATCGCGAAATGAATTTCGCAATGAAATAAGGGGGATTAATATCCCCCACTATCGGTTAATTCTTTTCTTATTAATTTATCAACATACTAACAATGTCCTGATATATTTTTTGCAGACGTTGGGGATCGCTTTTTTGCGGTGTTAAGCGACGATAAACCGTACCTTCCATCATGGTGGCAAGCACTTCAACGCAGCAACGAATGTGCTCATCGCTAAGATGGGGATGCATTCTTTTCATATGTGCACAACCGTTAGCGAACATTCTGGCGTCAGCTTCCTCGAGCATCGCCATCACCCGTGGGTTGCGTGTGGCTTCTGCAGCCACTTCCAGCATCAACGCGTCGTCGTCCTCATTTAAGGATTTCCGCAAAGCAAGAACTTCCGGGAAGTGATCGGTACGCGCGTCAATGTCCATCTGGGCAATACGAAAGTCGATGATACGGCGAACCATCTCTTCAATAATGGCGTCTTTATTGGCGAAGTAACGATATATCTGACCCACGCTAAGCTGAGCTTCGCTGGCAATTTGCGACATACTGGCGGCGTGAAAACCGCAACGACGAAAACACCGACGGGCGGCGTTGATGATTTCATCCTGACGCTGTTTGTGACGTATCTCCAGCTTGCTGGTCATTTCTGTCTCCTGTCCTTTCACTTAGTGAGAACGATCATTCTCATTTTTGCCAATTATACATTTCTCCAAAGTGAGGGAAAGTATTTTTATCTCATTCATGGTGTATATTCTGATAATGAAGAGATTGTGGAGATTCTGTGAAGATAGTTGACAATATTAAATTGGGGGCTATTTGTCAGAGATAAGACCGCGACTTGTTGTCGCCAGATTATTAATCGTCGATGACACAACAAACGCCGGACCTGATAAATCCGCGTCTGTTTTATCATCAAACTTACCGGAAGTAATACGAATAGTTTTAAAGCCAGACGCTATAAGATATTTCCACAATCGGCCCCTCGCAGGCGTCGCAAAATGCTCTGGACTGCTGATTCTCTCCGGTACAGAAAGCGCAACTATAGCCACCCACAGCCAGGTTGATTATAATAACCGTTTATCTGTTCGTACTGTTTACTAAAACGACGAATCGCCTGATTTTCAGGCACAACAAGCATCAACAATAAGGATTAAAGCTATGGGTTTTCTTTCCGGTAAGCGCATTCTGGTAACCGGTGTTGCCAGCAAACTGTCCATCGCCTACGGTATCGCTCAGGCGATGCACCGCGAAGGAGCTGAACTGGCATTCACCTACCAGAACGACAAACTGAAAGGCCGCGTAGAAGAATTTGCCGCTCAATTAGGTTCTGACATCGTTCTGCAGTGCGATGTTGCCGAAGATGCCAGCATCGACACCATGTTCGCTGAACTGGGTAAAGTTTGGCCGAAATTTGACGGTTTCGTACACTCTATTGGTTTTGCACCTGGCGATCAGCTGGATGGCGACTATGTTAATGCCGTAACTCGTGAAGGCTTCAAAATTGCCCACGACATTAGCTCCTACAGCTTCGTTGCAATGGCAAAAGCTTGCCGCTCCATGCTGAATCCGGGCTCTGCTCTGCTGACCCTTTCCTATCTGGGCGCTGAGCGCGCTATCCCGAACTACAACGTTATGGGTCTGGCAAAAGCGTCTCTGGAAGCTAACGTGCGCTATATGGCCAACGCAATGGGGCCGGAAGGTGTGCGTGTTAACGCCATTTCCGCAGGTCCGATCCGTACGCTGGCCGCTTCCGGCATCAAAGACTTCCGTAAAATGCTGGCGCACTGCGAAGCCGTTACGCCGATTCGTCGTACCGTTACCATCGAAGATGTGGGTAACTCCGCAGCGTTCCTGTGCTCCGATCTCTCTGCCGGTATCTCCGGTGAAGTGGTCCACGTTGACGGCGGTTTCAGCATCGCTGCAATGAACGAACTGGAACTGAAATAATCGTTCTGTTGGTCAAGATGGGCGGCGTTCTGCCGCCCGTTTTCTCTGTTATACCTTTCTGATATTTGTTATCGCCGATCCGTCTTTCTCCCCTTCCCGCCTTGCGTCAGGATAACGATTTCCGTTATGACCAAGGAGCGCCCATGGAACAACGCCACAGTTCAGGAAAAAGCCATTGGTATCATGAAATCCAATCCAGCACTTCAGAGCATAACGTTCTGCCACTTGTACCCGAAGCCGCAAAGGTCAACGACCCTTTTTTGCTCGACGTGATTCTTGAGGAACAAACGCTGGCCCCCTTTCAGTCATGGCTGGCACCCGCACGTGCACTCGCTGGAACATTGTTCCCGGATCAGCTGGCCGTGACCCGCTTGCAGACATTCACCGCTTATGAACGCCTGTCTACAGCTCTGACTGTTGCCCAGGTCTGCGGCGTCCAGCGGTTGTGCAACTACTATTCCGCGCGCCTGACACCACTTCCCGGACCGGATTCCTCCAGGGAAAGTAATCATCGGCTGGCGCAAATCACACAATATGCCCGCCAACTGGCCTTCTCTCCATCTATTATCGACGGTCGATCCCGTGAGCATCTTAAAGATGTCGGCCTTACCGCCTGGGACTGTGTGTTCATTAACCAAATTATTGGCTTTGTCGGTTTTCAGGCGCGAGTGATTGCCTCATTGCAGGCTTATCTTGAGCAACCAGTTCGTTGGCTACCCGGTCCGGAGATGCAAAACTACGCCGATGCATCACTATTTGCGAATGAATCAACTCGCTGGCGTACCTGCTACGCCGTAGAAAAATCATGTGAAGATGCGGTGAATAGTTCGTCGGTTGAACTCAGCCAACTGACCGAAATACTCAATCTTCACCCAGCTCTACTTTCACGCCTTGAGGAGCTATTCGCCAGCACATTGGTTAGCGCCAAAACCAACCATCAACTTGCGACGTTGTTAACCGCGCGGATTAATGGCAGCGCCGCTTGCTTCGCTAGCCAAACATATTCAACAGCAGAATATAAAGAGGCAATCCTCATTCTACGTCAGGGCGAAAATGAAATTAATCGGTGGGCTGATAGCCATTGTGTTGAGCGCGCTACCGTTCAGGCGATACAATGGCTGACCCGAGCACCCGATCGCTTTAGCGCCGCCCAGTTCAGCCCATTACTCGAACACGAAATATCATCAACACAGGTTATTAATTTGTTGGTATGGAGCGGGCTTTGTGGCTGGATCAATCGCTTAAAAATCGCGTTGGGTGAAACATATTAACCTTGCTGCGTCAGACAGAATCGCGTAAAACTGTCAGCCGCTCTAATGGCCACCAAAATAGACAATTATGTTTCAGGACAACCCGCTGCTAGCGCAGCTTAAACAGCAACTGCATTCCCAGACGCCCCGCGCTGAAGGGGTGGTAAAAGCCACTGAAAAAGGCTTTGGCTTCCTGGAAGTCGATGCACAGAAAAGTTATTTCATTCCGCCGCCGCAAATGAAAAAAGTGATGCATGGCGACAGAATTATCGCAGTCATCCACAGCGAAAAAGATCGTGAATCTGCCGAACCAGAAGAGCTGGTTGAACCTTTTCTAACCCGCTTCGTGGGTAAAGTTCAGGGCAAGAATGACCGTCTGGCCATTGTCCCTGATCATCCATTATTGAAAGATGCCATTCCTTGCCGCGCAGCCCGTGGCCTGACACATGAATTTAAAGAAGGCGACTGGGCAGTTGCCGAAATGCGCCGTCATCCATTGAAAGGCGATCGTTCTTTCTATGCAGAACTCACGCAGTACATCACTTTTGGCGACGATCACTTCGTGCCGTGGTGGGTAACTCTGGCGCGTCATAACCTGGAAAAAGAAGCGCCGAACGGCGTTGCTACTGAAATGCTCGACGAAGGTCTGGTGCGCGAAGATCTGACTGCACTGGATTTTGTCACCATCGATAGCGCCAGCACGGAAGATATGGATGACGCCCTCTTCGCGAAGGCGCTCCCGGATGACAAACTGCAACTGATCGTGGCGATTGCCGATCCAACCGCGTGGATTGCAGAAGGTAGCAAACTGGACAAAGCGGCAAAAGTTCGTGCATTCACCAACTATCTGCCAGGTTTCAACATCCCAATGCTGCCGCGTGAGCTTTCCGACGATCTCTGCTCACTGCGCGCCAATGAAGTTCGCCCGGTAATGGCGTGTCGGATGACGCTCTCCGCAGATGGCACCATTGAAGACAATATCGAGTTCTTTGCCGCGACTATCGAGTCCAAAGCGAAACTGGTTTATGACCAGGTTTCCGACTGGCTGGAAAACACCGGCGACTGGCAGCCAGAAAGTGAGGCCATTGCCGAACAAATTCGCCTTCTGGCGCAAATTTGCCAGCGTCGCGGCGAGTGGCGCCATAACCATGCACTGGTGTTTAAAGATCGCCCGGATTACCGTTTTATTCTCGGTGAAAAAGGTGAAGTGCTGGATATCGTCGCCGAGCCTCGTCGTATTGCCAACCGTATCGTCGAAGAAGCGATGATTGCTGCTAACATTTGTGCTGCCCGCGTACTGCGCGATAAGCTCGGTTTTGGTATCTATAACGTGCATATGGGCTTTGATCCGGCAAATGCTGAAGCGCTGGCAGCATTGCTAAAAACGCACGGTCTGCATGTCGATGCTGAAGAAGTGCTCACGCTGGATGGTTTCTGCAAGCTGCGTCGCGAACTGGATGCGCAACCAACCGGTTTCCTCGACAGCCGTATTCGTCGTTTCCAGTCCTTTGCCGAAATCAGCACTGAGCCAGGCCCTCACTTTGGCCTCGGTCTGGAAGCGTATGCCACCTGGACCTCACCAATCCGTAAGTATGGCGACATGATCAACCATCGTCTGCTGAAAGCGGTCATCAAAGGCGAAACGGCGACGCGTCCGCAGGATGAGATCACCGTTCAAATGGCCGAGCGTCGTCGTCTCAACAGGATGGCGGAACGTGATGTCGGTGATTGGTTATACGCCCGTTTCCTGAAAGACAAAGCCGGGACCGACACCCGTTTTGCGGCGGAAATTGTCGATATCAGCCGTGGCGGCATGCGTGTGCGTCTGGTTGATAATGGCGCTATCGCTTTTATTCCTGCGCCATTCTTACACGCCGTACGCGACGAACTGGTTTGCAGTCAGGAAAATGGCACCGTGCAAATTAAAGGTGAAACGGTTTACAAGGTAACCGATGTTATCGACGTCACTATTGCCGAAGTTCGTATGGAAACTCGCAGCATTATTGCTCGTCCGGTAGCGTAATATTCTTTTCCGGCCCATTCATTACGGATGGGCCGTTTACTTTACTCGTCTCCGCATTCGTTTTTATCCCCCCAGACTTTTTTCACAGACTTTCGTTTGTAAACTGGCGTTTTTCCAAAACTGGATTACAAATAAATATATAAATAAAACAATACGTTTAGCCGTCGCTAATTTTATGTAATTCATGTTGGACCTTTCTTTTAATCGCGAACTCCGCTGTTAACCGGAAGACACGCTTCATGAAAACAGTTAGGGAGTCCACAACGTTGTACAACTTTCTCGGATCGCACAATCCATACTGGCGTTTATCGGAAAGCAGCGATGTTTTGCGCTTTTCCACCACCGAAACCACAGAACCTGAACGTACTTTGCAGTTAACTGCTGAACAGGCTGCTCGCATCAGGGAAATGACGGTCATCACTTCCAGCCTGATGATGAGTCTGACCGTCAATGAGAGCGATCTTTCTGTGCATCTGGTTGGACGAAAAATCAATAAGCGCGAATGGGGCGGCAACGCGTCTGCATGGCATGACACACTTGCAGTAGCCCGCGATTTATCGCATGGGCTTTCTTTTGCTGAACAGGTAGTGTCTGAAGCTCATTCCGCGATAGTCATTCTTGACAGCCGGGGAAATATCCAACGGTTTAATCGATTATGTGAAGAATACACAGGTTTCAAAGAGCACGATGTCATTGGGCAAAGCGTATTTAAGCTATTTATGAGTCGTCGTGAAGCTGCGGCATCCAGCCGCAATAACCGAGGCTTTTTTCGCAGTGGTAATGCTTATGAAATTGAGCTCTGGATACCAACGCGCAACGGTCAACGGCTATTTCTGTTTCGCAACAAATTTGTGCACAGCGGTAGCGGCAAAAATGAGATCTATTTAATCTGTTCCGGCACCGATATTACCGAAGAGCGTCGCGCCCAGGAACGACTTCGCATACTGGCAAATACCGACAGCATCACTGGACTACCGAATCGTAACGCCATGCAGGCGTTAATCGATCATGCCATTGATCAAGCTAACGACTGTAAGGTTGGTGTTGTATATCTTGATTTAGACAATTTTAAAAAGGTAAACGACGCTTACGGGCATTTATTTGGCGACCAGTTGTTACGTGAGGTGTCACTGGCCATTTTAAGCTGCCTTGAACAGGATCAGGTGCTGGCGCGTCCTGGCGGGGATGAGTTTCTGGTGCTGGCACCCAATACATCACAAAGCGCACTGGAAGCGATGGCATCACGTATTTTAACCCGGCTTCGCCAACCCTTCCGTATTGGTTTAATTGAAGTTTATACTGGCTGTTCCGTCGGTATTTCACTTTCGCCACAACATGGTATGGACAGCGCAGCCATTATTCGCCATGCCGACACCGCAATGTACACCGCAAAAGAAGGTGGGCGCGGACAGTTCTGTGTTTTTTCGCCAGAAATGAACCAACGTGTTTTCGAATATCTTTGGCTTGATACCAACCTGCGTAAAGCGCTGGAAAACGATCAGTTAGTTATTCATTATCAACCAAAAATCACCTGGCGCGGTGAAGTTCGAAGCCTGGAAGCGTTGGTGCGCTGGCAGTCGCCTGAACGCGGACTCATTCCCCCGTTAGACTTTATTTCCTATGCAGAAGAGTCTGGGCTAATTGTTCCATTAGGACGTTGGGTGATTCTCGATGTGGTGCGTCAGGTGGCGAAATGGCGTGATAAAGGCATTAATCTGCGGGTAGCGGTGAACATCTCTGCTCGCCAGTTTGCCGATCAAACTCTTTTTACCGATCTGAAGCAGGTTCTTCAAGAACTGAATTTTGAATACTGCCCTATTGATATCGAGTTAACTGAAAGCTGTCTGATAGAAAATGATGAACTCGCCCTCTCCGTCATTCAGCAATTTAGTCAGTTAGGCGCGCAAGTGCATTTGGATGATTTTGGCACCGGTTACTCTTCGCTTTCGCAACTGGCCCGTTTTCCCATCGATGCCATTAAACTTGACCAGGCTTTTGTCCGTAATATTCACAAACAACCTGTCTCGCAGTCATTAGTGCGTGCGATTGTCGCCGTCGCACAGGCATTGAATCTGCAAGTCATCGCCGAAGGCGTGGAAAGCAAAAAAGAAGATGCCTTTTTAACCAAAAACGGCATCAATGAGAGGCAAGGATTTTTGTTTGCCAAACCAATGCCTGCCGTGGCCTTTGAACGTTGGTTTAAACGTTACCTGAAACGCTTATAAAGAGACGAATGTATATAATTAGCGATATATAATCTTATCACACATCATTTTCTCGAATGAAAATTGGCCTTTGCCACTATACGCTTCTCTTTTAGTGGCAATTTTTGCATTATTCATTTTTGCCTTTATTTGCCATAAGGATACCCTCATGTCTGAATTTGATGCCCAGCGCGTTGCCGAACGTATTGATATTGTGTTAGATATCCTTGTGGCGGGCGATCACCACTCTGCGATCCATAATCTCGAGATACTAAAAGCAGAACTCTTGCGCCAGGTTGCTGCATCTACGCCAGACATCCCGAAGGCACCGTGGGAGATTTAACAGTCGTGCTTTCAGGCTTTCCATTTAGCAGAAAAGGATGCCAGGCGCGTCAGCTTTTTTATTGAATATTATAACGTTATAAGAATTACAGCGATGAATTCCCGACAACAAACAATTCTACAGATGGTCATTGACCAGGGTCAGGTTAGCGTAACCGAACTGGCAAAAACCACTGGTGTTTCTGAAGTTACTATTCGCCAGGATCTCAACACCCTCGAAAAACTGAGTTATCTGCGCCGCGCGCATGGTTTTGCAGTTTCGCTTGATAGCGATGATGTTGAAACCAGGATGATGAGTAATTATACGCTGAAGCGTGAACTTGCCGAGTTTGCGGCTGCTCTGGTTCAGTCAGGTGAAACTATCTTTATTGAAAATGGCAGCAGCAATGCCCTTCTGGCTCGCACGTTAGGCGAACAGAAGAAAGATGTTACCATCATTACGGTTAGCAGCTACATTGCGCATTTGTTGAAAGACGCCCCCTGTGAAGTCATTTTACTTGGTGGCGTGTACCAGAAAAAAAGCGAAAGCATGGTTGGCCCTCTGACACGTCAGTGTATCCAGCAGGTTCATTTCAGTAAGGCATTTATTGGTATTGATGGCTGGCAACCTGAAACTGGATTTACTGGACGCGACATGATGCGTACCGACGTAGTCAATGCAGTGTTGGAAAAAGAGTGCGAAGCAATAGTTCTGACGGACAGCTCAAAATTTGGTGCCGTACATTCTTACTCCATCGGCCCTGTTGAGAAAATCAAACGGGTCATTACCGACTCGAAGATACCTGCCAGCCACCTGTTGCATCTTGAGCATAATAGACTGACAGTTCACGTCGTCGACAATTAATTTCCCCTCCTCTACGGATGATTTGCACTTTCGCAAATCATCCGCTCTAAGATGATTCCTGGCTGTTAATTAAGACTATTTACCTGTCCTTAAAACTTCAAAGTTGTAAACTTAACATTAGCGATATAACAGGAAGTGACTGTCACCTGCGTGATATAACCCTGCGCGAGAGGATTTCACGGAAAATAACTTTTTCAGAAAGCGTCTTAACTATTATAGTTAAAGAGAGCTTACTTCCGTGAATCATAAATTCAGGAGAGAGTATTATGTTTGTAACGAGCAAAAAAATGACCGCGGCTGTTCTGGCGATTACGCTGGCTATGTCTCTGAGTGCCTGTTCTAACTGGTCTAAACGAGATCGTAATACCGCAATCGGTGCGGGTGCAGGTGCTTTAGGTGGTGCAGTACTGACTGATGGCAGCACGCTGGGTACGTTAGGCGGTGCGGCAGTCGGTGGTATTATCGGTCACCAGGTCGGTAAATAATCGTAAATAAATGTCGATTAGCGACTCGCAATTATAATACGCTTAACTCTGTTCAGTACGAAATAACTGAATAATACACACAGTAAAATAAACGAAAGCCACGGAATATTTTCGTGGCTTTTTTTGTTAACCGCCGGCGAGTTTTACCTTCATGCCTTTCGCTTCAAGCATTGATTTTAATAAATCACGCTTATCACCCTGAATTTCGATAATTCCTTCTTTTACTGACCCTCCGCAGCCGCATTTTTTCTTCAGTTCTGCCGCTAGCTTTATCAGTTCAGCTTCATCGAGATCAACACCAGTAATCAGGCAAACACCCTTACCTTTACGGCCGCTGGTTTGACGTTGAATACGCACAACGCCATCACCTTTAGGGCGTAAAGGGGCCACTTTCGGTTCATCGATACGTCCAGTCTCCGTTGAATAGACCAGACGGCTGTTGGAATCACTCATTATGCACTCCGCTGTAACGAGGCGTTGATCGCTTTCAGCGTTTGCGCTGGATCCGCAGATTGCGTCACCGGGCGACCAATCACCATATAATCAACCCCAGCTGCCAGCGCCTGTTCTGGCGTCATAATGCGGCGCTGGTCTCCAGCATCACTCCCCTGCGGACGAATACCCGGCGTAACCAGTTTGAAGTCCTGACCAAACGCTTGTTTAAAACGAACGGCTTCCTGGGCAGAACACACCACGCCATCAAGACCACATTTTTGTGTCAGCGCCGCCAGACGCTCTGCATAATCCGCTGGTGACAGTGTCACGCCGAGATCCGCCAGATCGCTTGATTCCATGCTAGTCAGCACAGTTACCGCTATTAACAACGGCGCGTCTTTGCCAAACGGAACCAGCGCCTCACGAGCAGCGGTCATCATACGCGCCCCGCCAGAGGCATGAACATTCACCATCCACACACCTAAGTCAGCCGCTGCAGCCACGGCGTGCGCTGCTGTGTTGGGAATGTCGTGAAATTTCAGGTCAAGGAAGATATCAAAACCACGCTCTTGCAGTTCACGGACAAACTGTGGCCCAAACAGCGTAAACATCTCTTTGCCAACTTTCAGACGACAATCGCGTGGGTCGATTTTTTCGACAAATGCCAGCGCAGCATCACGATTATTATAATCAAGGGCAACAACGACGGGAGAACGCGTAACAGCGCGGGAAGAAGATGAAGCAGTTAACGTCATGACCAGACCTTCTTGATGATGGGCACCGGAAGTGGCGCGAAAAAGGTAAACGGCGTGCATTCTACCCGTGGAAATAAAAAATTAACAGTTGCGATTTCTCCCCTGTCAGGCTTTTTTATGCAGGCGTTACCGAAGCACATTTGTTGATAACAACCATTAGTATGTTGTAACTAAAGTTGATTTTTTTTAAAAACTACAGACCGTCCAGACCACGAATTGGTTTAATGGTCGACCAGGCCCGACAGGACGGACAATGCCAGTAAAGGGTATAAGCGGTAAAACCACACTTCTGGCAGCGATAACGCGGCTTACTGCGTACCTTCTCACCAACCATATCGCGCAGCACCATCAGGCTCTCTTTTGCACGCCCTTCTTCCGCTTCATTGAGGTGGTAATCCATCAATTTGTGGAACACGCGCATGGTTGGATGACGTTGCAACTGCCGCGTAATGTAAACCTGAGCTGCATCGCTCCCGTCACGCGATTCAATGATGTCAGCAAGCATCAGTTCAGCATCAGCACCCGTATTTTCTTCCACCGCTCGCTGGAGAAACTCTGCCCATTCGTCAGTTTTACCCAACTGCTGATAGCAGGTTTGCAGCATTTCCAGCGTTTCGCTGACCAGTTCTCTGTCCTGAGAAATAACGCGTTGCAGGCTTTCGACCGCTTTGCCATACTCGCCTTTGGCCATAAAAACACGCCCCATCATGATGGATACGCGCGCGCTGTTTTTGTCGGCCGCCGCCCCTTTTTTCAGCAACGTCATGGCACGATCGAGATCTTCGCTGGCAATGTATTGAAGAGCTAATTCACAATAGAAATGAGCTATTTCGACCCGCTGTTTATCTTTACCCAGTTTAACCAAACGTTCGGCGACATCGATCGCCTTTTGCCATTCACTGGTGGCCTGGTAGATTTGCAGGAGTTGTTGCAAAGCGCCAACACGGAAGTCAGTTTCATCAGTCAATTGATTAAACATATCTTCCGCACGATCGTACAATCCGGCAGCCATGTAATCACGACCCAGTTGCTGAATTGCCAACAGGCGCTGTTCATAGGTCAGCGAGGCGCTTTCCATTAAGGTTTGGTGGATGCGAATTGCGCGATCGACTTCGCCACGGGATCGGAACAAGTTTCCGAGCGTAAGGTGGGCTTCAACGGTGCCGGTGTCCTCTTTGAGCATATCGAGGAACAGGTCCACCGCCTTATCTTGTTGATTGCTAAGCAGAAAGTTAACCCCCGCCACGTAATCACGTGACAGGCGATTGGCTTCATCTTGCTTGTTTTGTTGCGCACTTCTGCGGCCCATATACCAGCCATAGGCAGCGGCTACAGGCAAAAGCAGAAACAACAACTCCAGCATAGAAGGTTATTCCTTCGCCACTGACGCATGCGGCGCTACCGCCACATCAGTCGCGGGTGAAAGCTGGTTTTCCAGTCGCTTTATTTTACGTTCAGCACGCGCCAGAGAAACACGAACTCGCAGCCAGAACAGTCCGCAAATTAACCAACCGATAGCAAAACCCGCAGCAAACAATACCGCCAGCAAAGTAGAGATACGATACTCCCCTTGCGCTAACAGATAGTTAAACGTCACCTGTTGATCGTTCTGCGCACCTAACGTGACCGAAATCACGAAAATCGCCAACACCAATAAGAAAATGAGTAAATATTTCACATTACTTCCCGTTATGTGGTTAGAGCGCATAAATTATGGTCAACTTACCGCAATAGCCCTTTAAAGTACCATTTTCACGCCGACTGCGAAATGGCAACTACGTGCATTGTTGGTGATTTAAGGGCGAAAATCAGAAAATCAACCAGCGTTAACTTTCTTCTTCTCGTTGCGCTATCTCACGATTTTCTTCCGGCGGTGGTGTTAATGGCCCACAAATTCGTTGTGCAAGCCAGGTTGCCACCGCCACCAGCGCCCACGAAATCAATGTAGCCACCACCAAATCACGCGGCCAATGCATCCCGAGTAGCAGACGGCTTCCCATGACTCCCGTGGCCCAAACCAGCAAGAGTGCAATGGTGAATGTTCGCCGACGCGGCCACAGTAACCCAACGGCCAGCAGCGCCCAACTGGCAGCAAACATCGTGTGACCGGAAGGAAAGGCAAAACCCGTCTCTTTCTGCCAGTGAGAGCGTAAATAGCCCGGTATATTATTTTCTGCAGCCAACTGTTCTTTCACTAAACTTCCGCGTTCCGCACGTTTTAAAGTGTAGAACTCCTCAACCGGAATATGATGTGTTTTTTCCAGCCATATCACAAAGGGGCGCGGCTCCTGAACTTTATCTTTTATCCAGGATTTCACGCCTTGTCCAATGAGGATCGCCGCAGCCAGAATGGTAAACAGCATAATTGCGGCTTTGAGGCGAAAACGCAGACACCAGAGAAACCAAACGAATAAAATCAGATGTGTAATGACGCCCCAGGGCTGAGTAACGGTTTCAGTGATCCAAAAGGCCGCTTTTAACAGCCAACTTTGATCTCCTGGTTGCCAACGCCAGCCAGAAATCCATACAGCTACCGGCATTACAAGTAATAGTGCAGCTCCCACTGCGGTACGTCTGGCAATCGAACGCATGGCCTCTCCTTTTTATAATTCCCACAATCATAACTGAAAATGCCTGCTCCAGTAAAAATTGACAGATTTGTGCCATTCAGTGAACGATTGGCGCGTCGTGATTAGGAGAACCCCTTCGCGTTATGGCAAAATAAGCCAATACAGAACCAGCATTATCTGGAGAATTTCATGCAGCTTAAACGTGTGGCAGAAGCCAAACTGCCAACCCCATGGGGCGATTTCCTGATGGTGGGATTTGAAGAACTGGCAACCGGACACGATCATGTCGCGTTAGTTTATGGCGACATTTCAGGACATACTCCTGTCCTGGCACGCGTCCATTCTGAGTGTCTGACCGGTGATGCCCTGTTCAGCTTGCGCTGCGATTGCGGCTTCCAGCTTGAAGCGGCATTGACGCATATTGCCGAAGAAGGCCGTGGTATTTTGCTGTACCACCGTCAGGAAGGACGTAACATCGGTTTGTTGAATAAAATCCGTGCTTATGCGTTACAGGATCAAGGTTACGATACTGTAGAGGCCAATCATCAGTTAGGTTTCGCCGCTGATGAACGTGATTTCACCCTCTGCGCCGACATGTTCAAGTTACTGGGCGTTAATGAAGTCCGTCTGTTAACCAACAACCCGAAAAAAGTCGAAATTCTGACCGAAGCGGGTATCAACATTGTTGAACGCGTGCCGTTGATTGTTGGCCGTAACCCAAATAATGAACACTATCTCGATACTAAAGCCGAGAAAATGGGCCATTTGTTCAACAAATAACCCTGTTCGCTACAGACTTAATATATTTGCCGGATAATCCACATCCGGCAACTAAAGTTGAATTACTTCAACATATTACGAATGACATAATGCAAAATACCGTCGTTCTGGTAATAGGTTAATTCTGTTGCAGTGTCGATGCGACAACGGCACGGCACAACGTCCTGCACACCATCAGCTCGCGTTACTGTCACAGAAACCGTAGCGCCAGGTTGCAGATTTTGCAGATCGGCAATATCAATCTTCTCTTCCCCCGTCAGCCCTAACGATTTACGCGTCACCCCTTGCGGGAACTCCAGCGGCAAAATACCCATGCCGATTAAATTCGAACGATGAATACGTTCAAACGATTCTGCAATCACCACGCGAATACCGAGCAGACGCGGGCCTTTTGCCGCCCAGTCTCGACTCGAACCTGACCCATATTCTTTCCCGGCAATTACCGCCAGCGGTGTTTTCTCTTGCTGATAGCGCATCGCCGCATCATAAATAGAGATAACATCATTGCCTGGTAGATGGCGCGTCATCCCCCCTTCAACACCAGGCACCATTTCGTTACGAATGCGAATATTGGCGAACGTGCCACGCATCATCACTTCATGGTTACCACGACGCGAACCGTAGGAGTTAAAATCTTTACGCTCAACACCACGACCTTGTAGATATCGACCCGCGGGACTATCAGGCTTAATGCTGCCTGCCGGAGAGATATGGTCAGTGGTAACCGAATCCCCCAGCATTGCCAGAATTCGCGCACCGTGAATATCTTCCACTGGCGCAGGGGTTGCCTGCATTTCATCAAAGAAAGGCGATAAGCGAATGTAGGTCGAATCATCCTGCCATCCGTAGGTATCTGATCGTACAACCTTAATCTCCTTCCACTCCGCAGTCCCTTCGAAAACTTCCGCGTACTCCTTACGGAACATTTCAGTGGAGACTTGCGCAACAGCGCGAGCAATCTCTTGAGTCGATGGCCAGATATCTTTCAGATATACCGGATCGCCTTTACGATCGTGCCCCAGAGGTTCGGAAGCCAGGTTGATATTCATATTGCCCGCTAGTGCATAGGCAACCACCAGCGGCGGAGAAGCCAACCAGTTGGTTTTAACCAGCGGATGAATACGTCCTTCAAAGTTACGGTTGCCAGACAGTACCGCGCCAACGGTTAAATCGCCCTTTTTGATCGCGGTTTCGATAGGATCGGGCAACGGACCAGAGTTACCAATACAGGTGGTACAACCATAGCCCACAAGGTTAAAACCCAGTTCATCAAGATACGGCGTCAGTTTGGCTTTTGCCAGATAGTCAGAAACCACTTTCGAGCCAGGCGCGAGAGACGCTTTGACCCACGGTTGTCGTTTCAGCCCCAAGGTGACGGCTTTTTTCGCCAGTAATCCGGCCGCCATCAGCACGCTGGGGTTAGAGGTATTGGTACACGACGTTATCGCAGCAATAACCACCGCACCATCAGGCAACTGATACTGATACCCGTTCATAACATAATCGACCGGCTGGCGATCTTTATGCGTGGCGTTGACTTCCAGTTCATTACTGGCGGCAAAAGCTTTTGGCACATCAGGCAGCGCAATACGATCTTGTGGACGCTTTGGACCGGCAAGACTAGCGACTACGTCGTTCATATTCAATTCAAGCGTACTGGTAAACACCGGTTCATCACCTGTGTTCCGCCACATCCCCTGCGCTTTAGCATATTTCTCAACCAGTTCAACCTGGTCTTCACTACGGCCGCTTAACCGCATGTAATCGAGAGTGACAGCGTCGATTGGGAAGAAGCCGCAGGTCGCACCATATTCCGGCGACATATTGGCAATGGTTGCACGATCCGCCAGTGGCAGTGAATCCAGACCATCACCGTAAAATTCGACGAATTTACCTACTACGCCATGTTTACGTAGCATCTGAGTAACGGTCAGCACCAGGTCGGTGGCGGTAATGCCTTCACGCAGTTTACCGGTGAGTTTAAAGCCCACCACATCAGGAATAAGCATGGAAACTGGCTGACCTAACATCGCCGCTTCCGCTTCAATTCCACCAACGCCCCAGCCTAACACACCAAGACCGTTGATCATGGTCGTGTGCGAGTCGGTGCCAACGAGCGTATCCGGATAAGCAATCCACTCCCCCTCCTGCAATTCACTCCACACCGCTTTGCCGAGATATTCGAGGTTCACCTGGTGGCAAATCCCAGTGCCTGGTGGCACAACGCTAAAACGACTGAACGCCTGCTGCCCCCATTTCAGAAATACATAACGCTCGTGGTTGCGCTCCATTTCCAGGCGTACGTTTTCCTCAAATGCCTCATCATCGCCAAAGCGATCGACGGTAACCGAGTGGTCAATCACCAGATCGACTGGTGAGAGTGGATTCACCTTCGCGGTATCGCCACCGAGACGTTTTACTGCTTCCCGCATCGCCGCAAGATCAACAACAGCAGGTACGCCGGTAAAATCCTGCATCAGCACTCTGGCTGGACGGTAGGCAATTTCGCGGTCGGCATGGGCATTTTTCAGCCATCCCGCCAGCGCATGAATATCGTCTTCGGTGACCGAATTGCCATCCTGCCAGCGCAGCAGGTTTTCGAGCAGAACTTTGAGCGACTTAGGCAGACGGGTGATATCGCCCAGTGATTTGGCAGCAAGCGGCAGGCTGTAGTAGTGGTAAGTTTTATCTTTGGCCTGCAACGTGTCCTTACTGGCTTCTCGTAGGGTTGACGACATAGCTCCTCCTTAATAACAGGGTTGCGATGCCCTGATTCTCTTCAGGGTGAATATTAAAGATAACACAAACATCGCGTAACGATTTGATAACAACCCAAATTGATAAAAGAGGAGAAAACGTGTGGCAAAGCAAAAGAAAACCCCGCCGCAGCGGGGTCAGGGATCAGTGAGTAACGATCCAGAGGAGTTCAGCCCAGAAGAGCATCGACAGAGAAAATGCGCCCATCCAGGACCAGTATTTCGTATTTGTAGTGATCATAGGCTACACCCTTAACAGTTATTACTTTATGTTGAGATAACTCAACCTGTTATTGCTGTGGTGTAATAAAAGCCGTTATATTCATTAATATATTGGGGAACAAAAATGATGATAATTATTGTTTCTGCTGATCATCTTCAGCAAACATCTCTATAAAGGCTTGCTGTTGCGGTGTTAGTTTCCAGCTATGGGGTATAACGACGGAACAATCCCGTTTCGTTTCCGTTGCATTGTCATTCTGCTGACATAATGGTGACGGCTCCTGATGTTGCTCCTGAACGACCATAGTTATCCCCACACTTTCCAAATCAGCAGTGCGACAACCACCCAAAAGAGCGCAGAACCAAGAAATACCGCAAGCCAGGCTTTGCGTTTTAATTCAGGGTCCCGGCGGGGGTCCTGATTTCCAGAAGGCATTGCTAACCTCATATAATCGCCATCACTTATCAGAAAGATGCTAAACGATTGGTATAATTAATCAAATGATAGGACAAATCCTAATGAAACTTTAGTCAAAAATCCAGCGAATTTACGAATCGTTTCCAGTGAATAATTCAATCTTTTGACCTGAAATAGATATTTGAAGAGTGGAGTTTGCAACGCGGATAAATAGACACTACTTTATGCTCGATTTGCCATAAAAATTTTGTGGATATTTATATTGTGAGCGACTAACAAATAAAAAGGAATAGAGAATATATTCCGGCACCTTTGTCACATAAAAAGATGCCGGAAATAACGTGGGTAATTATTTTTCTGGCAATTTGATATCTTTGAACATGACTTCAATTTCTTCATTGGAACGCAGTGCTACGGCGGCATCAACGACGTCTCGCGTTAAATGCGGCGCAAAACGCTGAATGAAATCATACATATAGCTGCGTAAAAACGTACTACGGCGAAAACCAATTTTAGTTGTGCTGTGGCTGAAGATATCATGTGCATCGACACGCACCAGATCGGGGTCTGAAACCGGATCGACCGCCATGCTGGCAATGACCCCAACTCCCAGCCCAAGACGAACGTAGGTTTTAATGACGTCAGCATCAGTTGCTGTGAAGACAATACGCGGTGTCAGCCCTGCGCGGTTAAACGCTGTGTCCAGTTCGGAACGGCCGGTAAAGCCGAAGGTATAGGTTACTAGCGGATACTGCGCCAGTTCTTCAATCGTGATTTCCTTTTTGCCCGCCAGAGGATGATCCGGGGTTACCACAATGGCCCGGTTCCAGTGGTAGCACGGCAACATCACTAAATCTTCATATAAATGCAGGGCTTCCGTGGCAATTGCGAAATCAGCATTACCTTTAGAGACTGCATCAGCAATTTGTGTCGGCGAGCCCTGATGCATATGCAAAGAAACTCGAGGATAACGCTCGATAAAGCCTTTAATGACATTTGGCAGCGCATAACGTGCCTGAGTATGGGTAGTGGCAATATACAGCGAGCCTTTATCAGGCCAGGTGTGTTCACCGGCTACCGATTTAATGGCGTCGACCTTTGACAACACTTCACGAGCAATACGGATAATTTCCTGCCCTGCGGGGGTTACCTGCGTCAGGTGCTTACCGCTACGGGAAAAAATTTGAATGCCCAGTTCATCTTCCAACATTCTGACTTGCTTACTGATCCCGGGTTGTGATGTGTAAAGTCCTTCAGCCGTTGAGGAGACATTCAGGTTATGATTGACTACCTCAACAATATAGCGAAGTTGTTGTAATTTCATGTTAAACCATCCAATTAGACGCCATCAGAACATCGTTTTTTCGCCACACCTGGCGGGTGACTAATACGATTTAATAATAAAAAAAGTGATAACTATAACCACTATATCATTTATAGCTTTAGTGTATAGGTATGTAGAAAAAATAATATGCAATGAAAAAGGGCCGCTTTTGCGACCCTTTGTTTATAAAAACCTGACAGACTTAAAGGTTATTTTTTCCCTTCAACCCATTTGCCATCAACATAAAATGCTGACCAGCCAGTTGCCTTTCCGTCTTTTTCCGAAGAGACATATTGCTGTTTAGTTTTGCGGCTAAAGCGAACCATTGTCTTATTACCGTCTGGATCTTGCTGCGGAGCCTCCGCCAGATAACGCAGTTTTTCCGGTAGACGGTCGCGGAAGCGATAAAGCTCTTCAACCAGCGGCGCACGCGTTTCACGAGATTTCGGGAAGGTGTTGGCAGCCAGGAACACTCCAGCAGCGCCGTCACGGAGCACGAAATAAGCATCCGATTTTTCGCACGCTAATTCTGGCAGCGGAACCGGATCTTCTTTCGGTGGCGCCACTTCGCCGTTACGTAAAATCTTACGCGTGTTTTTACACTCTTCGTTGGTGCAGGCCATGTATTTACCGAAACGCCCCATTTTCAGGTGCATTTCAGAGCCACATTTTTCACACTCAACGATCGGGCCGTCATAACCTTTAATGCGGAATTCGCCCTCTTCGATCTCGTAACCATCGCAGGTTGGGTTATTACCACAAACATGCAACTTACGTTTTGGATCGATGAGATAGCTGTCCATCGCCGTGCCGCATTTCGGGCAACGACGTTTGGCGCGCAGGGCGTTAGTTTCAGCGTCTTCGCCTTCCAGTACGTTCAGTACTTCGTTTTCCGGCACCAGGTTAATGGTGGTTTTGCAACGCTCTTTCGGCGGCAGCGCATAGCCAGAACAGCCAAGGAATACCCCGGTGCTCGCTGTACGAATACCCATTTTGCGGCCACAGGTAGGGCAATCAATGCTGGTCAAAACCATCTGGTTTGGACGCATACCGCCCTCTTCCGGATCTTTTTCCGCTTTATCAAGCTGCTGGGTGAAATCCGAGAAGAAGTGATCCAGTACGGCTTTCCACTCCGCTTCGTGATTTGCCACCTGGTCGAGGCTGTTTTCCATCTGCGCGGTGAAGTCGTAATTCATTAATTCGCGGAAATTTTCTTCCAGACGATCGGTTACGATTTCACCCATTTTTTCCGCATAGAATCGACGGTTTTCCACACGCACATAGCCGCGATCCTGGATGGTCGAAATAATCGACGCATAGGTAGACGGACGACCAATACCGCGTTTTTCCAGTTCTTTAACCAGCGAGGCTTCGCTGAAACGGGCTGGCGGCTTGGTAAAGTGCTGTGCCGGAGTCAGTTCAACAAGCGACAGAGAGTCGCCTTTATCGACTGCCGGTAAAATACGATCTTCATCGCCTTTACGCAGCGCAGGCATTACTTTCGTCCAGCCATCAAAGCGCAGAATACGTCCGCGTGCTTTCAGGCGGAAATCGCCTGCACCAACGGTCAGCGTGGTGGAATCATATTTCGCCGGGGTCATCTGACAGGCAACAAACTGACGCCAGATTAACTGGTAAAGTTTCTGTGCGTCCGCTTCCATATCCTTCAGCGATTCCGCCATCACATTGACGTCAGAAGGACGAATTGCTTCGTGCGCTTCTTGTGAGTTTTCTTTGCTGGCGTACTGATTCGGACTTTCCGGCAGATATTTATTACCAAAATTATCGCTGATATAACCGCGAACCATATTTACCGCGTCCTGACTCAGGTTAGTGGAGTCAGTACGCATGTAAGTGATATAGCCTGCTTCATACAGACGCTGCGCCATCATCATGGTCTTTTTCACGCCAAAACCAAGACGAGTGCTGGCAGCCTGTTGCAGCGTAGAGGTAATAAAAGGAGCGCCAGGTTTGCTTGTGGTCGGTTTGTCTTCACGTTCCAGCACGCTATAGCGCGCTTTTTCCAGCAGACTTACCGCAGCCTGAGTTTGTTCTTTATTGACCGGGCGGAACGGTTTGTCATTCTGATGAGTCACCTGCAAAGCCAATGCCTCGCCGGATGGCGTGGTCGTGCTGGCATCCACTTCCCAGAACTCTTCCGGTACGAACGCTTTAATTTCACGCTCACGTTCAACCACCAGGCGGACCGCCACCGACTGCACACGCCCGGCAGACAGACCACGAGCAATTTTTTTCCACAGCAGCGGAGAAACCATATACCCCACCACGCGGTCCATAAAGCGACGCGCCTGCTGGGCATTAACACGATCGATATTCAGCTCACCTGGCTTGTTAAATGCCTGACGAATCGCGTTTTTCGTAATTTCGTTAAATACCACTCGGCTATAGCGCGCATCATCACCACCAATCACTTCCCGCAGGTGCCATGCAATGGCTTCCCCTTCGCGGTCAAGGTCGGTTGCGAGATAGATGTGGTCGGCTTTTTCAGCCAGTTGTTTCAGTTCAGAGACGACCTTCTCTTTACCTGGCAACACTTCATAGTGCGCCTCCCAATTGTGCCACGGGTCAACCCCCATACGGTTGACGAGAGCGCCACGTTCATCCTTTTTAGGCTTTTTAGCCGTCTTGGTGGAGGTAGAGTCGGCACTCTTTTTGGCAGCTGAGCCACTGGTCGGCAAATCGCGGATGTGACCGACGCTGGATTTCACCACGTAGTCACTACCCAGATACTTGTTGATCGTTTTGGCTTTTGCCGGGGACTCAACGATGACAAGAGCTTTACCCATATTCACCTTACCTAATTTGATTCTTCCAGGAATGCGTCGCACATTGATAAACCTTCCACTGGCAACGAGTTACCGATATGGACTCGCTCTCTGCGGATATCAACCCCTTGTCGTGACTCTGTTCACGATAATTCAGGTGACTGAGTTAACAGGTCTGGCCTACAGGCGCTATAGCACGACGTAATTTTGGTCGAATGTCAAGCAAATCTATTGCCAGATTGACGAAAGCGTCACACTGTACCTGATAAAATCCGTTACGCAACTTTATTAGCATGCAAAATCCAAAGTTGCCAGTAAGGCGCTCTTGCCGTCAGCGTGGTATATTTGTCTGCAAGCCATGCCTGGCGTAGACTAATGTCCTTGTTTAAGGAGTAAATAATGAACAAAGAGACACAACCCATCGACCGCGAAACGCTGTTGAAAGAGGCTAACAAAATCATACGTGAGCATGAGGATACGCTCGCAGGGATTGAAGCCACCGGCGTCACGCAGCGTAATGGCGTGCTGGTGTTTAGCGGCGATTATTTTTTCGATGAACAAGGATTGCCGACAGCGAAAAGCACCGCGGTGTTTAATATGTTCAAACACCTGGCCCATGTGCTCTCGGAAAAATACCATCTGGTCGATTAAAGCAAAACGCGAGGTTTTATCCTCGCGTTTATCTTTTACATCAACGGCTTTTGCCCACGTTGCCACCAGCGTAGCAACAATCGGTCGGCGCTCTCTGCCGCGCTGCCAGTGAATCGATCGATCAACCGTTTACGCTGCATATAGCGTACATTGATCACTTCACGACCTTCCATCAGGCTAAGGATCACTTCATCACTGGTATTGATTTCGTCAACCAGCCCTTTCTCTACCGCCTGTTGTCCGTACCAGTGTTCACCGGTTGCCACCATTTCAATGTCCAGAGACGGACGCATACGCTTCACAAAATCTTTAAATAACTGATGCGTTTCGTTCAGTTCTTCGCGGAATTTCTCGCGCCCTTCTTCGGTGTTTTCACCCAGCACTGTCAGCGTGCGCTTATACTGCCCGGCAGTGTGCAGTTCGATATCAATATCTTTGCTTTTCAGGAAGCGGTTAAAGTTGGGCATTTGCGCCACAACACCAATAGAGCCAACAATTGCAAACGGCGCTGAAACAATTTTATCCGCCACACAGGCCATCATGTAACCGCCGCTGGCAGCCACTTTGTCTACCGTAACGGTTAAAGGAATATTTTTATCGCGTAGGCGCTGCAACTGTGAAGCCGCCAGACCGTAACCATGTACCATGCCTCCGGGGCTTTCCAGACGCAGAACGACCTGATCCTGCGGTTTAAATGCCGCGAGTACCGCAGTAACCTCTTCACGTAGCGCGTTCACTTCATGGGCGTCCATGCTGCCCTTGAAATCCAGCACCCAGACTCGTGGCTTGCTTTCGGCTGCCACCTCGCCCAGTTTGGCTTTTGCTTTCGCTGCCTTCGCTTCTTGCTTGTGCTTTTTCTTCTGCGCTTTGTGCCACTGTTTTTGCTGATGTGGATCCATCAGCGCCGCAGCCAGTTCTTCTTTCATCTCCTTATACTGTTCGCTGAGATTGTTGACTCGTAACTCGCCACGCTGGCGTTTATTACGTTGAGCAACATTGACAATAATGGCGGCAATAGCCGCAATCGCCACCACAACGGTGACGATTTTCGCCAAAAACAAACCATATTCAGACAACAATTCCACGAGTCCCACCTTGGTTAAACAACGCTTTGGCTCACAGTTTACAACAGGCATGTTAAGCCGTCTCGCAGAGATGTTATTGCGGCGAAAGTATGACAAAGTATTCATTTTACGGCGTTATCGCCCCAGGCTGATTGAAATGCCCTCCTGTTTCAGGCATAAAACCCCAAAGTCATAAAGTACACTGGCAGCGCGACTGTTGATGTCGTCGGGGAGTAGCCATGCATTACCAACCAAAACAAGATTTACTCAATGATCGTATTATCCTGGTGACAGGCGCCAGCGACGGCATTGGTCGTGAAGCCGCTTTAACTTATGCGCGCTATGGCGCGACGGTCATTCTGCTGAGCCGGAACGAAGAAAAATTACGTCAGGTGGCCCAGAGCATGTTCGAAGAGACAGGACGCCAGCCGCAATGGTTTCTTCTCGATTTGCTGACCTGTACGTCCGAAGACTGCCAACAACTGGCACAGCGTATTGCTGTTAATTACCCGCGTCTGGACGGCGTGCTGCATAACGCCGGATTGCTCGGCGATGTTTGCCCAATGCGCGAGCAAAATCCGCAGGTCTGGCAGGACGTCATGCAGGTCAACGTTAATGCCACCTTTATGCTCACCCAGGCACTGCTTCCTTTATTACTCAAATCGGACGCCGGTTCGCTGGTCTTTACCTCATCAAGCGTTGGGCGTCAGGGGCGTGCCAACTGGGGCGCATATGCGGTGTCGAAATTTGCCACCGAAGGAATGATGCAAGTGCTGGCCGATGAATATCAGCAGCGCCTGCGCGTCAACTGCATTAACCCCGGCGGTACACGTACTGCAATGCGTGCCAGTGCTTTCCCCACCGAAGATCCACAGAAACTCAAAACACCCGCCGATATCATGCCACTCTATTTATGGCTGATGGGCGATGACAGCCGCCGTAAAACCGGCATGACCTTTGACGCCCAACCGGGCCGCAAACCAGGAATTTCCCAATGAGTGATGAACGCTACCAACAGCGTCAGCAGCGTGTTAAAGAGAAAGTTGATGCTCGCGTGGCGCAAGCGCAGGATGAGCGTGGCATTGTCATCGTCTTTACCGGCAATGGAAAAGGCAAAACCACCGCGGCATTTGGTACCGCAACTCGCGCGGTTGGCCATGGCAAAAAAGTGGGGGTCGTGCAGTTTATTAAAGGTACCTGGCCTAACGGCGAGCGCAATTTGCTGGAGCCACATGGCGTTGAGTTTCAGGTGATGGCAACGGGCTTTACCTGGGATACGCAAAATCGCGAGTCTGATACCGCCGCCTGCCGTGAAGTCTGGCAACATGCAAAGCGGATGCTGGCAGATCCCTCAGTGGATATGGTTTTGCTCGATGAGCTGACTTATATGGTGGCGTATGACTATTTGCCACTGGAAGAGGTGGTGCAGGCGTTAAATGAACGTCCAGATCAGCAGACGGTGATTATCACGGGGCGTGGTTGTCATCGGGATATTCTTGAACTGGCGGATACGGTAAGTGAGTTACGCCCCGTGAAACATGCGTTTGATGCTGGCGTAAAAGCGCAGATAGGGATCGATTACTAAGTGAAAGCACCTCAAAAGAAACCTCTTGAGGTGCTTTAATCATAATTATATTCAAGCGGCAATAGCAAAATTCAGAATGCGTGTAATCTCATTAAAATGTCTCTGATATGTTTCATGATTCTCAGCGTCAACATCTTCAATAAATAATATCAATTCAGTAATTAACGCATTAGCATCGTCATAATTTATCTCGGCTAACTCTGGCGAAGTTTCAGTACCATAGTTAATCGTCAGGTTGTTCATAACTGTGAGGATATGGATAAAATATTTATGACAAACATTGCATGTGGTTTTATTGCCCAGGGTATTATACAGCATATCAAGTAATGCCAGTATCCTACGATTTTGCACATCGTTCATAAAAAGCCTCCTATAACATTATTCCGCTGGCAATAAGTAATTTTGCCAGCCCCTCAGACGCCTTTAACCCACTAATGACCTGTGCGCGTAATATCTCATTTAACCTTTTTTGTTCAGCTGCCGTGCGTGTTTTATTAACGTATAAGCTTTTCAGATAATCACCCTTATCTATAAAGGCATTTAAAGCCTCAATCGCAGGCATGGCAGGTGCCGATGCCTGTAGCCTGGTTTCATTCACATTGATTACTGAACTTAGAAACTCTTTCCTGTTTTTCAGCGTGTTAAACTCTGTATTCTTAGAGTTTTTAGATGCCGTATTATAATAAAACATATTATCATGCACATTCGCAAAGGTATAATTTTCAATCTTGTTGCTTTTTGTATAAATATCATTACGCAAAACTGTCATATTCTTTATAAGTCTTACCCAGTTTTCATCTACCGTTGTACCTATTTTTCCAGAATTGACTTTTATTATATATAATTCATTGAAATAATTTACTAAATCTTTAACCGCCGCTGCAGACTGAGCTAAATCTTTGCTATGTGAAACACCAAGTAGCGTTTGTGCGTTGTTTGCGTGATCCAGAGCCTGTTTAAGTAATGCCACTTGCTGACTTTCCGTTGTTGCCATATCCTCAGTCAGAAGTTCTACATAAGCGCTCATGCTATTAATGACTTCCATTGAAGCCAGTAATTTTTCTTTCTCGAAAGGGACTAATTGTACTTGTTTTGTATTTGGCCCTGGACGCTGGCATAATTTCCCTCCATTACCATCACCGCCTATATCTATGGCATAATCAGGTCGCAGGGCACAATCCGGATTAGTTGCATAGAAATTAACAAGGAAGTTTTCACGAGAAGCATAATATTGTTTAAAGAAACTTGCATTCGCTGCCACCGCTTTGTTACCCACAGTAATAACAGTTTCAGCTTGTTCGTTTTTCAATGCTTCAGTTGCACAACCTGAAAGCATTAACAGCGATAGAAATATTCCACTATATCTAATCATAACCCACCTCTTAACGTTGAGTTTATCTCAGATAATTAAATAGTAATGTGGCTATTTCCGGGCATTATTCATAAGCAAGTATGAAATTAAATTAAAATACTGCGACTATTTATCATGCTTCAAATGAAGAAAAGGCCCCGCAGGGCCTTTATTTTATACTTATCTTAAATTAACCGTTATTATTACGTCCGCCAGAACGACGACCGCCGCTCACCTGGCTATGACGTTTCACCGCACGTCGAATTTGATTTGCCTTCATGCGACGACGATCTTTTTCTACAGCGACTTTAGAGCTGGTTTCTGGCGGTAGCTCCACCAGTTCGCGCAGATAGTTAGTCTGGGCGAGATCCAGCTCCGTCCAGCCGCCGCGTGGCAGACCTTTCGGCAGTGGAATATCACCGTAACGCACACGGATCAGGCGACTTACCTGCACGCCAACCGCTTCCCACAGACGACGAACTTCACGGTTACGGCCTTCGGTCAGAGTAACGTTGAACCACTGGTTGATCCCTTCACCGCCGCTGAACTTGATGGTTTTAAAGGCTGCCGGACCATCTTCCAGCTGCACACCACGGCTTAAATCACGCAGTTTCGCGTCGTCAACCTGACCAAATACACGCACGGCATATTCACGTTCAACTTCACGGCTTGGATGCATTAAACGGTTTGCCAGTTCACCATCGGTGGTGAACAGCAACAGACCACAGGTGTTAACGTCCAGACGACCTACGGCAATCCAGCGTGCGCCACGCAGTTTTGGCAGGCGATCAAACACCGTTGGACGCCCTTCCGGATCGTTACGGGTACACAACTCACCTTCTGGTTTGTAATAGGCCAGAACGCGACAAATTTGTTCAGCGGACTCACGTACCGAAATCAGATGACCATCGATACGGATTTTCAGCCCAGGGGTAACTTCAACGCGATCGCCGAGTTTAGCAATTTTGCCATCAACACTCACACGACCGGCTTCAATAATAGATTCGATTTCACGGCGAGAACCGTGGCCGGCACGCGCCAGCACTTTCTGTAACTTTTCGCTCATTGAGCTTCCTTTTGGTGTCGCCTTCCCAGGCGTCTGGTATGCTTTTGTGCAACAATGAGTCAGAACTTACATCTGACTCACTGATAGTAAAGTCTGTTTGAACTCTTCAGGCCGTAGCTGGCCTGCCTTTGAGGCGGAACATCATACACGATCTTTATGGTTAAAGCTTGTTTCGATTAACATCGGCTTTATTACCAACCACCACCAGCGCCAGAACCACCACCGGAATAGCTCCGCCCCAACAAACTGGTATAGGCCCCGCAACTCAGGTGCGTCTGTAATGAGAATAAAACGCCGTTACGGGCAATCTCTGGAGCGCGAATCGCCGAAGAAAGCGAAGGAACGATGCGTAACGCCCATTCCCTCCCCAAATTTGCCGATATAGCCCAACCTAACAACGCGTAATCCAGTTTCCGTGTTTCCCCTTTCCGCCGCCGCCCACTGTGCGTTGCCGCCTCTTTACGCGCAAGATAGTTAACGATAGCTTCACCGTGGGCATAACGTTGCTGCCCAGTTTGGGTAAACTTTGGCAGAAAAATATACCCCATGCCAGTGAGATAACCGGTCAGGACAACAGCGCTAAAATAACCCGCCGGCATATACCAGTAAAAGAATACATCTCCGACATTGATATAGAGAGAATAGAAGGCCACGCCTGAACAAATCAGTGGTAAAAACAAAGTGATGATTACACGATTAACGCAAGGCTTGTCATCATCGCGGGCAAACAAAAGCTCAAGGGAACAAAATAAAAAAGGAAGAAGCCAGCAGATCATAATAAACATATCGCCCACCAGACTCATTCCTGCCCAACCTACGGGACTCAGGTTACCGTAGAGAATGACCGCCAATATCGCCATTCCACCCCATTGTAAAAACGCATCAGGTCGGTAAAACGAAGACTTTTTACGCGGCAGATAAAATTTCTGCATCCGTAAAAATGCTCTGCGTAAGACTCTGTTGCGCCTCCCCGTAAGGACGACCTTATCGCCTTTACGAAATAGCGCTTCCAGTAATAACTGTTCGGTGGGCAGTAATACCGCATTATTTCTGATCGCGCCTTCATTAACACGAATCAGGGTTTGCTGATTTTTGTCATACTGATCTTCCAGATGAATTTTTCCTTTCACAATCAGATTTACGATATCGGCACAAAAACCTTTATCGTCGTAAACCAGTTTCGCATCGAGACGTAACATGCCGGGCGTATAATCTGGCGGAATGACATCGGTTTCAATCACATCTACCGGCGTAAATTGCGGCCTGCGCTTCCAGAGACATAACCATCCACACGCCAGGAGCAAACACGGTAACCAAATGATAAGAGACGATGTTGAGGGCCAAAAAAGATGGCTAAAAATATTCGTCGTGTGTTGTGCCGGGGCATTATCCAGCAAGGCATGAGGCCAGCGGTAGAGAACCGTGAAATCTTCACGATAAAACGGATCGCGAGATTCAATTTTTCCGTCCTCAAGGATGCGCCCATTTCGATATGTGTCGCCCTCTTCTCCAGTAAAGAGATCGATTTCGCTAAATGGATTACCCGCAATATTAGAGAACTGGAGAGAAAATCGGGTCTTATAAATTTCAAACGGCCAGTTGTTACCGGTCACGTTCCAGATTAGCAGGTCAAAGTCACCATCGCGTAGAAAAGCATTTTTAACCTGATAATGAATTTGATAATGATAGTCGCCTTGAGGCAAGAAACGTTGTTTATCGCCCACGACAATACTCATTAACCCGATATGCCAGTCAAGATGCCAGAGTTCAGGAACGCCATCACGGGTGACGCTAATAATGCGATAGTTCAGCAGCGCCGCGTCACCATTAGGCTGCATCCATAGTCGGGGTAAATCACGATAAAACCCGTGCTTAATCTGCTGATTTCGCGCCTGAAAATGAATGTTCTCTTTGATGTCGAGCACCCCATCCGGTTGCAGAGTGGCTTCAACATCAAAGAGCGAGATCCCTTCTTCATATGAAGGGATCTCCGTGTTTTTCGCATAACTCAACGAAGAGAAAAAAAGCCCAACTATCAACAGCAAAATGCAGCGATATATCCCTGCCATAATCTTCCATCCGTGGAACGCAATTTTTTATAAGAAAGGCTTCACATCACCCACGCCTTCACGCACCACGACCGGCGTATCATCGGTAAGATCAATGACCGTTGTCGGTTTCTGCCCGAGATAGCCGCCGTGGATAATCAAATCCACCTGTTTTTCCAGACGGTCTTTAATTTCTTCCGGATCGGATTCGGTAAATTCGCTGCCCGGTAGCATCAGCGATGTGGAAAGCATCGGTTCGCCCAATACTTCAAGCAACGCCTGCGCAATCGGGTTAGAAGGCACACGCATCCCAATGGTTTTGCGTTTTTCCTGCAACAGACGGCGTGGCACTTCCTTCGTCCCCTTCAGGATGAAGGTATAGTTGCCCGGCGTGTTGTTTTTCATTAAACGAAACGCAACGTTATCCACGAATGAATAGGTCGAAAGTTCAGAAAGATCGCGACACATCAGGGTAAAGTTGTGACCGTCCGGCAGCTGGCGAATACGACAAATACGCTCCATCGCGTTTTTATCTTCAATTTTACAGCCGAGTGCGTAGCCGGAATCGGTTGGATAAACAATCACCCCGCCTTTACGCACGATCTCCACCGCCTGGTTGATCAGACGTTGCTGCGGGTTATCAGGATGAATATAAAAAAACTGGCTCATAATTCCCTCTCTGTGGTGTTCTGCGGCTGTTCCCATAGCTGCCAGACGCCTTCAACGCCAGCGGGCAGCCAGAGTTTACGACCCAGTTCGATCCACGGGCATGGCTGATGAAAATCAGATCCTTGTGATGCCCATAAATGATGCTGGCGGGCAAGTGTCGCCAGCTGGGTACGTTCATTGGGCGATTGCTGGCACTGCGCGACTTCCATCGCGTCGCCGTGGTGTTCGGCAAAATGCGCAACCAATCTTTTCAGCCATTTAGCACTAAGATTGTACCGCCCAGGATGAGCAAGCACCGCCTTACCGCCAGAATGATGAATGACATCAATAGCTTGTTCTATTGTACACCACTGTGGCGGAACGTATCCGGTTTTCCCGCGCGCCAGATACTTTTTAAAGACATCCGCCATTGAACTGGCTTTGCCGCACTCCACCAGGAAACGAGCAAAATGACCGCGCGTCACCGCACCGCCCTGCGCCAGTCGTTGCGCGCCTTCCAGCGCCCCCGGTATTTGCGCTTTTTCAAGTCTTTCGGCAATTAGCTGCGCCCGCTGATTGCGCCGTTCTGTCTGCTGCGCGAGGAACTCACACATTAGCGGATGAGTAATATCAATATTCAGCCCGACAATATGAATTTCATGATTTTCCCAGACCGTGGAAATTTCCACGCCGGGAATAAGATTCAGCGCCAGTCCCGAACGTGAAATTTCCTCTCTTGCTGGCGCGATTGCAGCTGTGGTGTCATGGTCGGTGATCGCCAGAGTGCCGACGCGCATCTCGACCGCACGGTGCACCAACGCCTCTGGCGTCAGGCAGCCATCGGAAGCTGTGGTATGGCTGTGCAGGTCGTAAATCACTGCGTAATTCGTGTCGCTCAAGGCGCACTCCCGTTTTGGATAATGTTTTTGGCGCCGACATCATAACGGTTCTGGCAAATATTCTGAAATGAGCTGTTGACAATTAACCATCGAACTAGTTAACTAGTACGCAAGTTCACGTAAAAAGGGTATCGACAATGAAAGCGATTTTCGTACTGAAAGGTTGGTGGCGCACTTCCTGAAACGGGCAGTGTATTCACCATGCGTAAAGCAATCAGATACCCAGCCCGCCTTATAAGCGGGCTTTTTTTTGAACAAAATTAGAGAATAACAATGCAAACACAAAAACCGACTCTCGAATTGTTAACCTGCGAAGGCGCTTATCGCGATAATCCCACCGCGCTTTTTCACCAGTTGTGTGGGGATCGTCCAGCAACGCTGCTGCTGGAATCCGCAGATATCGACAGCAAAGATGATTTAAAAAGCCTGCTGCTGGTAGACAGTGCGCTGCGCATTACAGCTTTAGGTGACACTGTCACAATTCAGGCGCTTTCCGGCAATGGCGAAGCCCTGCTGACACTACTGGATAACGCCCTGCCTGCGGGTGTGGAAAATGAACAATCACCAAACTGCCGTGTGCTGCGCTTCCCCCCTGTCAGTCCACTGCTGGATGAAGACGCCCGCTTATGCTCCCTTTCGGTTTTTGACGCTTTCCGCTTATTACAGAATCTGTTGAATGTACCGAAGGAAGAACGAGAAGCAATGTTCTTCGGCGGGCTGTTCTCTTATGACCTTGTGGCGGGATTTGAAGATTTACCGCAACTGGTAGCGGAAAATAACTGCCCTGATTTCTGTTTTTATCTCGCTGAAACGCTGATGGTGATTGACCATCAGAAAAAAAGCACCCGCATTCAGGCAAGCCTGTTTGCTCCCAATGAAGAAGAAAAACAGCGTCTCACTACGCGCCTGCACGAGTTGCGCCAGCGACTGACCGAAGACGCGCCGCCGCTGCCGGTGGTTTCCGTGCCGCATATGCGTTGTGAATGTAACCAGAGCGATGAAGAGTTCGGTGGCGTAGTGCGTTTGTTGCAAAAAGCGATTCGCGCCGGAGAAATTTTCCAGGTGGTGCCATCTCGCCGTTTCTCTCTGCCCTGCCCGTCACCGCTGGCGGCCTATTACGTGCTGAAAAAGAGTAATCCCAGCCCGTACATGTTTTTTATGCAGGATAATGATTTCACCCTGTTTGGCGCGTCGCCGGAAAGTTCGCTCAAGTATGACGCCACCAGCCGCCAGATTGAGATCTACCCAATTGCCGGAACACGCCCACGCGGTCGTCGTGCCGATGGTTCACTGGACAGAGACCTCGACAGCCGCATCGAACTGGAAATGCGTACCGATCATAAAGAGCTGTCTGAACATCTGATGCTGGTGGATCTCGCCCGTAATGATCTGGCACGCATTTGTACCCCCGGCAGCCGCTACGTCGCCGATCTCACCAAAGTTGACCGTTACTCTTACGTGATGCACCTGGTCTCCCGCGTTGTCGGTGAGCTGCGCCACGATCTCGACGCCCTGCACGCTTACCGTGCCTGTATGAATATGGGGACGTTAAGCGGTGCGCCGAAAGTACGTGCTATGCAGTTAATTGCCGAAGCGGAAGGTCGTCGACGCGGCAGCTACGGCGGTGCAGTAGGTTATTTCACCGCGCATGGCGATCTCGACACCTGCATTGTGATCCGCTCGGCGCTGGTAGAGAACGGAGTCGCCACCGTGCAGGCCGGTGCTGGCGTGGTACTTGATTCTGTTCCGCAGTCGGAAGCCGACGAAACCCGTAATAAAGCCCGCGCTGTACTGCGCGCTATTGCCACCGCGCATCATGCACAGGAGACATTCTGATGGCTGACATTCTGCTGCTCGATAATATCGACTCTTTTACTTACAACCTGGCAGATCAGTTGCGCAGCAATGGTCATAACGTGGTGATTTACCGCAACCATATTCCGGCGCAGACCTTAATTGAACGCCTGGCGACGATGAGCAATCCGGTACTGATGCTTTCTCCTGGCCCCGGTGTGCCGAGCGAAGCCGGTTGTATGCCGGAACTCCTCACCCGCCTGCGCGGTAAGCTGCCAATCATTGGCATTTGCCTCGGACATCAGGCGATTGTCGAAGCTTACGGGGGCTATGTCGGTCAGGCGGGCGAAATTCTTCACGGTAAAGCGTCGAGCATTGAACATGATGGTCAGGCGATGTTTGCCGGATTAACAAACCCGCTGCCGGTGGCGCGTTATCACTCGCTGGTTGGCAGTAACATTCCGGCAGGTTTAACCATCAACGCCCATTTTAATGGCATGGTGATGGCGGTGCGTCACGATGCGGATCGCGTTTGTGGGTTCCAGTTCCATCCGGAATCCATTCTTACCACTCAGGGCGCTCGCCTGCTGGAACAAACGCTGGCCTGGGCGCAGCAGAAACTAGAGCCAACCAACACGCTGCAACCGATTCTGGAAAAACTGTATCAGGCGCAGACGCTTAGCCAACAAGAAAGCCACCAGCTTTTTTCAGCGGTGGTGCGTGGCGAGCTGAAGCCAGAACAGCTCGCGGCGGCGCTGGTGAGCATGAAAATTCGCGGCGAGCACCCGAACGAAATCGCCGGAGCAGCAACGGCGCTACTGGAAAACGCCGCGCCGTTCCCGCGCCCTGATTATCTGTTTGCCGATATCGTCGGCACCGGCGGTGACGGCAGCAACAGTATCAATATTTCGACCGCCAGTGCGTTTGTCGCCGCGGCCTGTGGGCTGAAAGTGGCGAAACACGGTAACCGCAGCGTCTCCAGTAAATCTGGCTCGTCGGATCTGCTGGCGGCATTCGGTATTAATCTTGATATGAACGCCGATAAATCGCGCCAGGCGCTGGATGAATTAGGCGTCTGTTTCCTCTTTGCGCCGAAATATCACACCGGATTCCGCCACGCGATGCCGGTTCGCCAGCAACTGAAAACTCGCACCCTGTTCAACGTGCTGGGGCCACTGATTAACCCAGCGCATCCTCCGCTGGCGTTAATTGGTGTCTACAGCCCGGAACTGGTGCTGCCAATTGCCGAAACCTTGCGCGTGCTGGGGTATCAACGTGCAGCGGTGGTGCACAGCGGTGGAATGGATGAAGTTTCCTTACACGCTCCGACCATTGTTGCCGAGCTGCACGATGGTGAAATTAAAAGCTATCAACTGACCGCTGAAGATTTTGGCCTGACGCCCTACCACCAGGAGCAACTGGCTGGCGGAACACCGGAAGAAAACCGTGACATTTTAACACGCTTGTTACAAGGTAAAGGCGACGCCGCCCATGAAGCAGCCGTCGCGGCGAATGTCGCCATGTTAATGCGCCTGCATGGCCATGAAGATCTGCAAGCCAATGCGCAAACCGTTCTTGAGGTACTGCGTAGTGGTTCCGCTTACGACAGAGTCACCGCACTGGCGGCACGAGGGTAAATGATGCAAACCGTTTTAGCGAAAATCGTCGCAGACAAGGCGATTTGGGTAGAAGCCCGCAAACAGCAGCAATCGCTGGCCAGTTTTCAGAATGAGGTTCAGCCGAGCACGCGACATTTTTATGATGCGCTGCAGGGTGCACGCACGGCGTTTATTCTGGAATGCAAGAAAGCGTCGCCGTCAAAAGGCGTGATCCGTGATGATTTCGATCCAGCACGCATTGCCTCGATTTATAAGCATTACGCTTCGGCAATTTCGGTACTGACTGATGAGAAATATTTTCAGGGGAGCTTTGATTTCCTCCCCATCGTCAGCCAAATCGCCCCGCAGCCGATTTTATGTAAAGACTTCATTATCGATCCTTACCAGATCTATCTGGCGCGCTATTACCAGGCCGATGCCTGCTTATTAATGCTTTCAGTACTGGATGACGAACAATATCGCCAGCTTGCAGCCGTCGCCCACAGTCTGGAGATGGGTGTGCTGACCGAAGTCAGTAATGAAGAGGAACTGGAGCGCGCCATTGCATTGGGGGCAAAAGTCGTTGGCATCAACAACCGCGATCTGCGTGATTTGTCGATTGATCTCAACCGTACCCGCGAGCTTGCGCCGAAACTGGGGCACAACGTGACGGTAATCAGCGAATCCGGCATCAATACCTACGCTCAGGTGCGCGAGTTAAGCCACTTCGCTAACGGTTTTCTGATTGGTTCGGCGTTGATGGCCCATGACGATTTGAACGCCGCCGTGCGCCGGGTGTTGCTGGGTGAGAATAAAGTATGTGGCCTGACGCGTGGGCAAGATGCTAAAGCAGCTTATGACGCGGGCGCGATTTACGGTGGGTTGATTTTTGTTGCGATATCACCGCGTTGCGTCAGCGTTGAACAGGCGCAGGAAGTGATGGCTGCGGCACCGTTGCAGTATGTTGGTGTGTTCCGCAATCACGATATTGCTGATGTGGTGGACAAAACTAACGCGTTATCGCTGGCAGCAGTGCAACTGCATGGTAATGAAGATCAGCAATATATCGACGCACTGCGTGACGTGCTGCCCGCTAACGTTGCCATCTGGAAAGCATTGAGCGTCGGTGAAACTCTTCCCGCGCGCGATTTTCAGCACGTCGATAAATATATTTTCGACAACGGCCAGGGTGGAAGCGGGCAACGTTTCGACTGGTCACTGTTAAATGGTCAATCGCTTGGCAACGTCCTGCTGGCGGGTGGCTTAGGCGCAGATAACTGCGTGGAAGCGGCACAAACCGGCTGCGCCGGGCTTGATTTTAATTCTGCTGTAGAGTCGCAACCGGGCATTAAAGACGCACGCCTTTTGGCCTCGGTTTTCCAGACGCTGCGCGCATATTAAGGAAAGGAACAATGACAACATTACTTAACCCGTATTTTGGTGAGTTTGGCGGCATGTACGTGCCACAAATCCTGATGCCTGCTCTGCGCCAGCTGGAAGAAGCTTTTGTCAGCGCGCAAAAAGATCCTGAATTTCAGGCCCAGTTCAACGACCTGCTGAAAAACTATGCCGGGCGCCCAACCGCGCTGACCAAATGCCAGAACATTACAGCCGGGACGAACACCACGCTGTATCTGAAGCGCGAAGATTTATTGCACGGCGGCGCACATAAAACCAACCAGGTTCTGGGCCAGGCTTTGCTGGCGAAGCGGATGGGTAAAACCGAAATCATCGCCGAAACCGGAGCCGGTCAGCATGGTGTGGCGTCGGCCCTTGCCAGCGCCCTGCTCGGCCTGAAATGCCGTATTTATATGGGTGCCAAAGACGTTGAACGCCAGTCGCCTAACGTTTTTCGTATGCGCTTAATGGGTGCGGAAGTGATCCCGGTGCATAGCGGTTCCGCGACGCTGAAAGATGCCTGTAACGAGGCGCTGCGCGACTGGTCCGGTAGTTACGAAACCGCGCACTATATGCTGGGTACCGCAGCTGGCCCGCATCCTTATCCGACCATTGTGCGTGAGTTTCAGCGGATGATTGGCGAAGAAACGAAAGCACAGATTCTGGAAAGAGAAGGTCGCCTGCCGGATGCTGTTATCGCCTGTGTTGGCGGCGGTTCGAATGCCATCGGCATGTTTGCTGATTTCATCAACGAAACCAATGTCGGCCTGATTGGCGTGGAGCCAGGCGGTCACGGCATCGAAACCGGCGAACATGGCGCACCGTTGAAACATGGTCGCGTAGGCATCTATTTCGGCATGAAAGCACCGATGATGCAGACCGAAGACGGGCAAATTGAAGAATCTTACTCCATCTCTGCCGGACTGGATTTCCCGTCCGTTGGCCCACAACATGCGTATCTCAACAGCATCGGTCGCGCTGATTACGTGTCGATTACCGATGATGAAGCGCTGGAAGCCTTTAAAACGCTGTGCCTGCACGAAGGGATTATCCCGGCGCTGGAGTCCTCCCACGCCCTGGCCCATGCGCTGAAAATGATGCGCGAAAACCCAGAAAAAGAGCAGCTACTAGTGGTTAACCTTTCCGGTCGCGGCGATAAAGACATCTTCACCGTTCACGATATTTTGAAAGCACGAGGGGAAATCTGATGGAACGCTACGAATCTCTGTTTGCCCAGTTGAAGGAGCGCAAAGAAGGCGCATTTGTTCCTTTCGTCACCCTCGGTGATCCGGGCATTGAGCAGTCGCTGAAAATTATCGATACGTTGATCGAAGCAGGTGCTGATGCTTTGGAGCTAGGCATCCCCTTCTCCGACCCGCTGGCAGATGGCCCGACCATTCAAAACGCCACACTGCGTGCTTTTGCGGCAGGTGTGACCCCGGCACAATGTTTTGAGATGCTGGCACTGATTCGTCAAAAACATCCGACCATTCCTGTTGGCCTGCTAATGTACGCCAACCTGGTGTTTAACAAAGGCATTGATGAGTTTTACGCTCAATGTGAAAAAGTCGGCGTCGATTCGGTGCTGGTTGCCGACGTGCCAGTGGAAGAGTCTGCGCCCTTCCGCCAGGCCGCGTTGCGTCATAATGTCGCGCCGATCTTTATCTGCCCGCCGAATGCCGACGATGATTTGCTGCGCCAGATAGCCTCTTACGGTCGTGGTTACACCTATTTGCTGTCGCGTGCGGGCGTAACCGGAGCGGAAAACCGCGCGGCATTACCGCTCAATCATCTGGTCACGAAGCTGAAAGAATACAATGCCGCGCCTCCATTGCAGGGCTTTGGCATTTCAGCACCGGAACAGGTAAAAGCAGCGATTGATGCAGGGGCCGCAGGCGCGATTTCTGGTTCGGCAATTGTAAAAATCATCGAGCAACATATTAATGAGCCAGAAAAAATGCTGGAAGCACTGAAAGCTTTTGTACAACCGATGAAAGCAGCTACACGAAGTTAATTTGAGACAAACCGCCAGAAAATATCTGGCGGTTTATTGATGGTAAAAAATTAGAAGCGGTAACCCGCAGAGAACATAAATACCCACGGGTCGAGGCGTACGTTGTCAGAATAGCGTCCTGCAGGCAGCACTGCGCCATTGGATTTATATTTCACCTCAGTGTCGATATCCATGTACCAGACCGACATATTAAGCAACCAGTCACGGTTGATGAGATAATCCACACCTACTTGTCCCGCCACGCCCCATGAATCCTTCAGACTAAGGTCGGATAAACCAAGACCTTCACCGGTGTCATTGAAGTCATTATTAAAAAAGGTGGTGTAGTTAATACCCGCACCAATGTAAGGACGGAATTTACTGCCGGAATCGCCAAAATACCATTGTGCCATCAGTGTTGGCGGTAAATGGTGGACTGTCGCAATATCCCCGGTTGTGGCTGTGCCAACCTTATGACGAAACGGAGATGCCGCCAGCAATTCCACACCAATGTTATCAGTCGCCATATAGGTGAAGGTCAGGCCCAGTTGGGTGTTATTGGTCACGCTAAAGCCACCCAGGCTTCCCAGAGTTCCATCCGCGCCTTCCGTTGGACGTACCGTTGCCGAACCTGCACGAATAAAGAACTCGCCTGCTTCGTGAGCATAGACGCTACCAGAGAGAAGTGTACTGACTGCCAATGCCGCCACTGTTAATTTTTTCATGTTCGCTCCGTCGTTATGGTTATAAAAACGTGACGAATATACCTACATTGGAGTAACAAATGATCCTACATAGATCACATTGCATTCGCTAAATGACCATTTATTGATCTGAATTAATTTAGAAGTTGTATCGCAAATCCTGGTTAACATGATTCAAATCAATTTGAATGCTTTCCATCTCCGAAAGTATTCTTTTGCTACCTTATTGGCCTTTTAAGCAGGCGGTAAGTTGCGGTATTTATGCAAACAGCCCTTCTGCTTGTCAGGAATTTGTCGTGTCTGGAGAAAGCAATGGATCCTGTGATCGCACCCACGCACGCTGTGGATTACCTGCGCTTTACAAAGATATGCTTTTCCATACAAGTCGTGATGCTGCCACTGAAGGGATAACCAGGGTACAATTGCCCGCTAATTAACACCTGCATAAAACTCAAGGAGAGTGCATGTCTATCACGGCGCAGTCCGTATACCGTGACACCGGAAATTTCTTCCGTAATCAATTTATGACCATTCTGTTGGTATCGTTGCTTTGTGCATTTATCACAGTGGTGTTAGGACATGTTTTCTCACCCAGTGACGCACAGCTTGCGCAGCTCAATGACGGCGCGCCCGTTAGTGGCGGCGGTGGGTTGTTCGATCTGGTGCAAAATATGTCCCCGGAACAGCAACAAATTTTGCTGCGTGCTTCCGCTGCGTCCACTTTTTCAGGATTAATCGGTAACGCCATACTCGCCGGAGGCGTAATATTAATCATCCAACTGGTGTCTGCGGGTCAGAGAGTCAGTGCGCTACGCGCTATTGGTGCCAGTGCGCCGATATTGCCAAAGTTATTTATTCTGATTTTTCTGACTACCCTTTTAGTACAGATTGGCATCATGCTGGTGGTCGTTCCGGGGATTTTAATGGCCATTTTACTGGCACTGGCGCCGGTGATGTTGGTGCAGGATAAAATGGGCGTTTTCGCCTCTATGCGCAGCAGTATGCGGCTGACATGGGCGAATATGCGTCTGGTGGCACCTGCAGTACTAAGCTGGTTACTGGCAAAAACACTGTTGCTGCTGTTTGCCTCTTCGTTTGCCGCATTAACCCCGGAAATTGGTGCCGTACTGGCGAATACTTTAAGCAACCTGATTTCAGCCGTATTGCTTATCTATCTGTTCCGCCTGTACATGTTGATTCGCCAATAACCTGAAGTATTTGATTACGGAATCGTAAAATGAAGCAGTTTCTTGATTTTTTACCGCTAGTTGTCTTCTTCGCGTTCTACAAAATTTATGACATCTATGCGGCAACTGCGGCGCTCATCGTCGCCACGGCAATTGTGCTTATTTATAGCTGGGTTCGCTTCCGGAAAGTTGAGAAGATGGCCCTGATCACCTTTGTTCTGGTGGTCGTTTTCGGTGGTCTGACGCTGTTCTTCCACAATGATGAGTTTATTAAATGGAAGGTCACCGTCATCTACGCTCTGTTTGCCGGTGCTTTGTTGGTTAGCCAATGGGTAATGAAAAAACCGCTGATTCAGCGGATGCTGGGTAAAGAACTCACTCTACCGCAGCCAGTATGGTCGAAGCTGAACCTGGCCTGGGCAGTCTTCTTTATTCTTTGTGGTCTGGCGAATATCTACATCGCATTCTGGCTACCGCAAAATATTTGGGTCAACTTCAAAGTGTTCGGTCTGACCGCCCTCACCTTAATCTTCACACTGTTAAGCGGTATTTATATCTACCGCCATATGCCGCAGGAAGATAAATCATAATCTGTCTGCCGGCCCTTCGGGGCCGGCGCTGCATATCCTCTGTTCTCATTTGGAAAATCATAGTAGCATCGCGCCTGTGATTTTCCTTTTATGTCGGTTTTACCATGTCTACAACACCTAACGTCCCTCAGGGCGATCTTGTTTTACGTACTTTAGCCATGCCTGCCGATACCAATGCCAATGGCGATATCTTTGGTGGTTGGTTGATGTCGCAGATGGATATTGGCGGTGCCATTCTGGCAAAAGAAATTGCCCACGGTCGCGTCGTGACCGTGCGGGTTGAAGGAATGACTTTCTTACGGCCAGTTGCGGTTGGTGATGTGGTGTGCTGCTATGCGCGCTGTCTCCAAAAAGGGACGACATCAGTCAGCATTAATATTGAAGTATGGGTGAAAAAAGTGGCGTCTGAACCGATTGGGCAGCGCTATAAAGCGACGGAAGCGTTATTTAAGTATGTTGCCGTCGACCCTGAAGGAAAGCCTCGTGCCTTACCTGTAGAGTAATAATCAAAAGCCTCCAAGTCGGAGGCTTTTGATTTTCTGTTTATTGAATTTCGGTGGTGCCGTTAATTTTAAACAGGATATTCACCACAATCCCACTTCCAGGTTTGCCCGGCTCATAACGCCATCTGCGCATCGCGTTTTTCACTTCGCGCTCAAACATGTTCGCCGGTTTGGCTGAAAGAATTTGTACGTTATCCACGCGACCATCCGGTGTGACGTCAAATTTAACTTTAACCTGCCCTTCAATGCGTAGTGCCTGCGCGCGCGCCGGATACTGCGGCTGATTACGGCTTAATGCCCGTGGACCAGACGCGACACTTGTGACCGGTTTGCTGGTTGCAGCCGTTGCCGTACTTGATGTTGGGCGAGCAGGTGCCGTATTTTCAAACGGTGACGCCGGACGTGACTCTACCGGTTTGACATCGCGTTTCGGCTGCTCCTGTACCTTTTTCACCGGCTTCGGTTTTGGCTTAGGTTTCGGCTTCGGCTTTTCAATGACTACCGGTGCTTCTTTTGGCGGTTCTGGTATCGGCTCAGGCTCCGGTTCTGGCTCCACCACTGGTTCCGGCGGCGGTTGAACGGCTTGTGGCGGCTCAAGTTCGGCCGGGGCAACCATGGTGACAGAAATCGGCTGCGCGGGCGCAGGTAGTTCAATAACCTGATGTACCGAGGTATAGAGTAGACCCGCCACAACAGCACCATGAATGCAGACCGAAAGTAACGTCGGCCAAGGGAAGCGGCGAGGTAAATCAAGGGTCATTGAAGTCATAATCGTTTCAGTAAAAAAACCAGGCCTCGATTTTAAATGCAAATAGCAATCATATTCAATAAGACAAGGCGATCAGGATCAGTGAAAACGCAATTTTTGGCGCTATTAACCTTACTTTTAGTGACGCCTTAACAAAGACATCATCTTTCCGTTGCAGATCTTCGCCCTTTCAAATAACGTACTTTATAACTTTTCCGAACAAGGAGTTGTGCCCGTGTTGTATGTTATTTACGCTCAAGACAAAGCCGATAGCCTCGAAAAGCGCCTTTCCGTTCGTCCGGCACATTTAGCACGTTTGCAGTTACTGCATGATGAAGGGCGTCTGCTGACCGCCGGTCCAATGCCAGCGGTAGACAGTAACGATCCAGGCGCCGCAGGATTTACTGGCTCAACCGTTATTGCTGAATTTGAATCGCTGGAAGCAGCCCAGGCCTGGGCAGATGCCGATCCATACGTGGCTGCGGGAGTCTATGAGCAAGTTTCCGTGAAACCCTTTAAGAAAGTGTTCTGAATATCAACATCCAGGGGCGCGGTGACAGAAACCGTGCTCTTGTTTTTTCTTTATATTTACCGATACCCCCAATCCACCACCACAAACAGATAATAACTTTATCTGTATCTCCCTATATACCCTCGGCATCTCCGTCTAATAATGACAAAATTTCTCTGCCTGATTCGGTTTTGATCAATCAAAACCTTTGATTGCTGCGGATAAAGTCATCTACTATGGTTTAACACATTCACGTGCCGCATGTTTTTCACATTCTGTACGCGTGAAGATAATTAAACAAAATTGTGGTTACAGAGGTATCAGTGAGTCACTGGGCTACATTCAAGCAAACAGCGGTAAATTTATGGGTGACCCTGCGGCACGATGTTATCGCGCTGGCGGTCCTTTCAAATGGATTGCTTATTTTTAAAACAATTTATGGCATGTCGGTCAATCTGCTCGATATTTTCCATATCCAGGCGTTTTCAGAACTTGACCTCTCCTTGCTGGCCAATGCGCCACTGTTTATGCTCGGCGTCTTTCTTGTTTTGAACTCGATCGGCTTGCTATTTCGGGCAAAGCTGGCATGGGCTATCAGTATCATTTTATTGCTGATAACGCTGATTTACACTCTGCACTTTTATCCATGGCTGAAATTCAGCATTGGTTTTTGCATCTTTACCTTGATAATTTTGTTGGTGCTGCGTAAAGACTTCTCTCACAGTAGTGCTGCGGCCGGGACAATTTTTGCTTTTATTAGTTTTACGACGTTACTGTTTTACTCTACCTACGGCGCACTTTATTTAAGCGAAGGTTTTAATCCGCGAATAGAGAGTCTAATGACCGCGTTCTATTTTTCGATAGAAACTATGTCAACCGTGGGCTACGGCGATATCGTCCCGGTTTCTGAATCAGCGCGCCTGTTTACTATTTCGGTCATTATTTCCGGTATTACCGTTTTTGCCACCTCCATGACCTCGATTTTCGGCCCGCTTATCCGCGGAGGATTCAATAAACTTGTGAAAGGAAACAATCATACAATGCATCGTAAAGATCACTTTATTGTTTGCGGGCATTCCATTCTGGCAATCAACACGATTCTGCAACTGAATCAACGCGGACAAAACGTCACGGTTATCAGCAACCTGCCAGAGGATGACATAAAACAGCTTGAACAAAGACTCGGTGACAATGCCGATGTTATCCCCGGTGACAGCAATGACAGTTCAGTACTAAAAAAAGCGGGAATTGATCACTGTCGAGCTATTCTGGCGTTAAGTGATAATGACGCCGATAATGCTTTTGTCGTTCTGTCGGCGAAAGATATGAGCAAAGATGTTAAAACCGTGCTTGCCGTCAGTGATAGCAAAAACCTGAATAAGATTAAGATGGTGCATCCGGATATTATTCTTTCACCGCAGCTATTTGGTAGCGAGATACTGGCGCGTATTCTCAATGGGGAAGAAATTAATAATGATATGCTCGTCTCGATGTTGCTGAATTCCGGGCATGGCATTTTCAGCGATAACAATGACGACGAAACCAAAACTGACAACAATGAATCTGCGCAAAAATAGATTTTAACGGCGGAAAGATAATCTTAATGGGCACCGCGTTGGTGCCCAGAACATTTAGATATTGTAGATCGCAAACAATAACGAGTTTCGCTGTTTGTTTAGAAGGCACTTCCTGATGCTGTGGATACGCATATTTCGGCGTGACTGCCCCTCAAGCCAACGCGATTTCCGTCGGCTAGCCTGACGCTGCATGCGCCAGCGCCCCACTTCCGTTCTACTCCGCTTCATGTTAACTACTCTATGCAATAACAGAGCGGTCATTATACCCCCGGTCCCGACGCTGACCAGTGCTTTTACCGCGTTTTTATTTGCCAGATGAATCCATATGCGTAAACTCATAACAATGCGCTTTCAAAAGGATTTCTAATCTATGACAACCGTTTATACGTTGGTGAGTTGGTTGGCCATTCTGGGATACTGGTTGCTCATTGCAGGCGTAACTTTACGCATTCTAATGAAACGACGCGCAGTTCCCTCCGCCATGGCCTGGCTGTTGATCATTTACATTCTGCCATTGGTCGGAATTATTGCTTATCTGGCCGTTGGCGAACTGCATTTAGGCAAACGCCGTGCCGAACGCGCCAGAGCGATGTGGCCTTCCACGGCGAAATGGCTTAACGATCTTAAAGCCTGTAAGCATATTTTTGCTGAAGAAAATAGCAGCGTCGCTGGACCGTTATTTAAGCTCTGTGAGCGTCGTCAGGGGATCGCCGGGGTCAAGGGTAATCAACTGCAACTGATGACCGAGTCTGATGATGTGATGCAGGCGTTAATCCGCGACATTCAACTCGCTCGCCATAACATTGAGATGGTGTTTTATATCTGGCAACCAGGCGGTATGGCAGACCAGGTGGCAGAATCTTTGATGGCCGCCGCACGACGCGGTATTCATTGCCGATTAATGCTCGACTCTGCGGGGAGTGTTGCTTTTTTCCGTAGCCCGTGGCCAGAGTTAATGCGAAATGCCGGTATCGAAGTGGTCGAGTCCTTAAAGGTTAACCTGATGCGCGTATTCTTACGCCGCATGGACCTGCGCCAGCACCGCAAGATGATCATGATCGATAACTACATTGCCTACACCGGCAGCATGAATATGGTCGATCCGCGCTTCTTCAAACAGGATGCGGGCGTAGGACAATGGATTGATCTGATGGCTCGCATGGAAGGCCCTATCGCCACCGCGATGGGAATTATCTACTCTTGCGACTGGGAGATTGAGACGGGAAAACGTATTTTACCACCACCGCCTGATGTCAATATTATGCCGTTCGAGCAGGCCAGCGGTCATACGATTCATACCATCGCTTCCGGCCCTGGATTCCCGGAAGACCTGATTCATCAGGCTTTGCTGACTGCAGCTTATTCAGCTCGTGAATATTTAATCATGACGACGCCCTACTTCGTCCCCAGCGATGACTTACTTCACGCAATCTGCACGGCGGCGCAACGCGGGGTTGATGTCAGTATTATTTTGCCGAGGAAAAATGACTCAATGCTGGTAGGCTGGGCCAGTCGCGCATTCTTTACAGAACTACTTGCTGCTGGGGTTAAGATTTATCAGTTTGAAGGTGGGTTACTGCATACCAAGAGCGTGCTGGTCGATGGCGAATTAAGTCTGGTTGGCACCGTTAACCTCGACATGCGTAGTCTGTGGCTGAATTTTGAAATCACGCTGGCTATTGACGATAAAGGTTTTGGTGCCGATCTGGCTGCCGTTCAGGACGACTATATTTCGCGTTCGCGTCTGCTCGATGCGCGGCTGTGGTTAAAACGTCCACTCTGGCAACGTGTCGCCGAGCGACTGTTTTACTTCTTCAGCCCGTTGCTGTAAAACGTCGCCAACAGAGATTAAACAGGTAGTGACTATGGATATGGATTTAAACAATCGCCTGACTGAAGATGAAACGCTTGAGCAGGCCTACGATATTTTTCTTGAACTGGCCGCTGATAATCTCGATCCGGCTGATGTTCTGTTGTTCAATCTGCAGTTTGAAGAGCGCGGTGGTGCAGAGTTATTTGACCCGGCAGAAGACTGGCAGGAACATGTTGATTTCGACTTGAACCCGGACTTTTTTGCCGAAGTGGTGATTGGTCTGGCAGACAGTGAAGATGGCGAAATCAACGATATTTTCGCCCGTATTTTGTTATGCCGCGAAAAAGATCACAAACTTTGCCATATTATCTGGCGGGAATAACGCTTGCCATCGGATGTGACGTAGCTGCGTCACATCCGTTCTTCCTTTTACACATCTATCTTTCCCCTCCTCCCAGTTCATTGCCACAAATACGACAATACTTCGCATCGTGTGCATGATGTTGGGTATTGCATTTAGGACAACAGAGAAGTTTTTTAGTCTGTTCAAGTTCACTGGTGAGTTGCGCAGTAATAATCCCCGTCGGAATTGCAATGACTGAGTAGCCAATCAAGATTAATACCGAAGCCACCATCCTTCCTGCCGCAGTATGTGGTGTAATATCACCATAACCAACGGTGGTTACCGTCACTATCGCCCAGTATACGGCTGTGCCAAGCGAGTTAAATTCGTTTGATGCACCTTCTATGGCGTACATTAACGCCCCAGCGACGATCATCACAATGGCAATAAAAGCATAAAAAAGAATCAACTGATGGCGGGCATTATTTATCGCCCGCCATAGACTGTTTAAGGCAGGCATAAAGCGGAGCAGGCGCAAAATTCGCAACGCACGAATCGCTCTCATCGCTCGCCAGGCAAATAAATAAGTAAAACCAATTTCAGGCCATAGCCAGATGAAATACAGCGGCAAAATGGTGGCCAGATCGATAAATCCCCAAAAGCTAAAAACATAACGTACCGGATTCGGCCAGCTTAATATTCGCAGGAAATACTCGATCGTGAAGACAAAAGTAAAGAAGAATTCTACCCAAACAAAGATATGCCATTCGTCGTAAGTTAGCTGGAATTGCGATCCAATACCGGATTCTATGAAGACAGCGCCAACGCTTAACAATGCGAGGAAACCAAACAGCGCCTCGCAGCGTCGCCCGGTTTTCGTATGCTGATCAAAAAGGAAATGATAAACCCGTTGGCGATACTCTGAAAGATGTCCTGTCACCTGTACCTCCCATGAAAAAGGGCCGGCAATCTGCCAGCCCTTAACACGTTATAATGGGTCTACTTTCAGGCAAGAGACGGCATGTCTGAAACTGCCTTCCAGCACCGGGCGTGTTTTGGCACACTCCGGACCGGCTATCGGGCAACGAGTGCGGAACACACAACCAGAAGGCGGGTTGATGGGCGATGGTAATTCCCCTTCCAGTAACTGGATAGATTTGTTCTTCTCCAGATCAGGATCTGGAATGGGGACTGCCGACATCAATGCTTTGGTATAGGGATGCAACGGATTGTGGTAAACCTCATCATACGTCCCCAACTCTACCGCATGGCCGAGATACATCACCAGCACGCGATCGGAAATGTGTTTTACCACGGCCAGATCGTGAGCGATAAAGATTAATGACAATCCCATCTCACGTTGCAACTGCTGGAGTAAATTCACCACCTGCGCCTGTATTGACACATCCAGTGCCGACACCGGTTCGTCGCAGATAATCAGCTTCGGTTCAAGGATTAGCGCACGCGCAATCCCGATACGCTGACACTGACCGCCGGAGAACTCATGCGGATAGCGGTTAATCAGGTTAGGTAGCAAGCCGACTTTCATCATCATCACCTTCACGCGCCCGCGAACTTCCTGGCGTGACATTTTCGGATGATAGGTACGCAGCGGTTCAGCGATGATCTCGCCGATGGTCATACGCGGGTTTAGCGATGCCAACGGGTCCTGGAAAATCATCTGAATATCACTGCGGACGGCACGCCATTCATCAGGTTTCATGCCCAGCAACTCTTTACCTAACCAGGCAACATGACCATCGGTGGCCTTGACCAAACCAATGATAGCGCGAGCAAAGGTAGACTTACCGCAACCTGATTCCCCTACGACGCCCAACGTTTCCCCTTCATATAACCTGAGCGTCACACCATCAACGGCCTTAAGGGTTTTCGGCGGTTGCCAGAACCACTGTTTGCCATCTTTGATCTCAAAGTGCACTTTCAAATCGGCAATTTCGAGGAGGACTTTTCTTCCTTCGGTTACAGCATTCATAACAGTTCCTCCACCGGTTTAAAGCAGGCACGCAGTCGGCCTGGCGTGAACTCTTCCAGCGGCGGCGCGCTACTGCAAATCTCCATCGCATACGGACAACGCGGCTGGAACGGGCAACCTTTCGGCAAACGCAGCAGGTTTGGCGGGTTACCCGGGATGGTCAACATCGTTTCACCTTCCGCATCAAGACGCGGCACCGCATTGAGTAAACCGATAGAATAAGGATGAACGGGTTCATAAAAGACATCGCGCGCGTTGCCATATTCCATCGTGCGCCCAGCGTACATCACCAGAACTTTGTCACAGATCCCCGCGACTACGCCGAGATCGTGGGTGATCATGATAATGGCAGTATTAAATTCCCGTTTCAGTTCATTCAATAGCGTCATGATCTGCGCCTGTACTGTCACGTCCAGCGCAGTAGTCGGTTCGTCGGCAATCAGCAATTTAGGTCGGCACAACAACGCCATCGCAATCATCACACGCTGACGCATGCCGCCAGAAAACTCATGAGGAAACATCTTCATACGCTTACGCGCTTCTGGCATTTTCACCGCATCGAGCATTCGTACCGATTCTTCAAACGCTTCGGCCTTGCCCATACCTTTATGCAGCATCAGCACTTCCATCAACTGCTCGCCGACGCGCATGTATGGATTTAACGAGGTCATCGGGTCCTGAAAAATCATCGAGATTTGTTCAGCACGCAGTTTATTAAGTTCACGTTCTGGCAGATTGAGGATTTCGCGCCCATTAAAGGTTGCCGATCCACCAATGCGTCCGTTAGCCGCCAGCAGCCCCATTAAAGCAAACGCGGTTTGCGACTTACCGGAGCCAGATTCGCCAACGATACCCAGAGTTTCTCCGGCACGAAGGGAAAAATTTAAATCATTGACCGCCGTGACATCGCCGTCCGGGGTGCTAAATGTCACTCGCAAATCTTTCACGTTCAGCAGTGCGTCAGCCTGTTGCTGTGCGAGTGGCACGGTTGCAGTTTCAATTACGCTCATGGCTACACTCCTTAACGATCTTTCGGGTCGAGGGCATCACGCAAGCCATCGCCGATAAAGTTGAAACAAAACAGTGTCACCACAAGGAAACCTGCCGGAAATAGCAGCAACCACGGAGAGACTTCCATCGAGTTCGCGCCATCACTGAGCAATGCGCCCCAACTACTTAATGGCTCTTGCGTACCCAGTCCCAGGAAGCTAAGAAAAGACTCAAAGAGGATCATGCTGGGCACCAGCAGAGAGGCATAGACCACCACCACACCAAGCACATTCGGCACAATGTGGCGAATCACAATGCCGGGCGTAGATACACCGCCAACTTGTGCCGCCTCAATAAACTCTTTGCGCTTCAGACTAAGGGTTTGACCACGCACGATACGTGCCATGTCCAGCCAGGAAACCATCCCAATCGCTACGAAAATCAGCAGGATGTTTTGACCGAAAAAGGTCACCAGCAAAATGACGAAGAACATGAACGGAAAGGAGTTGAGGATTTCCAGCAGGCGCATCATTACGGAATCCACCTTGCCGCCAAGATAACCGGAAAGTGAACCATAAAGCGTTCCTACGACTACTGCCACCAACGCTGCAGCAACACCAACCATTAATGAGATGCGCCCACCAATTGCAACGCGCACCAGCAGATCGCGACCGGAAGAGTCGGTACCAAAGTAGTGACCAGATTCCATATCCGGGGCGCTGGACATCATCGCCCAGTCGGTGTCGTCATAGGCAAATTGCGAGAGCATCGGCGCCAGGATAACAAACAGTGCAATAAGCACCAGTACAATCAGACTGGCCACTGCTGCACGGTTATGCATAAAACGTCGACGTGCGTCCTGCCATAAACTGCGGCCTTCGACCTCCAGCTTCTCACTGAAATTCTCCAGCGTCTCGCTGTTTTTCTTACTTAACATCATCGCGAGCTCCAGTATCAGTAACGGATTTTCGGGTCGATAACCGCATATAGCACATCGACAATGGCATTGAACAAAATGGTTAAAGCACCAACCAGAATGGTCAGGCTTAACACCAATGAATAGTCACGGTTCAAGGCACCATTAACAAACAATTGTCCGATGCCCGGCAAACCGTAAATGGTTTCGATAACCATAGAACCGGTGATAATGCCAACAAATGCGGGTCCCATATAAGAAAGTACCGGTAGCAACGCAGGTTTTAATGCGTGGCGGAAAATAATGCGCCGCATGGGCAGACCTTTCGCGCGTGCGGTACGAATGAAGTTGGAGTGTAAAACTTCAATCATTGATCCACGGGTAATACGCGCAATACTGGCGATATAAGCCAGTGATAAGGCAACCATCGGCAGGATCATAAATTTCAGCGCCCCACCATTCCAGCCACCGCCCGGTAGCCAATGCAAAATGATCGCGAATATCATGACTAATAATGGCGCAACGACAAAGCTTGGTATAACCACTCCCGTCATAGCCAATCCCATGACGGTATAGTCCCATTTGGTGTTTTGTTTTAATGCGGCAATAACGCCAGCACTAACGCCCAGTACCACTGCGAGGAAAAATGCAGCAGCTCCCAGTTTTGCTGAAACGGGAAAACTGGATGCGACCAGGTCATTGACCGAATAATCTTTATATTTAAATGAAGGGCCGAAATCGCCATGAGCAAGTTGTTTCAGATAGCTGAAATACTGCGTCATGATGGGATCGTTAAGATGATATTTCGCTTCAATATTGGCCATTACTTCTGGCGGTAATGTACGTTCGCCGGTAAAGGGACTTCCCGGCGCGAGGCGCATCATAAAGAACGAAATAGTAATAAGAATAAATAGCGTCGGAATCGCTTCCAGACAGCGACGTAGAATAAATTTTAACATTGCCGTACCTTCTGGCCTGTGCCTTCTGTAATGCGATAAAAAGCAGACACCGTGGAGCAGGATACACCTGCCCCACGCATTGCCATTAGTGCTTCACAATGTACATATTTCGGGTGTAGGTATTATCCAACGGATCTTTACCGGTATAACCCCCAACCCACGGTTTTACCAGACGCGCGTTCACGTAGTAATAAACCGGAACAATGGCCGAATCTTTATCCAACTGTTGCTCTGCTTTCGTGTACAACGCCGTGCGCTGCGCCTCGTCTGTAGCTTTCAGGGTTTCCGCCATAATGCTGTCAAAGGCCGGGCTCTTATAATGCGCGGTGTTCATCGAACTGTTCGACAGCATGGTGTTCAGGAAGGAAGTTGGTTCATTATAGTCTGCACACCAGCCTGCACGGGCCACATCGAAAGTACCCTGGTGGCGGGTATCGAGGAATGTTTTCCATTCCTGGTTAACCAGTTTAACGTCCACGCCGATATTTTTCTTCCACAGTGAAGAGGCGGCAATCGCCAGCTTTTTATGCAGATCGGACGTGTTATATAACAGATTAATCGTTAGCGGTTTGTCTGCGGTATAGCCCGCTTCTGCCAGTAGTTTTTTCGCTTCTTCGTTACGTTTTTCCTGGCTCCAGCCAAACCATTCTGGTTGCGTCAGTTTTGCGCCATCGGTATATGGCGGCGTGTAACCATAGGCCGGCATATCGCCCTGCGCTTTGACTTTATTAACAATGATATCGCGATCCATACCCAGTTTCAGTGCGGTACGCACACGCACATCATTGAATGGCGGTTTCTGGTTGTTAATCTCGTAATAGTAAGTGCACAGGTATGGATCAACGTGAACTTCGTTCGGGATTTCTTTTTTCAGTTTCTGGAACAGTTCGATCGGCATGTTGTTATAAGTCATATCGATTTCGCCGCTACGATAACGGTTAACATCGGTAACTTCAGAAGCGATCGGTAAATAGGTCACCTGGTTAATTACCGTTTTAGCGTTATTCCAGTAGGTCGGGCTGCGCTCAAGAACGATACGTTCGTTAACAACCCAATCTTTTAATGTATAGGCGCCGTTAGTAACGATATTGCCTGGCTGGGTCCATTTTTCGCCAAATTTCTCAATAGCGGCTTTTGGCACCGGGGAAGTAGATGGGTGAACCAGTAACTTATAGAAGTACGGAACAGGTTCACTTAAGGTGACTTCTAATGTGTGGTCATCGAGGGCTTTAACACCGAGATCGGTAATTGGTTTCTTCCCTTCCAGTATTTCATCAATACCCGCAATATGCCCGTATTGTAAGTAGCTTGCGTAGGGAGAAGCGGTGTTCGGATCAACAGAACGTTGCCAGCTATACACAAAGTCTTGTGCCGTGACTGGCGTGCCGTCAGACCATTTCGCATCTTTACGCAGGTGGAACGTCCAGACTTTAGCGTCCTTGTTATCCCAGGATTCAGCCACGCCAGGGGCCGGATGACCATCAAGATCGCTAACCAGCAAACCTTCAAACAGGTCACGGCTGATATTAGACTCAGGAACCCCTTCAATTTTGTGCGGATCTAATGACTGAACTTCAGAACCATTGTTGCGAACCAGCGTTTGTTTTTCCGCTAGTGTGACTCCTGCGGGTACATCAGCTGCCAGTGCGATATTCCCTGCCATAAGCGCAGCCAGAACGCCTGCTGCCACTAAACTTCTCTTGGTGATGTTGGTCATTGTGTTTTGGACTCCCTCATTATAATTACTGGTTTTTACCAGCATGTGTAATCCCGGATTAGGATACCTGTACAGCTCGGAGACTTTTTGCTGCCAGGTTGCTTTATCGTTACTAATTGCTATCACCGACTTTATTTATTCTGGTGATTCAGATGACCACCTTATGTCGATTCTTACTGTGTCTCCCCTGTCGAGACACATTATTTTTTGCAGCGTCTTTTAATCGCAAATCATTCTCATTGCCAATAAAAATCGCCAAACGGTTGGCCGAAAAGTATCAAATGCCCTTCTTGCCCGCCAATACATTTTGCAAAATTGTTACGCAATTCTCTTTTACTAACCATACCAGTACGTATACCCCTCGTTATCCAATCAATAAAATAATTTAAAAACAAAGGGATATAACTAGAGAAAGCAATACTGCCTTTTCCGGTTATAGTCCAGATAGAAAATACGCACAATAATTTAACAAATGAATGCTATTTAGCACTTTTCTCTGCCAAAGCCAGTAGAATTACTAATATCATTTCAATTATTCTTCAGCAAGGCCCAGGATTATGATGTGATGAAAATAACATGATGTTGTGGATCGCCAGATAAGGATAGTCTTATAACTATCTGTAAAATGGGGATAAAATTATCTATTTCTTTTGTTAACTACGTTGGCTTGCAGTAAAAATAGTGATGAAAGAAACGGAGCATCATGACTCCGTTTCATATGAAAGGAATTAATTGAGCAGACCCGGGAAAATCCCTTTGATACCGTTGACGATAAATTCAATCCCTAATGCCATTAGCAAGAGCCCCATAATACGGGTAATGACGTTGATGCCAGTCTGACGCAGCACCCTCACCAGCCAGGGTGCCATGCGGAATAAACCCCAGCAACATAAAGCGAACAACGCGATCGCTACAAAAAAACCGAACAGATAACCAATGCTGTGATAACGCGTTCCCCATACGATAGTTGAACTGATTGCCCCTGGTCCTGCCATCAGAGGTAATGCGAGCGGTACAACGCCAATGCTTTCACGAATTGCGGTTTCTGATTTTTCTTGTTTGTTCTGTTTATCCTCGCCAAGCTTACCGCTGATCATCGACATTGCAATTGTCACGACCAGTATGCCGCCCGCGATGCGGAACGAATCAATAGATATTCCAAAAAGTTGCAGAATCGTGTCGCCGAGAAACAGTGCGATCCACAAAATAATGGCTACAGACAAGTTGGCGGTCAGATTTGTTTTGTTTCTCGCTGCCGCAGTCTGATAGCTGGTCATACTGATGAACACGGGGATGATCCCTACCGGGTTAACCAGCGCAAATAACCCGATGAAAAACTTAAAATAAACGGGAAAATCAAAAAGTGTCTGAATCACGGTTAGCTCCGAAGCAAAAGCCGGATAATGTTATCTTTAAACAAGGGTAAAAATACGTGCTGACAATACGCCTTTTGTCAGCATTTTTCACCTCCTAACTATCTAAAATTACTATCATTCATTATTGTTATCTAGTCGTACAAAACATGCTAAGGTAGCCAACAATTAATACTACAATTTATTAACTATTAGCTATTATGGCTAAAAGCGGAGCTGAAAGGTGTCAGCTTCGCGAAATTTTGATCTGGATCACTTAATCGGTACCCAGAAGTGAGTAATCTTGCTTACGCCACCTGGAAGTGACGCATTAGAGATAAATGACTCTAATGTTTAAACTCTTTTAGTAAATCACAGTGAGTGTGAGCACGAGTAAGATTTTGATTTTCAAAGGTTAAGCAAATCATCATCGCACTGACTATACTCTCGTATTCGAGCAGATGATTTACTAAAAAAGTTTAACATTATCAGGAGAGCATTATGGCTGTTACTAATGTCGCTGAACTTAACGCACTCGTAGAGCGTGTAAAAAAAGCCCAGCGTGAATATGCCAGTTTCACTCAAGAGCAAGTTGACAAAATCTTCCGCGCCGCCGCTCTGGCTGCCGCAGATGCTCGAATCCCACTCGCCAAAATGGCCGTTGCCGAATCCGGCATGGGTATCGTTGAAGATAAAGTGATCAAAAACCACTTTGCTTCTGAATATATCTATAACGCCTACAAAGATGAAAAGACCTGCGGTGTTCTGTCTGAAGACGACACTTTCGGTACCATCACTATCGCTGAACCAATCGGTATTATCTGCGGTATCGTTCCAACAACTAACCCGACTTCAACCGCTATCTTCAAATCTCTGATTAGCCTGAAGACCCGTAACGCCATCATTTTCTCACCACACCCGCGTGCTAAAGATGCAACCAACAAAGCTGCTGATATCGTTCTGCAGGCTGCTATTGCTGCTGGTGCACCAAAAGATCTGATTGGCTGGATCGATCAACCGTCTGTTGAACTCTCCAACGCACTGATGCACCACCCTGACATTAACCTGATCCTTGCGACCGGTGGTCCAGGCATGGTTAAAGCAGCATACAGCTCCGGTAAACCGGCGATCGGCGTAGGCGCAGGCAACACCCCTGTTGTTATTGATGAAACTGCTGATATCAAACGTGCAGTTGCATCCGTACTGATGTCCAAAACCTTCGACAACGGCGTAATTTGTGCTTCTGAACAGTCTGTTGTTGTTGTTGATTCTGTTTATGATGCTGTACGTGAGCGTTTTGCCACCCACGGCGGCTACATGCTGCAGGGCAAAGAGCTGAAAGCTGTTCAGGACGTTATCCTGAAAAATGGCGCGCTGAACGCAGCTATCGTTGGTCAGCCAGCTTATAAAATTGCTGAACTGGCAGGCTTCTCTGTACCAGAAAACACTAAGATTCTGATCGGTGAAGTGACTGTTGTTGATGAAAGCGAACCATTCGCTCATGAAAAACTGTCCCCGACTCTGGCAATGTACCGTGCGAAAGATTTTGAAGACGCGGTAGAGAAAGCAGAGAAACTGGTTGCTATGGGCGGTATCGGTCACACATCTTGCCTGTACACCGACCAGGATAACCAGCCGGCACGCGTTTCTTACTTCGGTCAGAAAATGAAAACTGCCCGTATCCTGATCAATACCCCGGCTTCTCAGGGCGGTATCGGTGACCTGTACAACTTCAAACTCGCGCCTTCCCTGACTCTGGGTTGTGGTTCCTGGGGTGGTAACTCCATCTCTGAAAACGTTGGTCCGAAACACCTGATCAACAAGAAAACCGTTGCTAAGCGAGCTGAAAACATGTTGTGGCACAAACTTCCGAAATCTATCTACTTCCGCCGTGGCTCTCTGCCAATCGCGCTGGATGAAGTGATTACTGATGGCCACAAACGTGCGCTCATCGTGACTGACCGCTTCCTGTTCAACAACGGCTATGCTGACCAGATCACTTCTGTACTGAAAGCAGCTGGCGTAGAAACTGAAGTGTTCTTCGAAGTTGAAGCTGACCCGACTCTGAGCATTGTTCGTAAAGGTGCAGAACTGGCGAACTCCTTCAAACCAGACGTGATTATCGCGCTGGGTGGTGGTTCCCCGATGGATGCTGCGAAGATCATGTGGGTTATGTACGAACACCCAGAAACTCATTTCGAAGAACTGGCGCTGCGCTTTATGGACATCCGTAAACGTATCTACAAGTTCCCGAAAATGGGCGTGAAAGCGAAAATGATCGCAGTCACCACAACTTCCGGTACCGGTTCTGAAGTTACACCGTTCGCGGTTGTAACCGATGACGCAACTGGCCAAAAATATCCGCTGGCAGACTATGCTCTGACCCCGGATATGGCGATTGTTGACGCCAACCTGGTTATGGATATGCCGAAGTCCCTGTGTGCTTTCGGTGGTCTGGACGCAGTAACTCACGCCATGGAAGCATATGTTTCTGTACTGGCTTCTGAGTTCTCTGATGGTCAGGCTCTGCAGGCGCTGAAACTGCTGAAAGAATATCTGCCAGCGTCCTACCACGAAGGGTCTAAAAACCCGGTAGCGCGTGAACGTGTTCACAGTGCGGCAACTATCGCAGGTATCGCGTTTGCTAACGCCTTCTTGGGTGTATGTCACTCAATGGCACATAAACTGGGCTCTCAGTTCCACATTCCGCATGGTCTGGCAAACGCCCTGCTGATTTGTAACGTTATCCGCTACAACGCGAATGACAACCCGACCAAGCAGACTGCATTCAGCCAGTACGACCGTCCGCAAGCACGTCGTCGTTATGCTGAAATTGCAGACCATCTGGGTCTGAGCGCTCCGGGCGACCGTACTGCTGCTAAGATCGAGAAACTGCTGGCATGGCTGGAAACGCTGAAAGCTGAGCTGGGTATTCCGAAATCTATCCGTGAAGCTGGCGTTCAGGAAGCAGACTTCCTGGCAAACGTTGATAAACTGTCTGAAGATGCATTCGATGACCAGTGCACCGGCGCTAACCCGCGTTATCCGCTGATCTCCGAGCTGAAACAGATTCTGCTGGACACCTACTACGGTCGTGATTACGTAGAAGGCGCAACCGTTGCTAAAGAAGCAGCTCCGGCTAAAGCAGAGAAAAAAGCGAAAAAATCCGCTTAATCGGTAGCTCTGTATAACATCATAAACGGTCCCATTCGGGGCCGTTTTTTTGTTTCAGGCAAAGAACGGCTATGTAAACTCAAATAATCCAGCTGTATTAATTCATCATGTTTGCATTGTCGGAAAACGAGCACAAAGCGAGATTGTCGACAAATAACTCTACCTCGTAGGTAATGAGGCATCGACGCACTAAAATCGTTCTGTGGTACGTTGAGTGATGATTAAGAATAGAGAAAGGATGATGACTCGGAAGAAGTTAGTAAAACGGACTGACAGGATAAAAGCGCCCTATTCACCCTGTCAGTAAAGAAAAATTTATTAGTCGTGCCGATGATTGTCCTGAATCGCCGTCAAAGAGCCGATCTCTAACGCTTCTTTATAGTGTTTACGGCAAACCGAGACGTAACGCTCATTACCACCAATAACCACCTGCTCACCTTCGTTATAAGGTCTACCCGCCAGATCAAGACGTAGCACCATGCTTGCTTTGCGGCCACAAAAACAAATAGTTTTTAATTCGACCAGTTTGTCTGACCATGCCAGTAAGTATTGGCTACCAACAAACAATTCACCGCGAAAATCGGTACGCAAACCATAACAAAGTACGGGTATATCGAGTTGATCGACAACCTCCGATAATTCATATACTTGTTGTCTGGTTAAAAACTGGCATTCATCAACAAGTACGCAATGAATTGTCTGCTGTTCGTGTTCCGCACGAATCTCATCAAATAATGATGAATTTTGGTTAAATAATTTTGCAGGTGATGACAAACCTATACGCGAGCTGACTTTCCCTGCCCCGAAACGATCATCAATTTCCGCCGTATATACGACAGTGCGCATACCGCGTTCCTGGTAATTGTATGAAGATTGCAACAATGCCGTAGACTTACCCGCATTCATTGCGGAATAGTAGAAATATAGCTGCGCCATCAGCCACAGGCCCTCAATGATATGAAATAAAGTTGGCAGGAGTTTATCATAATTCGTCAGTTTTACAGCGTAACAGTGAGCACAGAAGTAGTATATTCGTCATCCATTACGAATGACTGGCATAATCCTTCAGAGCTATCTTTACCACGGCCTTGCTTGTTATAAACGCGTAAATGACTCTTGGTAACTATTCACAATCTTTAACCTGTTGCGCACGTAATAACCCCAGTTGGCCTCCAGGAAAGAGCAATACGAAGTCCTTGCACTTATTGCGACTGTTCTACTTTTCATCATTCGCTTAATAGGGGATTTTCATAAACAGGGCTAATACCCAAGAGTGAAAAGGTTCCAGCGCATGTTAATCTCCACATAAAATGTGACATGAATCAGGAAGTTTTAACCTTAAGTGATGTGAAAGCATCGATGTAAATAGGGCTATATGCCACGTCATTTCTGGCTAATTTTATGAAAAGATATTTATTGTCGGTACGAAATAAAGAACATTTTTGAATTCCTTACATTCCTGGCTATTGCACAACTGAATTTAAGGCTCTATTATTACCTCAACAAACCACCCCAATATAAGTTTGAGATTACTACAATGAGCGAAGCACTTAAAATTCTGAACAACATCCGTACTCTTCGTGCGCAGGCAAGAGAATGTACACTTGAAACGCTGGAAGAAATGCTGGAAAAATTAGAAGTTGTTGTTAACGAACGTCGCGAAGAAGAAAGCGCAGCTGCTGCTGAAGTTGAAGAGCGTACTCGTAAACTGCAGCAATATCGTGAAATGCTGATCGCTGACGGTATTGACCCGAACGAACTGCTGAATAGCATTGCTGCTGTTAAATCTGGCACCAAAGCTAAACGCGCACAGCGTCCGGCTAAATATAGCTATGTTGACGAAAACGGCGAAACCAAAACCTGGACTGGCCAGGGCCGTACTCCAGCTGTAATCAAAAAAGCAATGGATGAGCAAGGTAAATCCCTCGACGATTTCCTGATCAAGCAATAATCTTTTCTTGATTCTGTTTGCTTAAAATCCCGCCATTGGCGGGATTTTTTATTGTCCGTTTTAAGACTCTCTGATAAGAATACGCTATAAAAAAACGGCATTGATCACTCAATGCCGTTTCGTAGAAAACATCGTGATAGATGTTACTTCTTAATGCCTATCTCTTCTTCAAGCCAGGCTTTAAATTCAGTACCCAGTGTGTTGTGGCGAATACCGTATTCAACGAAGGCCTGCATGTAACCTAATTTATTACCGCAGTCATGGCTCTTCCCTTTCATATGATAGGCTTCAACCGTTTCTTTTTCGATCAGCATATCAATCGCGTCGGTGAGCTGAATTTCATCACCTGCTCCCGGAGGGGTTTTTGCCAGCAGCGGCCAAATATCAGCACTGAGAACATAACGGCCGACAATAGCAAGATTAGACGGCGCTACATCTGCTTTCGGTTTTTCTACCACACCGACCATCGGTACACTTTCGCCAGGCGCTAAATCCACACCTTTGCAATCCACAACACCATATGCCGTCACATCAGCAACAGGCTCCACCATTATCTGGCTGTGGCCAGTTTCATCAAAGCGACGAATCATCTCTGCAAGGTTATCCTGCGATAAATCGGATTCATATTCATCCAGAATAACGTCAGGTAAAATAACAGCCACAGGTTCATCACCAACTACCGGATGGGCACACAATACTGCGTGTCCCAAACCTTTCGCCAGCCCCTGACGAACTTGCATAATAGTCACGTGTGGTGGACAAATGGACTGCACTTCATCAAGCAACTGGCGTTTTACACGTTTTTCCAGCATTGCTTCCAGTTCAAAACTGGTATCGAAATGGTTTTCAATAGAGTTTTTAGATGAGTGAGTGACCAGCACAATTTCAGTAATGCCAGCCGCAATACATTCATTCACGACGTATTGAATTAATGGCTTATCGACAAGCGGCAGCATCTCTTTCGGGATAGCTTTCGTCGCCGGCAACATCCTGGTTCCTAATCCCGCAACGGGGATAACGGCTTTTTTGACTTTCGTATTAATGGCAGCCATTTAAATTCTCCTGGACTGTTCGTGTATTGAACGTGTTCATATTTCTGTATCGCATCCCAGTATATCAGTACCCTGGCGAGGCCTGGTTCTGAAAAGGAGGCGAGTTAACATAATTAAGACAATTACTTAAACGAATGGCGACGATAGTACCACCAGCCGACACCAGCGCGTAATGCAATTTTATCCCATATAATCGTTTGCTCATTCCGCAGACAACATCAAGCGCAGTCTTCCACCTGTTCCCCAAATTTGACATTGCCAGGCATCACATCGCTGGCTCAATTGATTCAAATAGGCGTTGCCTAATGTTCCTAACGGAACGCCATTACTGATTTGAATCTGGTGTTCACCAGCATTTAACGTTGCATTCAGGCCAGCGGAAACCAAAATGAGATTTTTTAATTCACGATGATAATAGCCGACTAATAGCGGGAACTGACCAGGCAGATTGGCCTGCCGCAGTAAATGATTTACCTGCTTCAATAACGCTCCCAACTCTGGCAAACGCTGATTTTGGTGGGCAATCTGTTCCTGTAATAACCCATTAAACAGCGCGCGTAATAACAAGGCGGCAAGGACACCATTATGTCCGGCGCGAGTTACATCGAGACAATAAAAAGCCAGATCGTTTTCCGAAAGAGCTGCAATATCAAGCACCAGCCCCGGTTTATCAACGGCCACCAGTTGGCGATAATTAACCCGGCAATGGGAAATCACCTGCTGAACCGGAGGTTGTAATTCTTGCAATAATTTAGCAGCCGCAGTGGGATTATCCACCATCGCATCCCAGTCGCGAAAAAGCCTTTCTTCTTCCTCTACACGCGAATTAAACATGCTGGGATAGAGACACGCAAAAACCATCTCGCGCAGACGGTTGAGATCTTTAACTGGTTTTAGCAAAACATCTTCCACGCCCAGACGTAACGCTTTCGCAATATCTGCCATGTTTTCCGTAGCGGAAATCACCAGGACTGGTGTTTGGTCACCCCGGTTGCGAATATGTTCCAATAGTTTCAGGCCGTTCATTCTCGGCATTGCAATATCACATATCATTAGATCGGGTGTGAAACCTCCCAGTAGCTCAAGGGCATCCACCCCATCAGCCGCCAGTACCGTTGTCGCTCCCAATGAGGAAAACCACGAATCCAGAAGCGAGCGAAATACCGCTTCATCTTCAACTATGAGAATCTGTTTTCCGACCAATGGCTGCGTCATGTTCTCTCCCCTGACTGGCTTTATTCAATAGTGGCATGCTATTGCCATCAGTGCCTGTCAGAATTAACTTAAGTGTAGATAAAAAATCAGGTCAAAACGTTAGTTCGAACTAGCGGTAAAAGCTCATCCATTTTCTTCTCTACCGCCAATTGTCCTGCCGAAATGGCAGCCTGCGCACGATGAAAATCGAGCGTGGAAATCTGTGGGCAAACGGGTTGAATCAGAATATCAGGCGGGTCCCCTGCCATACGGTTTCTTTTAAGGCGGTTTTCCAATACCTGAATAGAGGTAGTCATAATCTCTGTTGCTGTCGGTGCCGTGACGCCTCGACGCGCAGTAATACTACTTAGCCGCTCTTTCAGCCGCGCATGCCAGGGGAGATCATCTTCACTCTCGCCATTTTCAGCACCGACATTAAATGAAAGAAGATCTTGCTGCATTAAGTGAGCGTCGTGCTGGAGATCAACCGCAATTACGATATCTGCGCCCAACGCACGAGTAAGAGAGATAGGAATGGGATTAACGACTGCGCCATCAACAAGCCAGTAGCCGTTATGCGCGACCGGTGCCATCAAGCCCGGAATACTGCAGGATGCACGAATAGCGAGATGGAGATCACCTTCGGTAAACCATAATTCACGCCCTGTGCTTAGATTGGTGGCGACTGCAGCGAAGCGGCGTGAACAATTCTCGATTTCTGTTTCTGGCATTATTTCACGATATCGATTGAACACACGCTCACCGCGCAGCAGTCCACCGCGCTGCCAGGAGAGGTCCATCAGTCGTAAAACATCCCAATAGCTAAAAGAGGTAACCCACTCTTCCAGCGCAGATAATCGACCACAGGCATAGGCTGCGCCTACCAGCGAACCAATTGAACATCCTGCGACGATATCAATTTCAATGCCCATTTTTTTAAGCGCGTTAATGACGCCAATATGCGACCATCCTCGTGCAGCACCGGATCCCAGCGCCAGCCCTATTTTTACTTTTCTCATTGTTCCTGAAAGCGTCCCCTGGAATGCAGCCGTAGCCACATCGCTACCGCTCGGTTAACATAGTGCTACTCCGGCGGTTAAAACGCCGTTATTGTTTCCAGGGAGATTATTTGTGTCTAAGCTTTGTCCCTGTGGTAGTGCTGTCGAGTATAGCCTATGTTGCCACCCTTATGTGTCTGGTGAAAAGGTTGCACCAGATCCCGAACGTCTCATGCGTTCGCGTTACTGCGCTTTTGTGATGCACGACGCAGATTATTTAATTAAAACCTGGCATCCATCCTGTGGCGCCTCGGTGTTACGCGCTGAATTAATTGCCGGATTTGCACATACCGAATGGTTAGGTTTGACCGTATTTGAACGTTCATATCACGAAGGTGACGACGTAGGTTATGTCAGTTTTGTCGCTCGTTTTACTGAGAAGGGTAAATCCGGGGCGATTATTGAGCGTTCGCGATTTTTGAAAGAAAACGGTCAATGGTACTATATTGATGGTACACGTCCGCAGTTTGGTCGCAACGATCCCTGCCCTTGTGGTTCAGGTAAAAAATTTAAAAAGTGCTGCGGCCAATAAAGGTTGACGGTACGGTTTAGCAAACACTCTCAACAAGGTTTTTCCAGCAATGCATTCACTCCAACGTAAAGTTCTGCGTACTATTTGCCCGGATCAAAAAGGTCTGATCGCGCGTATTACTAATATTTGCTACAAGCACGAGTTAAATATCGTGCAGAACAATGAATTTGTTGACCACCGTACCGGGCGCTTTTTTATGCGCACGGAGCTGGAAGGTATTTTTAATGATTCCACCCTGCTGGCGGATCTCGATAGCGCATTGCCAGAAGGTTCAGTGCGTGAACTGAATCCCGCAGGTCGCCGCCGCATAGTCATTCTGGTGACTAAAGAAGCGCATTGCCTAGGCGATCTGCTGATGAAAGCCAACTACGGCGGACTGGATGTTGAAATCGCTGCGGTTATTGGTAACCACGAGACTTTACGTTCTCTGGTGGAACGTTTTGATATTCCGTTTGAATTGGTGAGCCATGAAGGGTTAAGCCGCAACGAGCACGATCAGAAGATGGCGGATGCCATTGAAGCGCATCAACCTGATTATGTGGTGCTGGCGAAATATATGCGCGTGCTGACGCCGGAGTTTGTCGCGCGCTTCCCGAATAAGATCATCAATATTCACCATTCGTTCTTGCCTGCGTTTATTGGCGCACGCCCCTATCACCAGGCTTATGAACGCGGCGTGAAGATTATTGGCGCAACAGCACACTATGTAAATGACAACCTGGATGAAGGTCCAATCATCATGCAGGATGTCATTCATGTGGATCACACTTACACAGCCGAAGACATGATGCGTGCAGGTCGTGATGTTGAGAAAAACGTATTAAGCCGCGCGCTTTACCAGGTTTTGGCACAGCGTGTATTTGTTTACGGTAACCGGACGATTATTCTTTAATCGCTGGCAAAATAGAACTGGTTGGCTTTAATCCGTTACGGATGAAAATTACGCAACCAGTTCATTTTTCTCAACGTAACCCTTTACAGCGGCGTGTCATTTGATATGATGCGCCCCGCTTCCCAGTGAGGGAGCAAGCCAGTAAAAAGCATTACCCCGTGGTGGGGTTCCCGAGCGGC
>NZ_VATL01000020.1:0-155934 GCF_005781065.1 Escherichia sp. E1130
GAACTGCCAGGCATCAAATTTAGCGTGCTGATATGGCTCAGTTGGTAGAGCGCACCCTTGGTAAGGGTGAGGTCCCCAGTTCGACTCTGGGTATCAGCACCACTTTTTAGGTTAAAGTTCGGCAGATTAGAAAAGAATTTGTCTGGCGGCAGTAGCGCGGTGGTCCCACCTGACCCCATGCCGAACTCAGAAGTGAAACGCCGTAGCGCCGATGGTAGTGTGGGGTCTCCCCATGCGAGAGTAGGGAACTGCCAGGCATCAAATAAAACGAAAGGCCCAGTCGAAAGACTGGGCCTTTTGTTTTATCTGTTGCTTGTCGGTGAACGCTCTCCTGACCAGGACAAATCCGCCGGGAGCGGATTTGAACGTTGCGAAGCAACGGCCCGGAGGGGGGCGGGCAGGAAGCCCGCCATAAACTGCCAGACATCAAATCAAGCGAAAGGCCATCCGAAAGGATGGCCTTTTTGCGTTTCGAATCCATGTACAACTTAATGGATAACCTGCGATAAAAATGCCCTCGTACGCTCCGATTTAGGATGCGCAAAAAATTCATCCGGTGCAGCTTGCTCCACGATTTCTCCGCGATCCATAAAAATCACTCGATCAGCGACAGTTCGCGCAAATCCCATTTCATGTGTTACGCACAGCATCGTCATGCCTGACTGCGCCAGCCCAATCATCGTATCCAGCACTTCTTTTACCATCTCCGGATCGAGCGCCGACGTAGGTTCATCAAACAGCATGATCTTTGGTTTCATACAAAGTGAACGTGCTATGGCAACGCGTTGCTGCTGACCACCAGAAATCTGCCCGGGAAACTTCTGTGCATGTTCGGCAATTCTCACCCGCTCAAGGTAATGCATCGCCAGAGCTTCAGCTTCTTTCTTCGGCATCTTACGCACCCAAATCGGCGCCAGGGTACAGTTCTGTAAAACGGTCAAATGTGGGAATAGATTGAAATGCTGAAAGACCATTCCCACTTCCTGCCTGACGCGCTCAATATTGCGAATATCTTCGTTAAGCTCGATGCCATCCACCACGATCCGTCCCTGTTGGTGTTCTTCCAGATGATTAATACAGCGAATGGTTGTCGATTTCCCGGAACCGGAAGGACCACACAAAACAATGCGTTCACCGGTTTGCACAGTCAGATTTATATCTTTTAAGACATGGAATTGCCCATACCATTTATTGACGTTTTCCAGCGTAATCATCGCGTTAGCAGGTTGCAGTAAAATTTGGCTCATAGTGTCCTCAATGCGGTGTACGCCCGGTGTTAAAACGTTTTTCCAGATGTTGGCTATAACGTGACATGCTGAAGCAGAAGATCCAGTAGATCAGTGCGGCGAAAACATACCCTTCCGTCGACATACCCAGCCAGGCGGGGTCAACGGTTGCCTGCTGAACGCTACTGAAAAGATCGAACAACCCGATGATGATCACCAGACTTGTGTCTTTGAATAGCGCGATGATGGTATTTACCAGCCCTGGAATCACCAGTTTCAGTGCCTGGGGCAGAATAACCAGCCCTTGAGTTTTCCAGTAACCCAACGCCAGCGACTCTGCCGCTTCGTATTGCCCTTTGGGCAATGCCTGCAATCCGCCTCGCACGACTTCCGCAACGTATGCTGACTGAAACAGGATCACGCCGACCAACGCACGAATCAGTTTGTCGATACTGGTGCCTTCCGCCATAAAGAGCGGCAGCATGACCGAAGACATAAACAGTACGGTAATCAGCGGTACGCCACGCCAGAACTCGATAAAAATGACCGATAAGATACGCACAATCGGCATATGGGAGCGGCGGCCTAATGCCAGTAATATCCCCCACGGCAGCGCCCCAGCAATCCCAACAGATGCGATAATCAACGTCAGTGTCAGCCCGCCCCATTGCCGGGTTTCAACCCGCTCAAGACCAAAAAAACCGCCATACATCAGCCACCAGACAATCAGTGGGTAGATAACCGCCCATACCGCAATATAGCGACCGCGATGCGGGAGTATTTTCCAGAACATTGGAGCGATAGACACAAGCCCAATCAGTAATGCCAGGTTAATTCGCCAGCGCTGGTCGTGCGGGTAAAGCCCATACATAAACTGGCCGAATCGTTCGTGGATGAAGACCCAACAGGCACCGGCTTTTGTGCAGTCGGTACGCGTTGAACCAACCCAGTTTGCCTGTAAAAAAGCCCAGTTCAGCAGCGGTGGAATCAGTTCCCACATCAACCATAAGCAGCCAATAGTCAGCAGGCTATTGCTCCAGCTGGAGAACAGGTTTTTGCGCACCCACACCATAGCGCGGCTTGAGTTATGGCTCGCCGGGCGCGGGGGATGAGACAGCAATACTTTTGTCATCATGACTCCTTAGCGTTCAACGATCGCGATACGGCGGTTATAGATATTCATCAGCAGCGAGATAGTCAGGCTGATAATCAGATAGACCGACATCGTCATGGCAATCGTCTCGATGGCTTGCCCCGTCTGGTTCAGCACGGTGCCAGCAAACAGCGAAACCATATCGGGATAGCCGATAGCGGCGGCAAGAGAGGAGTTTTTGACGATGTTGAGATACTGGCTGGTTAACGGCGGAATAATCACTCGCAGCGCCTGGGGAATAATGACCTGGCGTAGCGTAACTGGGTTGGGCAATCCCAGCGAGCGGGCAGCTTCATGTTGACCATAAGGCACTGCCTGGATCCCGGCGCGAATAATCTCGGCGATAAATGCAGATGTATAAACTGAAAGCGCCAATGTTAAGGCTGCCAGCTCAGGGATAAGCACCATCCCGCCGCGGAAGTTAAACCCTTGTAGCGCCGGAACATCCCAGTGCAGTGCCGCACCAAAAAGCCATTGCGCCAGTAAAGGTAAACCAGTGAGCAACACAACGGCGCAAGGCCAGGTTCGTCGCAGTTGTCCGGTCTTTATCTGGTGCGTTTTATTAAAACGGAATAGTCCAACAGAAATGGCTATAGCAATAACAACAGTCAGGATAAACGCAATAAATCCATCTCCCAGCTGCGGCGACGGAATATAGAGCCCACGATTGCTCAAAAAGGCGAGATCAAACGCACTCACTGCCTGTCGCGGTCCGGGCAAATTGCGCAACACGGCAAAGTACCAGAAGAAGATTTGCAGTAGCGGAGGAATATTACGGAAGATCTCAATATAAATTGTGGAAAGCTTTCGTAGCAGCCAGTTATCCGAAAGTCGCGCCAGACCGATAAAGAAGCCCAGGACAGATGCTAATACGATACACAATGCTGAAACCAGTAGCGTATTGAGTAAGCCGACAATAAAAACGCGTCCGTAGGTATCGCCCTGCTGGTAATCGATCAAATGCTGGACGATCCCGAAGCCTGCTCCGCGATCCAGAAAGGCAAATCCTGATGTAATGCCGCGATTGTTTAGATTCGTCACGGTGTTGTGAAATAACCAACCAACAATGCCGACGACGGCAACAACGGCGAGGATCTGGAATAACCAGGCGCGAACCGTAGGGTTGCTAAAGGAGAGTGAGCCTTTAACGGTTGAGCGGCGATGGGGCATATAAACCTCGGAAACCATAACGCTGAAGAGAGCGCCGCCGTAGCGACGCCCGTTACCTCACACCGACTTAACGCACGGGCGGCGCGTACTGAATACCGCCGTTATTCCAGAGATTATTTTGCCCACGTTTAATTTTCAGCGGGCTTTCTGAACCTACATTACGCTCAAAAATTTCCGAGTAGTTACCCACCTGTTTGATAATGTTGTAAGCCCATTTATTATCCAGCTTCAGATCCTTGCCGTAATCGCCCTCTTTACCCAGCAGATGCGCCATATCAGGCGTAGCTGGATTAGCCGCTTTTTCATCAACGTTTTGCGAGTTAACGCCCATCTCTTCAGCATTCAGCATGGCGAAAAGCGTCCAGCGCACAATAGAGAACCATTCATCATCGCCGCGACGGACTACCGGACCAAGCGGTTCTTTAGAGATAACTTCTGGCAGGACAATCCATTCGGCAGGATTACTTAATTTGATCCGCAGGGCATACAGTTGCGACTGATCCGAGGCCAGCGTATCGCAGCGGCCAGATTCCAGAGCCTTTGCTGATTCGTCAGAGCGATCGAAAGTCACTGGCGTGTACTTCATATTGTTTGCCTTGAAGTAATCGGCGACGTTAAGTTCGGTATCAGTACCCGCCTGAATACAGACGGTTGCGCCATCCAGTTCTTTCGCGCTTTTTAATCCCGCTTTATCGTGCGTCAGGAAGCCAATGCCGTCGTAATAAGTGACGCCAGTAAATACCATTCCCATTCCTGCGTCGCGGGATGAAGTCCAGGTCGTATTACGGGAGAGCAAATCCACTTCTCCTGACTGTAAAGCGGTGAAGCGTTCTTTTGCTGTGAGTGGGGTATATTTCACTTTCGTGTCGTCGCCAAATACAGCAGCGGCAACACCACGACAAACATCTACATCAATACCTGAAAACTTACCGTCTGCATCGGCATAAGAGAACCCAGGTAATCCGTCACTGATCCCACATTGAACAAACCCTTTATTCTTTACGGCATCAAGTGTCGCGCCAGCATGCGCCTGATTTGCAACGGCAAGCAGCACGCTGGCGGCAGCCAGTGTGGCTATCATCATCTTTTTCATAATGCTTCCTGTGAGGCGAAAATTATCGTTATAGGACGTTTGGGAAACGTCTTTTACCTGTCTGTGGCCATCCTTTTATAAGCAAAAGTAGTGCCAGTTTTTGCGCACGATTCCGTGTCGCAATAAGCTGAGTGTAGACAGGAAATAATAAAAACATCGCCCCGCAATGGTGCGAAAATGAAACATACGCCACATTTTAGCGCAAAATATTTATTCGCATTTTACTAAGCAGGATAATGATTGTTAGCGTGAGCATGTGTTTTAAATGAGGGGAAAAACTAATGGATGTGTTATTTCGACGGTTCGAAATAAAATGCTAAATTAAAAGGGAATAAGCTAGCCGAATATAGTTGTATTTTATCTTACGGTGAGATTCTGTACCGTTAAACAGAGCGCGGAACTCCGCGCTCTGTTCAGTTATTTCGACAGAGCGATGATCCCCATCGTCAGGCCAGCAACAGCCGCTGCCCCGCCAGCAATAGCCCCGGCAGTTTCCCAGTTATCCTGAGTCGTACCTTTCATACAGGTATTGGTGTGAACCAGACGGCCCTGATCGTCATAAACCGGAACGCAGGGTGAATCGTGAGCGCAGCCCGCCAGCAATGCGGTGAGCAATGCGACAGGAATTAATCTTTTCATGGTGTTACCTCAGTAATAACGCTACCGCTTAATAAGCTAACTTTCTTATTAACGTACTGAATTCCATTTTATCACCGGGAGTTATAATTCTTGCGAGATGAATAATGACAAATTATGTTAATTGTAAAAATAATGAAGGGAGAAAGAATGAATGCACTCAATTCAAAAGTTAGTGAATCATTAACTCATTAATTTTTATAGTTTTAACTGCAAATTAAAAAGGCGTCCGAAGACGCCTTTGTGTTTTAAATTTACCCTTTAAAGCAACGGCGGATCACCACAAAGAACACAGGGACGAAGAAGATTGCCAGTAATGTTGCGGAAATCATGCCGCCCATGACTCCAATCCCTACCGCGTTCTGCGCGCCGCTTCCCGCACCATTACTGATAGCCAGCGGCAATACGCCGAGAATAAAGGCGAGTGATGTCATCAGAATCGGACGAAGACGCATACGTACGGCCATCAGCGTTGCTTCAATAACACCTTTCCCCTCTTTCTCCATCAGGTCTTTGGCGAACTCAACAATCAAAATAGCGTTTTTAGCTGATAAGCCAATTGTCGTTAACAAGCCCACCATAAAATAAACGTCATTTTTTTGATTAAAGAGTGTCGCCGCCAGCAGCACGCCGACAATCCCTAACGGCACGACCAACATAACCGAGACAGGAATTGACCAGCTTTCATAGAGCGCTGCAAGGCACAGGAAAACGACCACGAATGAAATGGCTACCAGAGCAGGGGCCTGGTTGCCTGACAAGCGTTCCTGATACGACATCCCCGTCCAGTCATAACCGATTCCGTTAGGTAGTTGTGAGGCGAGGCTTTCCATTAGAGACATCGCATCGCCGGAACTGGTGCCTGGCGCAGCTTCCCCCTGAATCTCCATGGAGGGTAGACCGTTGTAGCGTTCCAGACGCGGAGAACCATATACCCAATGTGAAGTGGTAAAGGTGGAGAATGGCACCATTTCGCCGTTGGCACTGCGGACATAAAGTTTATCGACATCTTCTGGCAGCATACGGAATTTGGCATCCGCCTGAACATATACTTTTTTCACGCGGCCACGGTCGATGAAGTCGTTGACATACGTCCCGCCTAACGCCGTAGAAATGGTCTGATTAATGTCAGAAAGCGAAACGCCTAATGCCTGTGCTTTTTCCTGGTCAACTTCAAGTTTGAACTGCGCAGTATCTTCCAGGCCATTGGGGCGCACACTGACTAAGCTTTCAGGATGTTGCGCCGCCATGCCAAGCAATTGGTTGCGGGCATGGGTTAAGGCATCGTGACCAAGACCCGCCTGATCGATTAACTCAAAGTCGAAACCTGTTGCCGTACCCAGTTCAACAATGGCTGGCATATTGAATGGAATGACAAAACCGTCGCGGATTTTACTCAGTTCCATTTTGGCACGTTGGATTACCGCTTCCGCGCTATTTTCTTCGCCACTGCGCTCTTCCCACGGTTTAAGGCTGACAAAGGCCATCCCGGCGTTTTGCGCCTGACCGCTGAAGCTAAATCCATTGACTGTAAAGACACTTTCAACGTTCGCCTTCTCGTTCTTCAGATAGTAATCCGTCACTTCATCCAGTACTTTTTGTGTCCGCTCTTGCGTCGCGCCAGCGGGCAGTTGGATCATGGTCAGGAAGACACCCTGATCTTCTTCCGGCAAGAAAGAAGAAGGGAGGCGTAAAAACAGCACTACCATTCCGGCGACAATCAGCGCATAGATCAGTAAATATCGCCCTGTGGAACCGAGGATTTTGCCAACGCTATTGGTGTAGTGATTAACGCTATGATCGAAAGTGGTGTTAAACCAGCCGAAGAAACCACCCTTATTTTCGTGATGCTCGGCAGAGACTGGTTTCAGCAATGTTGCACATAACGCGGGGGTGAGAATCAGCGCAACCAGTACTGAAAGCGCCATTGCTGAAACAATAGTGATAGAGAACTGTCGATAAATTGCCCCTGTTGAGCCACCGAAGAATGCCATCGGAATAAACACCGCCGACAGTACCATCGCGATACCTACCAGCGCACCCTGGATTTGCGACATCGATTTTTCCGTCGCTTCTCTGGGGGGGAGTTTATCCTCCATCATTACGCGCTCGACGTTCTCTACAACGACTATCGCATCATCAACAAGAAGCCCGATGGCAAGTACCATCCCGAACATCGTTAGCGTATTGATGGAGTAACCAAAAGCGGCGAGTATGGCAAACGTCCCTAACAACACGACAGGTACAGCAATGGTGGGTATCAATGTCGCCCGCATGTTCTGCAAGAACAGATACATCACCAGGAATACCAGGATAATGGCTTCGAACAGCGTTTTCACCACTTCCTGGATAGAAAGCTGGACGAAAGGCGTGGTGTCATAAGGGTAAAGAACCTTCATTCCCTGTGGGAAGAACGGCTGCAATTCTGCCAGTTTGGCCTTGATGGCTTTTGCGGTATCAAGTGCGTTAGCTCCCGTTGCCAGTTTAATACCGAGGCCAGCCGCGGGTTTGCCGTTGATACGGGCGATAACGTTATAGTTTTCACCACCGAGTTCAATCCGTGCGACATCTTTCAGCCGCACTACCGAACCGTCGCTGTTCACGCGCAGGGTGACTTTGCCGAACTCTTCCGGATCTTTTAACCGTGTCTGGGCAATAATCGACGCGTTTAGCTGCTGTCCTGGTAATGCCGGCGTGCCGCCTAACTGACCGGCCGCAATCTGGTCGTTCTGTACTTTCAACTGGTTAATAACATCAACCGATGTGAGTTTATATTTGTTCAGCAGATCGGCATCGAGCCAGATACGCATAGCGTACTGAGCACCGAACAGTTGTACGTCGCCAACGCCGTTCAGACGGCTAATGGTATCTTTGACGTTAGAGGCGATGTAGTCGGAAATATCGTCTTGCGTGGTACTTGGGTTATCAGAAACAAAACCAGCCACCATCAAAAAGCTGCTACTTGATTTCTCGACACTTATCCCCTGTTGCTGGACTTCCTGCGGCAGTAGCGGTGTGGCGAGTTGAAGTTTGTTTTGTACCTGCACTTGCGCGATGTCTGGATCGGTCCCGGACTGGAAGGTGAGAGTAATTGTCACGCTACCGGCTGAATCGCTGGTGGAGGACATATACATCAGATTATCGATGCCGTTCATATTCTGTTCGATAACCTGTGTCACCGTATCCTGCACGGTTTGCGCATCAGCGCCCGGATAGTTTGCCGACACAGAAACAGCGGGCGGGGCAATGGTTGGATACTGGGCGACGGGCAATTGTAGGATCGCCAGTACGCCCGCCATCATCAGAATAATGGCCAGCACCCATGCAAATATTGGTCGTCGAATAAAAAAGTTTGCCATATCAGATTGCCTTACTTCGACGCAGTATCTGCGGGGGTATCGGTAGTGGCTTTAACCTGCTCTCCCGGGCGTGCTTTTTGCAGGCCGCTGACAATGACCTGATCACCCGCTTTTAGTCCTTCGCTAATCAGCCATTTATCGCCAATGGCCTGGCTGGCGACAACAGGACGCGCCTCAACCTGGCTTTTATCATTAACAATCATGACGGTAGCGTCACCACGCGGCGTGCGGCTAACTCCCTGTTGCGGGATAAGAATGGCGTCAGGTTGTACACCTTCATCAATCCGTGCGCGCACAAACATACCTGGCAGAAGCGTGTGTTGCGGGTTAGGGAAAACCGCGCGCAGGGTAATGGAGCCGGTGCTTTCATCAACGGTTACATCAGAGAATTGCAGCGTGCCTTTCAGGGGATAGGTTTGACCGTTTTCCATGACCAGCTCTACGTTGCTGGTGGCGTTTTCCTTATGCAAACTACCTTGCTCTACGGACTGCTTGAGTCTCATGAAGTCGTTGCTGGATTGGGTCACATCGACATAGATAGGATCGAGTTGCTGGACAGTCGCCAGTTCGGTCGTTTGCCCGTTAGTGACGAGAGCACCTTCGGTCACCGAAGATTTGCCGATACGCCCGCTAATTGGCGCAGTCACTTTGGTATAAGCGAGATTGATGCGGGCGCTTTCGACCGTGGCTTTTGCGGCTATGACGGTAGCATCGGCCTGACGAGCATCAGCAATCGCCTGATCGTACTCCTGCTGGCTGATGTATTTCGTACCCACAAGCGGAACATAACGTTTTACCGTCAAATGCGCGATGGATGCGGCAGCTTCGCTTTTCGCCAGGTCGCCTTTCGCGCTGTCATAACTTGCCTGATAAGTGGCTGGATCGATCTGGTACAGGGACTGGCCAGCTTGCACATCGCTGCCTTCAGTGAAATTACGATTCAGCACTATCCCGCTAACCTGTGGGCGAACCTCGGCAATACGGAAAGCATTAGTACGGCCTGGTAATTCAGTTTTAACTTCTAACGGGGCAGTATTCACAACATGAACGGTAACCTGCGGTTCACCGACGTGAGCTTTCTCTTCTCCCTTATCGTTACAACCCGCAATTAACGCTGCGGAGATCATGATAAAGGAGGGCAGGAGGAAAAACCTGGCATGTTTCGTCATTACTATTCCTCAAAAAACCAAAAGCGCGTTATTAGCCAGAAAAAGGCAACGCGTTAACTCGCAGAAATAAAAATACAGTTCGCTATCCTACAAATTATCGTCCGGCGATGTAAGGAATAGTTATGAATAGTCGCTATTCAAGGCACGTAAACACAAAAATAGATTAATATTCTAATGTTCTCATTTGATGTGAGTTGAAAAGAATGGAAGCATTTTAACGCAAAGTGAAATATACATTTATTAAGTAAATATATTATCGTCAAACAATAGACTTTGATTATTTGACGATTGATAGCAGACGGGAATTGGTTTCTCGTATAAATAAAAATTAGGTGATACATTACTTCTCGTTGTTTCCCCTTATGTCGAATATATTTATTCCCTGAATGATTAATCATGGCAAAAAGAACCAAAGCTGAAGCCCTGAAGACCAGGCAAGAACTGATTGAAACCGCCATCGCCCAGTTTGCGCAGTATGGCGTAAGCAAGACGACGCTCAATGACATCGCCGACGCCGCCAACGTCACGCGTGGCGCAATCTACTGGCACTTCGAAAACAAGGCTCAACTGTTTAACGAGATGTGGCTGCAACAGCCTTCATTGCGTGAGTTAATCCAGGAACGTTTAACGGAAGGGTTAGAACATGATCCTTTCCTGCAATTGCGTGAAAAACTGATTGTTGGCTTGCAATATATTGCCGAAATTCCCCGCCAGCAGGCGTTACTGCAAATCTTATATCACAAGTGTGAATTTAGTGATGAAATGCTGGCCGAGGCAGTAATACGGGAAAAGATGGGCTTTAATCCACAGATTTTGCGTGAAGTATTACAAGCATGTCAGCAACAGGGGGATATAGCTAAAAGCCTCGACTTAGACGTCGTAATGATTATTATTGATGGCGCCTTCAGCGGTATTGTTCAAAACTGGTTAATGAATATAGCGGGTTACGATCTTTATAAACAAGCACCCGCATTAGTCGATAATGTATTAAGAATGTTTATGCCAGATGAAAACATAACGAAATTAATTCATAAAACAAATGAATTAGGTATCGTATAAAGTTACATTCTATTGTGAAAATCCAGTTCGTCACAGTTAACCAGTTTTAGCGGATTAACCGAGTTCATATTGCGACATTTGTCTGTTTCTGTTGCCAGTAGTTCAATCCACTGCATCAGTAAGGTATCAAACAGAAAAACGGAGACAGCGAAAACGACGAGCCACCAATACTTGCGAATCATTACCTGAGCCTGTGCATGTTTAACCAAGTCTGGCAGGAAATATACACGAAATGAATAATCTGAAAACCAGGCTTACACTTCCTTTACTTTGCAATGAGAGCGGGGTCAACTTCGCTGATCCGGCTTCGTTTTGACAGGTTGCCGGTCTTTCTTTTTTTCACTTTCGCCAGCTCTTCCATGGAGTAATGTGACGCGACTTCCAGTCGGCGTAGCCCCATCTTGATGTACTCGCTGTTAATCTCAATACCAATGAATTTTCGCCCGGTCGCGATGGCGACGGCACCGGTGGTGAAGCTACCAGCAAACGGATCGAGAACGACATCGCCAGGGTTAGAAGAGGCGAGAATAATGCGCTTCAGTAAAGCTTCAGGCTTTTGCGTCGGATGGTTTTCATATTCATCCATCAAATAACGTACGCGTGGAAAATCCCAGACGTTACCTGGCACTTTTTGATGATTGTAAGGTTGTGGGGGATTTTTGCGATAGTCGATTAATGCACGCTGTGCTCCGGTTTTGGCTTCTACCAGAATAGCATCGCTGTTAAATGTGTAGTTCTTTGCGTCTTTCACCATCATCAGGATGGGTTCATACATGGAGCCGTAATATTTTTTTGCCTGAACGCCGGAGCTGTCATACGACCAGACGATGCGACTTTTGATGGTAAAAAGCTGGCGGCACTGGAGGTCAATAAAGGGCATGTTTTCCGTGCTGTTCATGATGTACATGCTGCCCTGTTTTTTCAGAACGCGGTGGCACTCTGTAATCACTTCAAATAGCCAGTTAATAAACAGATCTTCTTTCCACGCTTCGATCAGGCCATCGAAATTTTTACCGATGTTATAAGGTGGGTCAGCAAAGATTAGATCGACACTTTCTGCGGGTATCTTTTTAAGTTCAGCTAATGCATCACCGTGGATAATGGTCTTTGTATTGTCGCCAAACCTGGTGGGTTCACATCCTGTTCTCATGGTCACTCCCTTTGCGACACCTATAAAAAAGGCGCTTCCCCATGCCGAGTAGCGCCTTTTAATCAAGCAATTAGCTAACCTGAATTAGTTCATGCCGTACTTTTTCAATTTTTTACGCAGCGTACCACGGTTGATGCCCATCATCAGCGCAGCACGGGTCTGGTTACCACGGGTGTATTGCATCACCATGTCCAACAGGGGCTGTTCTACTTCAGCCAGTACCAGCTCATAGAGGTCATTAACATCCTGACCGTTCAGTTGAGCAAAATAGTTCTTCAGTGCCTGTTTAACCGAGTCACGCAGGGGTTTTTGGGTTACCTGATCCTGAGAGTTAACGGTAGAAACGGTCAGTACGTCAGAATTTACGCGTTGTTCGAACATAGTTCTGTCAGCTCTTTATTTCTGTTTACGCAAAATTTTCGAAGTATGCCTCCAACGCCTCCAGCTGTTCGCTGGCATCCTCAATGGCGTTGAATGTGCGCCGAAACTGGTCATTTGGAGCGTGTTCCTGGAGATACCAGGAAACGTGTTTACGTGCAATTCGGTACCCTTTTGCCGGACCATAAAAGTCATGCAGTTCCCGAACGTGCGCGCAAAGCAAGCGCTTAACCTCTGCCAAAGGCAGCGGGGGCAGCAACTCCCCAGTGTCCAGATAATGCTGGATTTCCCGAAAGATCCAGGGTCTTCCCTGAGCTGCGCGGCCTATCATCAGAGCATCCGCCCCTGTATAGTCGAGCACAGCTCTGGCTTTAAGCGGGTCAGTAATGTCGCCATTCGCGATAACCGGAATGGAAACTTTCTGCTTAACTGCCCGAATACTGTCGTATTCAGCTTCTCCATTGAACAAACAGGCGCGTGTACGGCCATGAATGGTCAGAGCCTGAATGCCACAGTCTTCAGCCAGTTGGGCAATCTCTTCGCAGTTACGGTGTTCCGGCGCCCAGCCTGTGCGAATCTTCAGGGTAACAGGAACGTCCACTGCATTAACGACCTCGGTAAGGATCGATTTAACGACATCCGGGTACTGCAAGAGGGCTGAACCTGCAAGCTTGCGATTCACTTTTTTAGCCGGGCAACCCATATTGATATCAATAATCTGGGCACCGCTTTCCACGTTAATACGTGCTGCATCTGCCATTTCTTTCGGATCGCTACCGGCAATTTGCACGGTGCGAATACCGGGTTCATCAATGTGCACCATCCGTAAACGAGATTTGTCGCTTTCCCAAACCTGAGGGTTAGAAGACATCATCTCGGATACTGTCAATCCGGCTCCCATCTCGTAGCACAACGTCCGAAAAGGTCTGTCTGTAATGCCAGCCATGGGCGCTGCGATCAGGCGATTTCTGAGCTGATATTGTCCGATGCGCATGAGTTAAGAAATGACCATACTGTGACTGCAAGGCGGCGTATATTACGCATTTTTTGCACGAGATGAAAGGCCAAACTTTGACCAATCCTCTGAGATGGATCAAAGAATTGCATTTAAAATGAACTCGGCGGAATAATTAATCATAAAAATCATCACATTAGAAATAAGTGATTAAAATTCGCACTCAAAGAAATTTGAGTAAGTTCTCAATTTTTCTTTATGAATGAAAATTTTGGCACGCAAATTTGCCTAAATAATCAGCAAAATTACGTGCCTTTTGTGACGTTGCTCGCACTTCTCTCTACATCACTATGCCGCATTCTGGCGGTTAATTCTTACGACCAGTAATGCGACACCACTCTTCTTTTTCCACGACCGGGTCCAGAACGAAGCTGTCGGCATAAGCTTCACAAACGCTCTCCGCCTGGCTTGCCAGAATACCGGAAAGGCCCAGCAAGCCGCCTGAAACCGGCAGGACGCTGATTAACGGTGCCAGTTCACGTAACGGGCCAGCGAGGATGTTAGCGACCACCACGTCGGCTTTCATCGCTTCAGGCTGATCTTTGGGTAAGTAGAGTTCCAGACGGTCAGAAACGCCATTACGTTCGGCGTTGTCGCGGCTGGCCTGAATGGCCTGCGGATCGATATCAATACCAATGGCTTTTGCTGCGCCCAGTTTCAGCGCCGCGATTGCCAGAATGCCGGATCCACAGCCAAAATCGATGACCGTTTTACCGGTTAAATCGAGGCTGTCGAGCCATTGCAGGCACAGAGAGGTGGTTGGATGAGTCCCCGTACCAAACGCCAGGCCCGGGTCTAACATCACGTTGACGGCGTTTTCGTCTGGCACATCACGCCAGCTTGGGCAGATCCACAGACGTTCGCCAAAGCGCATTGGGTGGAAATTATCCATCCATTCGCGCTCCCAGTCTTTATCTTCCAGTTGTTCGATTTTGTGCGCGAAGCCTGCGCCGAGCAGCGGATGATCCTCCAGAATCGCCACGACTTCATTCATGTCGGTTTCAGCATCGAACAGACCAATCACATCGGTGTCGCCCCACAGGCGCGTTTCGCCCGGCAGCGGCTCAAACACCGGCGTATCGTGGGTATCCTGAAAAGTAATGGACACGGCACCCGCTTCCATCAGCGCATCGCTAAGATCTTCAGCGTTCGCGCCGGTGGTGTTCAGTTTCAGTTGGATCCAAGGCATGGCAAAACTCTTTATTTATCAGTAGTCAAAACGGTAGCTTGCGAGACGGAAGTACCGAAACGGTTTCCGACCAGGAAAGCCAGCAAACTTAGCAGTAACGAGGGCACGATAGGGTGGAAGCCCAGGTACTGAATATTCAGGGTCGCGAGCACGGCATACAGCACGCCGCCAACGATCATCGCACTTAGCGCACCTTTGGCGTTGGCGCGTTCCCAGTAAAGACCCAGCACCAGCGGCCACAGGAAAACGGCTTCCAGCCCACCGAAGGCCAGCAAATTCAGCCAGATGATCATTTCTGGCGGCTTCCAGGCGGCAAGCAGCAGCAACGCGCCGAGAATCAACGTAATCACCGCCGACATCCGCTTCAGACGCGTCTCGTTTTGCATTTGATCCGGACGGATATTCAGATAGAGATCTTTAATGATCGTAGCGGAACTTTGCAGCAACTGGGCGTTGATCGTCGACATGATCGCGGCCATCGGTGCAGCCAGGAAGATCCCGGCAGCAAACGGTGGCAGCACTTTTACCATTAACGTCGGGATCACCAGATCCGGTACGGTGAGATCGGGGATCACCGCCCGACCTAACGCTCCGGCCAGGTGCATACCGAACATCAGGATTGCGACTACAATCGTCCCGATGATGATCCCCCGATGCACTGCTTTGCTGTCTTTATAAGAGATACAGCGCACCGCAGTATGCGGCAGGCCAATAACGCCAAAGCACACCAGTACCCAGAACGATGTCATAAAGGCAGGTGACAGAATATCGTCAGCACCTTGTGGTGTAACCAGCTGTGGATCGATGGTTTGCAGCGTCTCTACCGCGTTGCTTAAGCCGCCAGCGGCATGTACCACGCCGACCAGCAGCACAATGGTGCCAACCAGCATCACCAGACCTTGCATAGTGTCGTTCAGCACACTGGCGCGAAAGCCGCCAAAGGCGGTATATAACGCAATACTGATACCGAAAATCAGCAGCCCGGTTTCATAAGGAATACCCGCCGCGGTTTCCAGCAGACGCGCACCGCCGATAAACTGCACGGTCATCGCACCAACGAACGCAACCAGCAAACTCAAACTCGCCAGCCACACCAGAAGACGACTCTGGTAGCGGGCAAACAGCATATCGTTCAGCGTCACCGCATTGTAGCGGCGCGCAAGAATCGCGAACTTCTTGCCGAGTATACCGAGCGAAAGCCAGACTGCAGGCAGCTGAATCATCGCCAGCAATACCCAACCCAGGCCGTATTTATAAGCAGCGCCTGGCCCGCCGATAAACGAACTGGCACTGATATAGGTCGCGGTGAGCGTCATCGCCAGCACAATACCGCCCATGGAACGGCTGCCGAGGAAATACTCATTGAGGAAGGTGCCGGTGCTCCGTTTACGCATCGCATAAACAGAGATACCGAACACCACCACCAGATAGGCGACCAGCGGTAGAATCACTTCAAGCTGCATCGTCATCCTCCAACGGGATATCGCGATAGATAAATTTCACCATCGCCCAGCACAGTCCAATAAACAGCAGCGGCGTCAGGATGCAGGCCATCTCAAACCAGCGCGGAAAGCCGGTAAAACCGGGGGCAACGCCAGGTAAGTAAGCGGCTACTAACCATACCGCCAGATACAAAAGGGTCAGCCCCAGCGCCCAGCGCGCCTCTTTATGGGCCTGAACAAAACGAGTGTCCATTTTTTGTCCCTGATGGGTGAAGAAAGCGGGGATTGTACCTTATGGGGGTTGTCGATCCCCAGTAATAAAAAAGGCCGGAAAATCCGGCCTTTTGACGCTTTTGCAGTCTTATTTTTCCTGAAGACCGAGTTTTTTCTCCAGATAGTGGATGTTAGTGCCACCATGCTGGAAGTTCTCGTCGTTCATGATGCGGATCTGCAGATCAACGTTGGTTTTGATACCGTCGATGATCAGCTCCTGCAGCGCATTCTTCATGCGAGCAATCGCCACGTCACGGTTTTCACCGTAGCAAATCAGCTTACCGATCATTGAGTCATAGTACGGCGGCACGGTGTAGCCCGCGTAGATATGAGACTCCCAACGCACGCCAAAACCGCCTGGCGCGTGGAAACGGGTAATTTTGCCCGGGCTTGGCAGGAAGGTGTTCGGATCTTCGGCGTTGATACGGCACTCTACCGCATGGCCGCGAACGTGAACTTCTTCTTGCTTGATAGACAGCGGCTGACCGGCAGCGATACGCAGCTGTTCTTTGATCAGGTCAACGCCAGTGATCATTTCAGTAACCGGGTGTTCTACCTGAATACGGGTGTTCATTTCGATGAAATAGAACTCGCCGTTTTCGAACAGGAACTCGAATGTACCTGCACCGCGATAGCCGATATCAACACACGCTTTAGCGCAACGTTCGCCGATGTAGCGACGCAGTTCCGGGGTAATGCCCGGTGCTGGCGCTTCTTCGACCACTTTCTGGTGGCGGCGCTGCATGGAGCAGTCACGTTCCGCCAGATAGATAGCGTTGCCCTGACCGTCAGCCAGCACCTGAATCTCGACGTGGCGAGGATTTTCCAGGTATTTCTCCATGTAAACCATATCGTTGCTGAAAGCAGCTTTCGCTTCCGCACGAGTCATGGAGATAGATTGCGCCAGTTCAGCATCGCCGCGCACTACGCGCATACCACGACCGCCGCCGCCGCCGGAGGCTTTGATAATTACCGGATAACCAATGCGTTTAGCAATGGCGCGGTTTTTATCCATATCGTCGCCCAGCGGGCCGTCAGAACCTGGTACGCAAGGAACGCCTGCTTTTTTCATCGCGGCGATTGCGGATACTTTGTCGCCCATCAGGCGAATGGTTTCTGCTTTCGGGCCGATGAAGATAAAGCCGGAGCGTTCAACCTGCTCGGCAAAGTTGGCGTTCTCGGAAAGGAAGCCGTAACCCGGATGGATTGCTACTGCGCCGGTGATTTCAGCGGCGCTGATGATTGCCGGGATGTTCAGATAGCTTTTTACTGACGGAGCAGGACCGATACAGACCGTTTCATCTGCCAGTAATACGTGTTTTAGATCGCGATCCGCGCTGGAGTGCACAGCGACAGTCTTGATGCCCAGTTCTTTACAGGCACGAAGAATACGCAATGCAATCTCGCCGCGGTTGGCAATAACAATTTTATCCAGCATGTTCGCCTCGTTACTCGATGACGACCAGCGGCTCGTCAAATTCTACCGGTTGTCCACTTTCGACCAGAATTGCTTTCACAGTACCGGATTTGTCTGCTTCGATCTGGTTCATCATTTTCATGGCTTCAACGATGCACAGGGTTTCGCCCACGTTCACTTTCTGACCCACTTCGATGAACGCTTTCGCGTCCGGGCTTGGGGTGCGGTAGAAAGTACCAACCATTGGGGAACGTACGATGTGACCACTGATTTCCGCTGCTGCTGGCGCTTCCATGGAAGGAACGGTCGCCGGAGCGGCTGCGTTAGATTGAGCTGGCTGCTGCATCATTGGTGCAGCGTAAGCTTGTTGCATCATCGGGAAACTTGCGGCAGGTGCTGCACGGCTGATGCGTACTGACTCTTCGCCTTCAGAAATTTCCAGTTCAGAGATGCCTGATTCTTCAACCAGCTCGATCAGTTTTTTAATCTTACGAATATCCATGAGTGGGTTCCGTACTCTTTGTTTAGTGTGATTGTGACAGGCGTTTCACCGCCGTCTGTAAAGCGTATGCCCCGACAGCTGTATGCATAGCGGTAAATTCCAGCAGGCCGGGACGCCGGTCTATTTTGCCCCAGAGTGTCAATGTGAGACTTGACGGACATTGTGCAGCGATTTGCTGCTATCCTCCGGCAAAAAACAAAATATACCTTCGTTGCGCCATTGTCACCTTTTCAGCAGCTTAAAAGCTGCCTCAGGGAGAACGAGGTCGCACATTATAACGATTTCGTAGCAAATGGCAGCTAAATACTGGTCTTATCAGGGAAGATAATCAACAGCTAACATGTAAATAACTTTCAACGTCGCGTAATTTGCAATAAGCCGCACAGTTCACGAAATTAACGCCACCATTGACGGAACTTCTTATAACGTAAGGCTAAAAGCAATAATGCCAGCCCGGCGTAGATGAGCGGCTGCGGTGAGATAACCTTCACTGACCACAGATAATGTATGGGGGCCAGGATCGCGACAAGATAGACGAAGTTATGCAACTGTTGCCAGTGTTTGCCTAGTTTTCGCTGCATCGCTTGTGTAGACGTGAATGCTAAAGCAAGCAAAATCAACCAACTGATAATACCCAGGGTTAAATAAGGTCGGGTGACTAATTCCTGACCGAATAACGCCAGGTTGTTCACGCCAAGTTCCAGCAATGCATAACTGGTTAAGTGCAGCGTCGCCCAGGCGAAACACCATAAACCTAACAGGCGGCGGGTGCGTATCAATAATGGCTGCTTAGCGTAGCGCGCCAGCGGGGTAATTAACAACGTCGCCAATAAAAATTTCAGCGCAGTCCGACCGGTAAAATGCTGAATATCTTTCACCGGGTCGGCACTTAGCCCGCCATGATTGATTGCCCAAACCAGCCAGACAAACGGCAAAAATCCGGCAAGATGCAGGCAAAATTTCAGCCAGGTAACCTGTTTTGCAGTCAAACGCACTTAGAAGTTCTCCCGTAGATCCAGTCCGCGATAAAGTGACGCGACTTCATCGGCGTAGCCGTTAAATAGCAGTGTCGGCTGGCGTTGCACATCCAGGATGCCACCTGAACCGATAAATCGCTCAGTGGCCTGCGACCAGCGAGGGTGATCAACATGCGGATTAACGTTGGCGTAAAAGCCGTATTCGTTGGGGGCCGAAAGATTCCAGGTGGTTGGTGGGCGTTCTCGGGTCAGCTTAATGCTCACTATCGACTTGATGCCTTTAAAGCCATATTTCCATGGCACAATCAGGCGTATCGGCGCGCCATTTTGCGGCGGTAGCGCCTTGCCGTAGACGCCGACGGTCATCAGTGTGAGCGGATGCATTGCTTCGTCGAGACGTAATCCTTCTACATAGGGATATTTCAGACCGCCGCCGATAAACCTGTCCTGCTGGCCGGGCATTTGTTCCGGTGCATAAATTGTTTCGAAAGCGACGTACTTCGCGTTGCTGGTCGGCTCTGCCAGCGCCAGCAGTTTATGCAGCGGAAAACCAATCCACGGCACCACCATCGACCACGCTTCCACGCAGCGCATCCGGTAAATCCGCTCTTCTAACGGGAATCGACGGGTTAGCGCATCGTGGTCGAGGGTTAACGGTTTACTGACTTCACCACTGATTTTCAACGTCCACGGATCGGTTTTCAGGCTGCCAGCATTCGCGGCGGGATCTGCTTTATCCAACCCAAATTCATAGAAATTGTTGTAGCCGGAAACTTTATCTTCCGGTGTCAGTGGCAGGTTATTTTGCCAGGCAGCAGGCTTGCTGAACTCCAGGGGTTTTCCGGCAGGCGCGGGCGGGCGATCGTTCTCTTTGAACCAGCCAAGTAAATCCGCGTGGGCGGCATTTGGTAAAGAGAGGGCGGCGGCGCTGATGCCTAATGCTTTCAGGATCTGGCGCCGTTGCATAAAAAAAGCCGATTCGGCAGTGACATCGGCTTCTGTAAGTTGACGAATTTTTTTCATAACAGACTCCCGGTATGCTCATGATTACTATGGCAGGGAGAATGTCAAAGTGCTGCTAAAATTCGTTAACGATATGTAAATTATTTTATGCTAACGCTTAGTTAATTTTTACCAGCGTACGGCCCTGGATCTGATTGTTAATAATGGCCTCGGCAAATTTTGGTGCATCAGCCAGTGAAATCTCTTTTGCCGCCTGGGTATAGAATGATTCCGGTAAATCGGCAACCAGACGCTGCCAGGCTTGTGCGCGGCGTGCTGGTGGCGTCATCACCGAATCCACGCCCTGCAGGCGAACGTTACGCAGAATAAATGGCATGACGGTGGTTGGCAGAGTAAAACCACCCGCCAGACCACAGGCCGCCACGCAGCCGCCGTAGTTCATTTGCGCCAGCACTTTAGCCAGCACTTTGTCGCCCACAGTGTCAATCGCCCCGGCCCAAAGCTGTTTTTCCAGTGGACGGGATTCAGCAAATTCATCACGCGGCAGAATTCGGCTGGCACCTAAACTTTTCAGATATCCATGGGTACTTTCGCGACCGGAAACAGCAACCACCTGATAACCTAACTTATGCAACAGCGCCACGGCAGTGCTACCAACGCCGCCGCTGGCGCCCGTTACCACAATTTCGCCATCTTGTGGACGAATACCGGCATCTTCCAGGGCCAGCACGCACAGCATGGCGGTAAACCCAGCAGTACCAATAATCATCGCTTTACGCGCGTCCAGACCTTGCGGCATGGCAACCAACCAGTCGCCTTTTACGCGCGCTTGTTCTGCCAGCCCGCCCCAATGATTTTCACCAACACCCCAGCCCGTGAGTAACACTTCTTGACCAGCATGAAAACGAGGATCTTCACTGTCGCGTACGGTTCCGGCGAAGTCGATGCCAGGAATCATCGGAAAATTGCGGATTATTTTTCCTTTACCGGTTATTGCCAGCGCATCTTTATAATTCAGGCTCGACCAGTGGACATCGACCGTCACATCGCCTTCCGGCAGGCGACTTGCGTCCAGAGTCTGTACAGATGCGAGGGTTTTGCCGTCCTGCTGTTCTAAAAGTAACGCCTGCATAAGAAGTCCTCATGTGCATGATGGATTGGAAAATAATTTCTGAAGACTATACTCGCTAATTGAAAAGCAAAGTCGATGAAGCGCAATAAATTGCGAGATAAATCTGATTTGCTAGTATGCCCGCTTCCTCACTATCGGAGTTAACACAAGGATGAGATTAACGACGAAATTTTCGGCCTTTGTCACGCTGCTCACCGGGTTAACGATCTTTGTGACTTTGATGGGCTGCTCGTTAAGTTTCTATAACGCGATTCAGTATAAGTTTAGCCATCGCGTTCAGGCGGTGGCGACGGCGATCGATACGCATCTGGTGTCGTCTGATTTCAGCTCGCTGAGGCCACAAATCAGTGAACTGATGATGTCAGCAGATATCGTTCGCGTGGACCTGTTACACAATAACAAACAGGTTTATACCCTTTCCCGCCAGGGGAGTTACCGCCCTGTTGGCACCAGCGATCTGTTTCGCGAACTGACCGTTCCGTTAGTTAAACATCCAGGAATGTCGCTACATCTGGTTTATCAGGACCCGATGGGAAACTATTTTCACTCGCTGATGACCACCGCGCCGCTCACTGGGGCAATTGGTTTTATTATTATTATGCTCTTCCTTGCAGTACGCTGGTTGCAGCGGCAACTTGCCGGGCAAGAACTACTGGAAACTCGCTCGGCGCGTATCTTAAACGGGGAGCGTGGGCCGAATGTGCTTGGCTCCATCTATGAATGGCCGCCAGGAACCAGCAGTGCGCTGGATATGCTGCTTTCAGAAATTCAGAATGCGCGTGAACAGCACAGCCGTCTTGATACGCTGATTCGCTCTTACGCCGCGCAGGACATCAAAACCGGCCTCAATAACCGTCTCTTTTTCGACAACCAGTTGGCTACATTGCTGGAAGATCAAGAGAAGGTAGGGACTCACGGGATCGTGATGATGATCCGTCTACCTGATTTCAATATGTTGAGCGACACGTGGGGACACAGCCAGGCCGAAGAACAGTTCTTCACTCTGACGAATCTGCTGTCGACATTTATGATGCGCTATCCAGGTGCACTGCTGGCGCGCTATCACCGTAGCGATTTTGCCGCGCTGTTGCCGCATCGGACTTTAAAAGAGGCGGAGAGCATTGCCGGGCAGTTGATCAAAGCGGTTGATACCTTACCGAGCAATAAAATGCTCGATCGTGAAGATATGATTCATATCGGCATCTGTGCCTGGCGTAGCGGCCAGGAAACAGAACAAGTGATGGACCATGCCGAATCCGCCACGCGTAATGCGGGATTACAGGGGGGTAATAGCTGGGCGATTTACGATGACTCATTACCAGAAAAAGGGCGCGGCAACGTTCGTTGGCGTACGCTAATCGAACAAATGTTAAGTCGTGGCGGTCCCAGGCTTTATCAAAAACCTGCGGTCACCCGGGAAGGGCAGGTTCATCATCGCGAAATTATGTGTCGCATCTTTGATGGTAATGAAGAGGTAAGCTCGGCGGAATATATGCCGATGGTGTTGCAGTTTGGTTTATCGGAAGAGTATGACCGCCTGCAAATCAGTCGTCTCATCCCGCTGTTACGCTATTGGCCGCAAGAAAATCTGGCGATTCAGGTGACCGTTGAGTCGTTGATCCGCCCGCGTTTCCAGCGTTGGCTGCGCGATACGTTGATGCAGTGTGAAAAATCACAACGAAAACGCATAATTATTGAACTTGCAGAGGCTGATGTTGGTCAACATATCGGTCGCTTGCAACCTGTCATTCGTTTGGTGAATGCTTTAGGGGTTCGAGTTGCCGTTAACCAGGCTGGATTGACGCTGGTAAGTACCAGTTGGATCAAAGAACTGAATGTCGAATTACTCAAGCTTCATCCGGGGCTGGTAAGAAATATTGAGAAGCGAACGGAAAACCAATTGTTGGTTCAGAGCATGGTAGAAGCCTGTTCCGGGACCAATACCCAGGTTTACGCGACTGGCGTACGTTCGCGAAGCGAGTGGCAGACCCTGATTCAGCGCGGGGTTTTGGGTGGCCAGGGGGATTTTTTCGCGTCCTCACAGCCACTTGATACTAACGTGAAAAAATATTCACAAAGATACTCGGTTTAACCTGCCGTTTGATCCGTTTTCACGTAGAATAACGCGCGCTGCGTTTCGTGGGAGTGTGCTTATCTGCTCGCCAGATTGTTGCAGCACATATGCAGATGAATGACCTTACGCAGTTGCAAACAGGCGAGGAATGCTGTTGACGCATTTAGCCTAATCTGGACTCAGGCAGAGATTTGTAACAAAGGAAACGAACTGCACTAATTTTCACCGTAGCAGATGATTTTTGCGCCTTGTCGCTGCTGCGTGTGGTTGGTAAAGTAAGCGGATTTTCTTTTCCGCCCCAGCTTTCAGGATTATCCCTTAGTATGTTGAAAAAATTTCGTGGCATGTTTTCCAATGACTTGTCCATTGACTTGGGTACTGCGAATACCCTCATTTATGTAAAAGGACAAGGCATCGTATTGAATGAGCCTTCCGTGGTGGCCATTCGTCAGGATCGTGCCGGTTCACCAAAAAGCGTGGCTGCAGTAGGTCATGACGCGAAGCAGATGCTGGGCCGTACGCCGGGCAATATTGCTGCTATTCGCCCAATGAAAGATGGCGTAATCGCTGACTTCTTCGTGACTGAAAAAATGCTCCAGCACTTCATTAAGCAAGTGCACAGCAACAGCTTTATGCGCCCAAGCCCGCGCGTTCTGGTCTGTGTGCCGGTTGGCGCAACCCAGGTTGAACGCCGCGCAATTCGTGAATCCGCGCAGGGCGCTGGCGCCCGTGAAGTGTTCCTGATTGAAGAGCCGATGGCCGCGGCAATTGGCGCCGGTCTGCCGGTTTCTGAAGCGACCGGTTCCATGGTGGTTGATATCGGCGGTGGTACTACTGAAGTTGCCGTAATCTCGCTGAATGGCGTGGTTTACTCCTCTTCTGTACGCATCGGCGGTGACCGCTTCGACGAAGCCATTATCAACTATGTTCGTCGTAACTACGGTTCCTTGATCGGTGAAGCGACAGCAGAGCGTATTAAACACGAAATCGGTTCGGCTTATCCGGGCGATGAAGTGCGTGAAATTGAAGTTCGTGGTCGTAACCTGGCTGAAGGTGTTCCACGCGGCTTTACGCTGAACTCCAACGAAATCCTCGAAGCGCTACAAGAGCCGCTGACCGGCATCGTTAGCGCAGTGATGGTTGCGCTGGAACAGTGTCCGCCGGAACTGGCTTCCGACATCTCTGAGCGCGGAATGGTGCTCACTGGCGGTGGCGCATTGCTGCGTAACCTTGACCGTTTATTAATGGAAGAAACCGGCATTCCAGTCGTTGTTGCTGAAGATCCGCTGACCTGTGTGGCGCGCGGTGGCGGCAAGGCGCTGGAAATGATCGACATGCACGGCGGCGACCTGTTCAGCGAAGAGTAATCGGATGCAGGCAGGGGAAGCGTTTGTTTATCCTGCCTGGTCTGATACGAGAATACGCATAACTTATGAAGCCAATTTTTAGCCGTGGCCCGTCGCTACAGATTCGCCTTATTCTGGCGGTGCTGGTGGCGCTCGGCATTATTATTGCCGACAGCCGCCTGGGGACTTTCAGTCAAATCCGTACCTATATGGATACCGCTGTCAGTCCTTTCTACTTTATTTCCAATGCTCCTCGTGAATTGCTGGATGGCGTATCGCAGACGCTGGCCTCGCGTGACCAACTAGAACTTGAAAACCGGGCGTTACGTCAGGAGTTGCTGTTGAAAAACAGCGATCTGCTGATGCTGGGACAATATAAACAGGAGAACGCGCGCTTGCGTGAGCTTCTGGGTTCTCCGCTGCGTCAGGACGAACAGAAGATGGTGACCCAGGTTATCTCTACTGTTAACGATCCGTACAGCGATCAGGTTGTTATTGACAAAGGCAGTGTCAACGGTGTTTACGAAGGCCAGCCAGTCATTAGCGATAAAGGTGTGGTCGGCCAGGTGGTGGCGGTCGCAAAACTGACCAGCCGCGTACTGCTGATCTGCGACGCGACCCATGCGCTGCCGATTCAGGTGCTGCGTAATGATATCCGCGTTATCGCGGCGGGTAATGGCTGTACTGATGATTTACAGCTTGAGCACCTGCCGGCGAATACTGATATTCGTGTTGGTGATGTATTGGTGACTTCAGGTCTGGGCGGTCGTTTCCCGGAAGGTTATCCGGTGGCGGTTGTCTCTTCCGTGAAACTCGATACCCAGCGCGCATATACCGTGATTCAGGCGCGTCCGACTGCGGGACTGCAACGTTTACGTTATCTGCTTCTGTTGTGGGGGGCGGATCGTAACGGGGCCAACCCGATGACGCCGGAAGAGGTGCATCGCGTTGCTAATGAACGCCTGATGCAAATGATGCCGCAGGTGTTGCCTTCGCCAGATGCAATGGGGCCAAAACTGCCTGAACCGGCAACGGGAATTACCCAGCCAAGCCCGCAGCAACCTGCAACAGGTACTGCCGCTGACCGCTCTCCACAAAGGGCTACGCCGCCGCAGAGTGGTACTCAACCACCTGCGCGTACGCCAGGAGGGCAATAGTGGCGAGCTATCGTAGCCAGGGGCGCTGGGTTATCTGGCTCTCTTTCCTCATTGCGTTATTACTGCAAATTATGCCCTGGCCGGATAATCTTATCGTTTTCCGGCCTAACTGGGTTTTGCTCATCTTATTGTATTGGAGCCTCGCCTTGCCCCATCGCGTAAATGTGGGCACAGGTTTTGTGATGGGTGCCATACTGGATCTGATCAGTGGCTCCACGCTCGGTGTACGGGCGTTATCGATGAGTATCATTGCTTATCTGGTCGCGCTGAAATTCCAGCTTTTCCGTAATCTGGCATTGTGGCAGCAGGCGCTGGTTGTCATGTTGCTTTCGTTGGTTGTGGATATTATTGTTTTCTGGGCAGAGTTTTTAGTGATCAACGTCTCTTTCAGACCGGAAGTGTTCTGGAGTAGTGTAGTCAATGGTGTGCTCTGGCCGTGGATTTTCATGCTGATGCGCAAAATTCGTCAGCAGTTTGCAGTGCAATAAAGGTTTCTATGACTTCTCTGTATTTAGCTTCCGGTTCTCCGCGTCGGCAGGAGTTACTTGCGCAACTTGGCGTTTCCTTCGAACGTATCGTTACGGGCATTGAGGAGCAACGCTTTCCGCAGGAGAGCGCTCAGCAATACGTTGTGCGTCTGGCGCGCGAGAAAGCTCAGGCGGGCGTCGCGCAAACGGCGCAGGATCTCCCGGTGTTGGGGGCGGATACTATTGTGATTCTGAACGGCGAAGTACTGGAGAAACCGCGCGATGCCGATCATGCGGTGCAGATGTTGCGCAAATTATCGGGGCAGACCCATCAGGTAATGACGGCAGTGGCGATGGCCGACAGCCAGTACATTCTCGATTGCCTGGTGGTGACCGATGTGACTTTCAGAACGTTAACAGATGAAGATATCGCGGGCTATGTCGCCAGCGGTGAACCGTTAGATAAAGCAGGTGCATACGGTATTCAGGGGCTTGGTGGTTGTTTTGTCAGGAAGATAAATGGCAGCTATCACGCCGTAGTCGGCTTACCGCTGGTTGAAACGTGTGAATTATTGAGTAATTTTAACGCACTGCGTGAGAAAAGGGATAAACATGACGGCTGAATTGTTGGTAAACGTAACGCCTTCGGAAACACGAGTGGCGTATATTGATGGCGGTATTCTGCAGGAAATTCATATTGAACGTGAGGCGCGACGCGGAATAGTAGGCAATATCTACAAGGGTCGTGTAAGTCGCGTACTTCCGGGTATGCAGGCGGCTTTTGTAGATATTGGGCTGGATAAAGCTGCGTTTCTACACGCTTCTGACATCATGCCGCACACCGAATGTGTGGCAGGTGAGGAACAAAAACAATTTACGGTGCGTGACATCTCGGAACTGGTCCGTCAGGGGCAAGATCTGATGGTACAGGTGGTGAAAGATCCGCTTGGTACCAAAGGCGCGCGCCTGACCACGGATATCACGCTGCCATCTCGCTATCTGGTGTTTATGCCAGGAGCGTCTCATGTTGGGGTTTCCCAACGTATCGAAAGTGAATCCGAACGTGAACGCCTGAAAAAAGTGGTCGCCGAGTATTGCGACGAGCAGGGCGGATTTATCATCCGTACCGCGGCAGAAGGTGTAGGCGAAGCTGAACTAGCCTCCGATGCCGCTTATCTGAAGCGTGTCTGGACCAAAGTCATGGAGCGTAAAAAGCGCCCACAGACGCGTTATCAACTGTACGGTGAACTGGCGCTGGCGCAGCGTGTGCTGCGTGATTTTGCCGATGCCGAGCTGGACCGCATTCGCGTTGATTCACGGCTGACTTACGAAGCATTACTTGAGTTCACTTCTGAGTACATTCCGGAAATGACCAGCAAGCTGGAGCATTACACGGGGCGCCAGCCGATTTTCGATCTCTTTGACGTCGAAAACGAGATTCAGCGGGCGCTGGAACGCAAAGTTGAGTTGAAGTCTGGCGGTTATCTGATTATCGACCAGACCGAGGCGATGACCACCGTGGACATCAATACCGGGGCGTTTGTCGGTCATCGCAATCTGGACGACACCATCTTCAATACTAATATTGAAGCGACGCAGGCCATTGCTCGCCAGTTACGGTTGCGTAACCTGGGCGGAATTATCATCATTGATTTCATCGACATGAATAATGAGGATCACCGTCGCCGCGTACTGCATTCGCTGGAACAGGCGCTGAGCAAAGACCGGGTGAAAACCAGCGTTAACGGCTTCTCGGCGCTGGGGCTGGTGGAAATGACGCGTAAACGCACCCGCGAAAGCATTGAGCACGTACTGTGTAACGAATGCCCAACTTGCCACGGTCGCGGAACGGTGAAAACCGTGGAAACGGTATGCTATGAAATCATGCGCGAGATTGTTCGCGTGCACCATGCTTACGACTCCGACCGTTTCCTGGTCTATGCTTCTCCGGCAGTTGCCGAGGCCTTGAAAGGTGAAGAGTCGCACTCGCTGGCGGAAGTGGAAATTTTTGTGGGTAAGCAGGTTAAAGTACAAATCGAACCGCTCTACAACCAGGAGCAGTTTGACGTCGTCATGATGTAAACAAATGCTGGGCCGCCATCCGGCAAAGTTTTTTGAGTCACATTTTTAGCAGACAAGGAGTGACGGGTGAGGCGATTGCCGGGGATTTTACTGCTTACTGGAGCCGCGCTCGTTGTGATCGCTGCGCTGCTGGTCAGCGGCCTGCGTATTGCTTTGCCGCATCTTGATGCCTGGCGTCCAGAAATCCTCAATAAAATTGAATCTGCTACCGGCATGCCGGTAGAAGCCAGCCAGCTTTCCGCCAGCTGGCAGAATTTTGGCCCCACGCTTGAAGCGCGCGACATTCGCGCGGAGCTGAAAGATGGCGGTGAGTTTTCTGTCAAACGCGTCACTCTGGCGCTGGATGTCTGGCAGAGCCTGCTGCATATGCGCTGGCAGTTTCGCGATCTGACTTTCTGGCAACTGCGTTTCCGCACCAATACGCCCATCACCAGCGGTGGTGGTAATGATGGTCTGGAAGCCAGCCACATCAGCGACCTGTTTCTTCGTCAGTTTGATCACTTCGATCTCCGCGACAGCGAAGTCAGTTTCCTCACGCCATCCGGTCAGCGCGCCGAACTGGCGATCCCGCAACTCACCTGGCTTAACAATCCGCGTCGACACCGTGCGGAAGGCCAGGTAAGTCTCTCCAGCCTCACCGGGCAGCACGGCGTGATGCAAGTTCGCATGGATTTGCGTGATGACGAAGGGCTGTTAAGCAACGGTCGCGTCTGGCTACAGGCTGATGATATTGACCTGAAGCCGTGGCTGGGTAAATGGATGCAGGACAACATTGCGCTGGAAACGGCGCAGTTCTCCCTCGAAGGCTGGATGACGATCGACAAAGGCGATGTAACCGGCGGTGACGTCTGGCTGAAACAGGGCGGTGCCAGCTGGTTGGGCGAGAAGCAAACGCATTCACTGGCGGTAGATAATCTCACCGCACACATTACGCGTGAACATCCCGGCTGGCAGTTTTCTATTCCTGATACCCGCATCACGATGGATGGCAAACGCTGGCCGAGTGGGGCATTGACGCTGGCCTGGATACCGGAACAGGATGTTGGAGGAAAGAATAATAAACGCAGTGACGAACTGCGGATTCGCGCCAGCAATCTGGAACTGGCGGGGCTGGAAGGTATTCGTCCGCTGGCAGCAAAACTTTCACCTGCGCTGGGCGACATCTGGCGGTCTACGCAACCGAGCGGCAAGATCAACACCCTGGCGCTGGATATCCCGCTTCAGGCAGCAGACAAGACTCGCTTTCAGGCATCGTGGAGCGATCTGGCCTGGAAGCAATGGAAATTACTGCCGGGCGCGGAACATTTCTCCGGGACGCTTTCCGGTAGTGTAGAAAATGGTTTACTGACCGCGTCCATGAAACAGGCGAAAATGCCTTACGAAACAGTTTTCCGCGCACCGCTGGAAATTGCTGACGGTAAGGCGACCCTAAGCTGGCTGAATAACGACAAAGGTTTCCAGCTTGATGGCCGCAACATTGATGTTAAAGCCAAAGCCGTCCATGCACGCGGCGGTTTCCGCTACCTGCAACCGACTAATGATGAACCCTGGCTGGGCATTCTGGCGGGTATCAGTACCGATGATGGTTCACAAGCGTGGCGCTATTTCCCAGAAAATCTGATGGGGAAAGAGTTAGTCGATTACTTAAGTGGCGCAATTCAGGGCGGTGAAGCGGATAACGCGACGCTGGTTTATGGCGGCAATCCGCAACTCTTCCCCTATAAACACAACGAAGGTCAGTTTGAGGTGCTGGTGCCGCTGCGTAACGCGAAGTTTGCCTTCCAGCCGGACTGGCCTGCGTTAACTAATCTCGATATTGAACTGGACTTCATAAACGACGGTTTATGGATGAAAACCGATGGCGTCAATCTGGGCGGCGTGCGCGCGAGTAATCTCACCGCAGTGATCCCTGACTACTCGAAAGAAAAATTGCTGATTGATGCTGACATTAAAGGTTCGGGCAAAGCGGTTGGTCCTTACTTTGATGAGACGCCGCTGAAAGACTCTCTGGGAGCAACCCTGCAAGAACTCCAGCTCGACGGCGATGTGAATGCTCGCTTACATCTCGATATCCCATTGAACGGCGAACTGGTTACAGCGAAAGGCGAAGTGACGCTGCGTAATAACAGTTTGTTTATCAAACCACTTGATAGCACACTGAAAAATTTGAGCGGTAAATTCAGCTTTATCAATGGCGATCTGCAAAGCGAACCACTGACAGCAAGTTGGTTTAATCAGCCACTGAACGTGGATTTTTCCACCAAAGAAGGGGCGAAAGCCTACCAGGTCGCGGTGAATCTCAACGGTAACTGGCAGCCAGCGAAAACTGACGTTCTGCCTGAAGCGGTGAATGAAGCGTTAAGCGGCAGCGTGGCCTGGGATGGTAAAGTGGGCATTGAGCTGCCTTATCATGCTGGCGCAACGTATAACGTAGAACTGAACGGTGATCTGAAGAATGTGAGTAGTCACTTACCTTCGCCGTTAGCCAAACCCGCTGGCGAATCGCTGCCGGTTAACATTAAGGTCGATGGCAACCTCAATAGCTTTGAATTAACCGGACAGGCTGGCGCGGATAACCATTTCAACAGCCGCTGGTTGCTCGGTCAAAAGCTGACGCTCGATCGCGCTATCTGGGCGGCAGACAGTAAAACGCTTCCGCCGTTACCGGAACAAAGCGGTGTTGAGTTAAATATGCCATCGATGGATGGTGCCGAGTGGCTGGCGCTTTTCCAGAAAGGCGCGACGGATAAAGTCGGTAGTGCGGTGAGTTTTCCCCAGCACATTACGTTGCGTACGCCAGCGTTGTCGTTGGGAAATCAGCAATGGAATAACCTGAGTATTGTTTCGCAACCGATGGCAAATGGCACTCAGGTCGAGGCGCAAGGACGTGAAATCAACGCTACGCTGGCAATGCGCAATAACGCGCCGTGGCTGGTGACGATTAAATATCTCTATTACAACCCCAGCGTGGCGAAAACCAGTGGTGACACCACGCCGTCGTCACCTTTCCCAACTACGGAGCGCATTAGCTTCCGTGGTTGGCCGGATGCGCAAATACGTTGCGCAGAGTGCTGGTTCTGGGGGCAAAAATTCGGTCGCATCGACAGCGATATCACCATTTCTGGCGATACGTTAACGCTGGCTAATGGACTGATTGATACCGGTTTCTCGCGGCTTACTGCCGAGGGTGAATGGGTTAACAATCCGGGGAATGAACGTACCTCGCTGAAAGGAAAATTACGCGGGCAGAAAATTGATGCCGCTGCTGAATTTTTTGGTGTCACGACGCCAATACGCCAGTCGTCATTTAATGTGGATTACGATTTACACTGGCGGAAAACGCCGTGGCAGCCGGATGAGGCAACGTTGAATGGCATCATCCATACTCAACTGGGCAAAGGTGAAATTACCGACATCAGCACCGGACATGCCGGGCAATTGCTGCGCTTATTGAGCGTCGATGCTCTGATGCGAAAGCTGCGCTTTGATTTCAGGGATACCTTTGGCGAAGGTTTCTATTTTGACTCCATTCGCAGCACGGCGTGGATTAAAGACGGTGTTATGCACACTGATGACACGCTGGTGGATGGACTGGAAGCGGATATCGCCATGAAAGGGTCGGTAAATCTGGTACGCCGCGATCTGAATATGGAGGCGGTTGTCGCACCAGAAATTTCCGCGACGGTGGGTGTGGCTGCGGCCTTTGCGGTTAACCCCATTGTCGGTGCGGCGGTGTTTGCTGCCAGTAAAGTGCTGGGGCCGCTGTGGAGCAAAGTCTCCATTTTGCGCTACCACATTTCTGGTCCGTTGGACGCTCCGCAAATCAACGAAGTATTGCGCCAACCGCGTAAAGAAAAAGCGCAATGATTTGACGATGGCGCGTAATTGCCCCAATCTCATTAGATAATCGTTGCCAAAGGCCAACGAGTCGGAACATAACCGTAGGTCGGATAAGGCGTTCACGCCGCATCCGGCAGCCGTAAAAAATCCTCTACCGAAGTAACTAACGAGTAACAAAAACGATGAGTCTGAACCTGGTAAGTGAACAATTGCTAGCGGCGAACGGCCTGAAACATCAGGATTTGTTCGCGATTCTCGGTCAACTGGCCGAACGTCGCCTCGATTACGGCGATCTCTATTTTCAGTCGAGCTATCACGAATCCTGGGTTTTAGAAGACCGCATTATCAAAGATGGTTCTTACAACATCGATCAGGGCGTTGGCGTGCGTGCAGTCAGCGGTGAAAAAACCGGTTTTGCTTACGCCGACCAAATCAGCCTGCTGGCCCTGGAACAGAGCGCACAAGCGGCGCGTACCATTGTCCGTGACAGTGGTGATGGCAAAGTACAGACGTTGGGCGCGGTAGAGCATAGCCCGCTGTATACCTCGCTTGATCCGCTGCAAAGCATGAGCCGCGAGGAGAAACTGGATATTTTACGTCGCGTCGATAAAGTTGCCCGTGAAGCCGACAAACGCGTACAGGAAGTGACTGCCAGCCTCAGTGGCGTCTATGAATTAATTCTGGTTGCGGCCACCGACGGCACCCTGGCGGCAGATGTCCGTCCACTGGTGCGCCTCTCAGTAAGCGTTCTGGTCGAAGAAGACGGTAAACGCGAACGCGGTGCCAGCGGCGGCGGCGGTCGTTTTGGTTATGAATTTTTCCTTGCCGATCTCGACGGTGAAGTCCGTGCGGATGCATGGGCGAAAGAAGCAGTGCGTATGGCGCTGGTCAATCTTTCTGCCGTTGCCGCGCCTGCGGGCACCATGCCGGTAGTACTTGGCGCAGGCTGGCCGGGCGTGCTGTTACATGAAGCGGTAGGTCACGGTCTGGAAGGCGACTTTAACCGCCGTGGCACTTCGGTCTTTAGTGGCCAGGTCGGCGAACTGGTAGCATCTGAACTGTGTACGGTAGTGGATGATGGCACGATGGTTGATCGCCGTGGTTCGGTGGCGATTGATGACGAAGGTACGCCGGGTCAGTACAACGTGCTGATTGAAAATGGGATCCTGAAAGGTTACATGCAGGATAAACTCAACGCTCGCTTAATGGGTATGGCGCCGACCGGTAATGGTCGTCGTGAATCCTATGCACACCTGCCCATGCCGCGTATGACCAACACCTACATGCTGCCGGGTAAATCGACGCCGCAGGAAATCATTGAATCCGTCGAGTATGGCATCTATGCGCCGAACTTCGGCGGCGGTCAGGTGGATATCACCTCCGGCAAATTTGTCTTCTCCACCTCAGAAGCGTATCTGATTGAAAACGGTAAAGTGACGAAACCGGTGAAAGGCGCAACGCTGATTGGTTCCGGTATCGAAACCATGCAGCAAATTTCGATGGTGGGCAACGACCTGAAACTGGATAACGGCGTGGGTGTCTGTGGTAAAGAAGGGCAGAGTTTGCCAGTTGGCGTGGGCCAGCCGACGCTCAAAGTCGACAACCTGACCGTTGGCGGTACCGCGTAATCTATCCAGGCCAGTAAGCGTCGCATCAGGCATTGGTTGCCGGATGCGGCGTAAACGCCTTATCCGGCACGCACATGAATTACTTCTCTTTCCCGCGCCCGTGCATCTCCTGAAACAACTTACCGACCTCGACAAAATAATCCGTCAGTGAGTTGATCACGACCTGCACCTTCAGTGGCAGCTTATCTTTTTCGGTATACAGTGCATAAACCGGGCGTGGATCCGACTGATAACGCGGCAGCAGGATCTCCAGCTCCCCACGATTGATCTCATTGATCACCCACATCAGCGGTACATACGCGATCCCAGCGCCTGCCGTTAACCAGCGCACCAGCGTCATTGGATCATTAGTGACAAACCGTCCTTGTGGGATGAGGCGAGTCGAAATCCCTTCTGGCGCGATCAGTTCAAATTCATTGTCCGGACGCACGCTGTATTCAAGCCATGAATGGCTACTTAAATCGGCGGGTTTTTCCGGTACGCCATACTGTGTGAGATAACTTTTAGCGGCGCACACCACCATCGGCATCGCCCCCAGACGGCGGGAAAATAGGCTGGAATCCTGCAACGCGCCGACGCGGATCACGACATCCAGGCCGTCGGCAATCAGGTCGGGTGCAGGAATTCCGGTAACCAGATTGACGCTTAAACCAGGGTACTCTTTCAACATTTTTGCCGTCAGCCCAGCGAGAACATTTTGAGCCATAGTTGAAGAACAGCCAATGCGCAGCGTCCCGATAGGCGTGTTATTGAAGGCGTACAGTTGCTCATGGACATCCTGCACTTCATGGAGCATCCGACGGCAGCCCTGGTAGTAAATTCTACCTGCTTCGGTCAGGCCAATGCTGCGTGTGCTGCGGTTTAACAACTTTACCTGCAACTCATCTTCCAGTTTAGACACCGTCTGACTGATGGATGAAACGCTCATTTGAAGCTGTCTGGCGGCGGCGGTAAACGAACCAAATTCAACCACTTTGGCGAAAACCGACATGCGTTTTAGTCGTTCCATTATTCACTCTGACTTAAAAGTGATTTAGATCACATAATATAGATAACAGCATAACAGTTACGCTAATATATTAAATATCAATCTACAGCAATGTTGCTCTCGCCCGGCTTTCTATGCCCTTCTCTGCGGCGACAGATGCTGAAAATAATAACACCTGCTCTCTCTATACAACCAAGGTCAACATGAGTCTGTTTCCCGTTATCGTGGTGTTTGGGCTGTCCTTCCCACCGATATTTTTCGAATTGCTTTTATCACTGGCGATTTTCTGGCTGGTGCGCCGGGTCCTTGTGCCAACAGGTATCTACGACTTCGTCTGGCATCCGGCGCTGTTCAACACCGCGCTCTATTGCTGTTTGTTTTATTTGATATCGCGACTGTTCGTTTGAGGTTGAAGTGAAAACGCTAATAAGAAAATTCTCCCGTACGGCCATCACGGTCGTATTAGTCATTCTGGCCTTCATCGCAATTTTTAATGCCTGGGTCTATTACACCGAATCTCCGTGGACGCGTGACGCGCGCTTTAGCGCCGATGTGGTCGCGATTGCGCCGGATGTCTCCGGACTCATCACCCAAGTGAATGTTCATGATAACCAGCTGGTGAAAAAAGGACAGGTACTGTTCACCATCGACCAACCACGCTACCAAAAGGCCCTCGAAGAAGCAGAAGCTGATGTTGCCTATTATCAGGTACTGGCGCAGGAAAAACGCCAGGAAGCTGGACGTCGCAACCGTCTCGGCATACAGGCGATGTCTCGCGAAGAGATAGACCAGGCCAATAACGTGCTGCAAACGGTCCTGCATCAGTTAGCGAAAGCTCAGGCAACCCGCGATCTGGCAAAACTGGATCTTGAACGTACCGTGATCCGCGCGCCAGCAGATGGCTGGGTGACCAACCTCAACGTCTATACCGGTGAATTTATTACGCGTGGTTCAACGGCTGTAGCGCTGGTGAAACAGAACTCCTTCTATGTGCTGGCCTATATGGAAGAAACCAAGCTGGAAGGGGTACGTTCTGGGTATCGCGCAGAAATTACGCCGCTTGGTAGCAATAAAGTGCTGAAAGGGACTGTCGATAGTGTTGCCGCTGGGGTCACTAACGCCAGCAGTACGCGTGACGACAAAGGGATGGCGACCATCGATTCCAACCTTGAATGGGTGCGTCTGGCGCAACGTGTCCCGGTACGTATTCGTCTCGACAACCAGCAAGATAACATCTGGCCTGCGGGGACTACCGCTACTGTGGTGGTTACGGGTAAACAAGATCGCGATGAAAGTCAGGATTCGTTCTTCCGTAAAATGGCCCATCGCCTGCGTGAGTTTGGTTAATCACGATGGGTATTTTCTCCATTGCTAACCAACATATTCGCTTCGCGGTAAAACTGGCGACCGCCATTGTGCTGGCGCTGTTTGTTGGCTTTCATTTTCAGCTTGAAACACCACGCTGGGCTGTTCTGACTGCGGCGATTGTTGCCGCCGGTCCTGCCTTTGCCGCCGGTGGCGAACCGTACTCTGGTGCCATCCGCTATCGCGGCTTTTTGCGCATCATCGGTACATTTATCGGTTGTATTGCCGGGCTGGTGATCATTATTGCGATGATCCGTGCACCATTGTTGATGATTCTGGTGTGCTGTATCTGGGCCGGTTTTTGTACCTGGCTCTCCTCGCTGGTACGAGTAGAGAACTCCTATGCGTGGGGGCTTGCCGGTTATACAGCGCTGATCATTGTGATCACCATTCAGCCAGAACCGCTGCTGACGCCGCAGTTTGCCGTTGAACGTTGTAGTGAAATCGTCATTGGTATTGTGTGTGCTATTGTGGCGGATCTGCTCTTTTCTCCACGATCGATCAAACAAGAAGTGGATCGAGAGCTGGAAAGTTTGCTGGTGGCGCAATATCAACTAATGCAATTATGCATCAAACATGGTGATGGCGAGATTGTTGATAAGGCCTGGGGCGACCTGGTTCGCCGCACCACGGCGCTGCAAGGGATGCGTAGCAATCTGAACATGGAATCTTCCCGCTGGGCGCGTGCCAATCGGCGTTTAAAAGCGATCAACACGTTGTCGCTGACGCTGGTAACCCAGTCCTGCGAAACTTATCTCATTCAGAACTCGCGCCCGGAGTTGATCACTGATACCTTCCGCGAATTTTTTGACACGCCGGTAGAAACTGCGCAGGACGTCCATAAGCAGCTAAAACGCCTGCGGCGAGTGATTGCCTGGACCGGGGAACGTGAAACACCCATCACTATTTATAGCTGGGTTGCGGCGGCAACGCGTTATCAGTTGCTCAAGCGAGGCGTTATCAGTAACACCAAAATTAACGCCACTGAAGAAGAGATCCTGCAAGGTGAGCCGGAAGTAAAAGTAGAATCCGCCGAGCGCCATCATGCAATGGTCAACTTCTGGCGTACCACGCTGTCCTGCATGCTGGGGACTTTGTTCTGGCTGTGGACCGGATGGACCTCCGGCAGTGGCGCAATGGTGATGATTGCCGTCGTAACGTCGCTGGCAATGCGTTTACCTAATCCACGCATGGTGGCGATCGACTTTATCTACGGCACGGTAGCGGCGCTACCGTTAGGACTGCTCTATTTTTTGGTGATTATCCCCAATACCCAACAGAGTATGTTGCTGCTGTGCCTTAGCCTGGCGGTGCTGGGATTTTTCCTTGGTATTGAAGTGCAGAAACGGCGGTTGGGATCGATGGGCGCGCTGGCCAGTACGATTAATATTATCGTGTTGGATAACCCGATGACCTTTCAGTTCAGTCAGTTTCTCGATAGCGCGCTGGGGCAAATCGTGGGCTGTGTGCTGGCGTTCATCGTCATTCTACTGGTGCGGGATAAATCGCGCGACAGGACAGGACGCGTGCTGCTTAATCAGTTTGTTTCTGCCGCTGTTTCCGCGATGACCACCAATGTCGCCCGGCGTAAAGAGAACCATCTGCCAGCGCTTTATCAGCAGTTGTTTTTGCTGATGAATAAATTTCCCGGCGATTTGCCGAAGTTTCGCCTGGCGTTAACGATGATTATCGCTCACCAGCGATTGCGTGATGCGCCGATACCCGTGAATGATGATTTATCGGCATTTCACCGACAAATGCGCCGCACAGCGGACCATGTGATTTCTGCCCGCAGCGATGACAAACGCCGTCGTTACTTCGGTCAGTTGCTGGAAGAACTGGATATCTACCAGGAAAAACTACGCATCTGGCAAGCGCCGCCGCAGGTCACGGAACCGGTGCATCGGCTTACCGGTATGCTGCATAAATACCAGCACGCGCTAACCGATAATTAAGTCAAAGCCGACGCCAAAAGGTGTCGGTTGAGATTGCTGACATACTCCAAATTGTCTGATGCGCTACGCTTATCAGGCCTATATTGAATTTGCACCCCCTGGTAGGCCGAATAAGGCGTTCACGCCGCATCCGGCGTGAACAAAGTGCACTTTGTCAGTAATCAGAAACCGATGCCAAAAGCGTCGGTTTTTTCATGTCTATACTTAGCGATGAACGGCAGAACTCGCCGCGAAACGTGACGGTGGCAACAGATGAATATCTATAGCTTTGATTTTGATGAGATTGAGAGTCAGGAGGACTTTTATCGCGACTTTCGCCAAACCTTTGGTCTGGCGAAAGATAAGGTGCGCGATCTCGACTCACTGTGGGATGTATTAATGAACGATGTTCTGCCGCTACCGCTGGAGATCGAATTTGTTCATCTGGGAGAAAAAACGCGTCGGCGTTTTGGCGCGTTAATATTGCTGTTTGATGAGGCGGAGGAAGAGCTGGAAGGGCATTTGCGTTTTAATGTTCGTCACTAGCGCAAAAAAAAGCCCCCAAACCGGGGGCAATGTCGTCGGACAAGACGATGAGGGTTTATTTGTACAGTTCAGCTGTGGCGTGCCAGGTATCGCCGCTACGCGCTTCGGTAATCTGGTAAGCAGTCGCGCCTTTCTCTTCCGCTTTTTTGTTCAGCATTTCACGCATATCCATTGGAGAAGATGCTACACCGCTGACGGACACGGTGCCGATGGCTTCACGATTTTGAGCTTGTGCAGCATCAATGGAATCGGCAGCGAAAGCACCGAAAGAGAGGACAGAGAGCACACTTAATGCAGCAACAGTGGTTTTGATTTTCATGATTTTTACCTCGACATAATCTTTTAGCTGGGCCTTTGTTTCGTGACCCATATCACAAAATTAAGTATACACTAATTATTGAGCTAATTAATACCACGCTAACTGTTTCTATTGAGTGAGAATTGTTAAAAAGATTAATTTTTATAACAAAAGTGAATTAAAAATACGGGTGTTTAGTGGAAATAACATTCATTTCAATAAGATATGTGTTTTTGCAAAATGTGCGTTTTTTGCTCTGTGTATTTGTTGTGTGAATGTTTTGTCGCTATAAAACGCACTATTCGTTAAATGAATGGCAGGGAAAAGCAGGGCGATGAATGGAGAATGCAATATTTTCCCCGCCGCCAGAAGCGACGGGGCAGAGATTAAAGCTCCTGGTCGAACAGCTCTAAAATCGCTTCGTACAGGTCTTTGACGGTGAAACCTTTAGCAGGGGTGGTAAAGATGGTGTCATCACCTGCGATGGTGCCAAGAATACCTTCTGCTTTGCCCAGAGAGTCCAGCAGACGCGCAATCAACTGCGCCGCGCCAGGACTGGTATGTATTACAACAACAGCGTCGTTGTAGTCGATATCCAGCACCAGATTCTTCAACGGACTGGAGGTGGTTGGTACGCCCAGTTCAGCTGGCAGGCAGTAAACCATTTCCATCTTTGCATTGCGGGTACGTACAGCACCAAATTTGGTCAACATCCGCGAGACTTTAGACTGATTAATATTGTCAAAGCCTTGCTCCTGCAATGCGGCGACGATTTCGCCCTGGGAGCTAAATTTCTCTTCTTTAAGTAACGCTTTAAACGCTTTAACTAATTCTTCTTGCTTAGACGAGCTTCGCATAAGTCACCCGATATGGTGGTTGATACAACATTATTGTGCATACAGATGAATTTTTATGCAAACAGTCTGCCCTGGAGAAGGCTGAAATAATGTTATGAAAGAGCGGGATTTTATCAAATTTCGTGATTGAGAAACATGCCTGCGTCACGGCGCGCAAATTCCGCTTAAAAGTAAATTAATTGTTATCAAATTGATGTTGTTTTGGCTGAACGGTAGGGTATATTGTCACCACCTGTTGGAATGTTGCTCTGATGCATAAGCGGCTGTTAATTACGTAAGTTAGGTTCCTGATTACGTCAATTAAATGCATAAACGCCAAATTTGCGTGACTACACATTCTTGAGAAGTGGTCATTGTAAACTGTTAATTTGTGGATTAAGGTCGCGGCAGCGGAGCAACATATCTTAGTTTATCAATATAATAAGGAGTTTAGGATGAAAGTCGCAGTCCTCGGCGCTGCTGGCGGTATTGGCCAGGCGCTTGCATTACTGTTAAAAACCCAACTGCCTTCAGGTTCAGAACTCTCCCTGTATGATATCGCTCCAGTCACTCCCGGTGTGGCCGTCGACCTGAGCCATATCCCTACTGCTGTGAAAATCAAAGGTTTTTCTGGTGAAGATGCGACCCCTGCGCTGGAAGGCGCTGATGTGGTTCTAATCTCCGCAGGTGTAGCGCGTAAACCCGGGATGGATCGTTCCGACCTGTTTAACGTCAACGCCGGTATCGTGAAGAATCTGGTACAGCAAATTGCGACAACCTGCCCGAAAGCGTGCATCGGTATCATCACAAACCCGGTAAACACCACGGTAGCAATCGCTGCGGAAGTGCTGAAGAAAGCGGGTGTGTATGACAAGAACAAACTGTTTGGCGTCACCACGCTGGATATCATCCGTTCTAATACGTTTGTCGCTGAACTGAAAGGCAAACAGCCGGGTGAAGTTGAAGTTCCGGTTATTGGCGGTCACTCTGGCGTTACCATTCTGCCGCTGCTGTCTCAAGTTCCTGGCGTAAGCTTTACCGAGCAGGAAGTTGCTGATCTGACCAAACGTATCCAGAACGCGGGTACGGAAGTGGTTGAAGCGAAAGCCGGTGGCGGGTCTGCAACCCTGTCCATGGGCCAGGCAGCTGCACGCTTCGGCCTGTCTCTGGTTCGTGCGTTGCAAGGCGAAAAAGGTGTCGTTGAATGTGCCTACGTTGAAGGTGACGGCCAGTATGCTCGTTTCTTCTCTCAACCGCTTCTGCTGGGTAAAAATGGCGTAGAAGAGCGTAAATCCATCGGTACTCTGAGCGCATTTGAACAGAACGCGCTGGAAGGAATGCTGGATACGCTGAAGAAAGATATCGCCCTGGGCGAAGAGTTCGTTAATAAGTAATTGATTAACGAATAATAAAAAACCGGAGCAACGTCTCCGGTTTTTTGTTTTGAGCGCACGACTTAATTGGTCGCTGGATATTCCTGAATAGTGACCTGCAATGTCAGTTTTTTATCGTCACGCATCACCACCACCGGAATCACCGAACCTGGTCGAATTTCTGCCACTTGATCCATTGTCTCCAGAGCGGAGATTGCAGGTTTGTTGTCCACCGAGATAATCAGATCGTTGACCTGGATACCGGCATTAGCCGCCGGGCCATCAGGTGACACTTCATTAACCACAATCCCTTGCAGTTGATCGATACCACCACCTTGCGCGTGTAATGGTGCGATTTCGCGGCCGCCAATACCGATATAGCCACGAATAACACGTCCATCGCGGATTAGCTTATCCATAATTTTGGTTGCCAACTGGAAGGGAATGGCAAAACCGATGCCTTCTGGAGTTTCGCCATCGTTACTCTTATCAAACGACAGTGTGTTGATGCCCATCAGTTCGCCCAGCGAGTTCACCAGTGCACCGCCGGAGTTGCCGTGGTTAATGGATGCATCGGTTTGCAGAAAGTTTTGCCGCCCGGTCGGGTTCAGGCCGATGCGACCCGTGGCGCTGATAATCCCCTGGGTAATGGTTTGCCCGAGGTTGTACGGGTTACCGATCGCCAGCACTACATCGCCAATGTGCGGTATGCGACGAGAATTGATTGGAATGGTGGGTAAACCGCCAGTGGCATTAATTTTGAGCACCGCCAGATCGGTCAGTGAATCAGAGCCAACCAGCAGCGCTTCAAATACACGACCATCCTGTAAGGCGACGATGATCTGATCGGCGTCGTTGATTACATGTTTATTGGTAATGATATAACCACGTTGATCCATGATCACACCTGACCCTAGCGTACGGATCTCAAGCTGGTTGTGTGAGGATGTGTTCAAACCACGGTTATAGACATTTACCACCGCTGGCGCGGCGCGGCGGACCGCCAGATTATAACTGGCAGGCGTCTCGTCGGCACTGTCGAATTGCGGTGTGGAAAGCGGGTTAATGCTGCGCAGCGAAGGCATGGCAACCAGCAAAATAGCGCCGACAATTAATCCAATCGCAACGGATCGTAAGAGCTTCACAAACATGATGGAGGCGTCATTAAAAAAGGGAACGGCAGCAGCATATCACGAGTTAACCGGACATCACACGTCAGCCTGATGCCCGGTTTATGACATTAACGCATTAGCAGGTAAATGCTCTCATTACCGCGCATGATTTGCAGGGCAATAATTGCCGGTTTGGTTGCCAGTACTTTGCGCATCTCAGCAATCGAGTTCACCCGATTGCGGTTCACGCCAATAATTACATCATCTTTCTGTAAACCTGCCTGAGCGGCGGGGCTGTCTTTGACAACTTCGTCGATCTTAATGCCTTTTCCGCCATCTTTTAGCTGACTGTCACTCAACGTTGCGCCTTCCAGCGCCGGTGTAATCATCTCTGCACTGGCTGAAGACGATGTGCTGGTATCAAGCGTCACTTCCACTTCCAGCGGCTTGCCGTTACGTAACAGGCCAAGCTTCACTTTAGTACCAGGTTCAGTGGTGGCGATGCGGGAACGCAACTCGGCGAAGCTATTGAGCGGTTTGCCGTTGAGGCTGGTAATAATATCGCCTGCTTTTACGCCCGCTTTCGCCGAGCCAGAACCAGGCAGTACTTCACTGACAAACGCGCCACGTTGCACATCTAAATTAAACGCTTTGGCGATATCGGCACTCATTTCGGTACCTTTAATGCCTAACAGACCGCGTTTAATTTCACCAAAGTCGATAAGTTGCTGCGCCAGGGTACGCGCCATATTGCTGGGGATAGCAAAGCCAATCCCGACGCTACCGCCGCCAGGGGCAAGAATTGCGGTGTTAATACCAATCAACTCGCCGTTAAGGTTTAACAGCGCACCGCCGGAGTTACCCCGGTTAATGGAAGCATCGGTCTGGATAAAGTTTTCCAGACCTTCGAGATTTAACCCGCTGCGACCTAATGCGGAAACAATGCCTGAAGTCGCGGTTTGCCCAAGGCCAAACGGGTTACCGACCGCGACGGCAAAATCACCGACGCGTAGTTTGTCGGAGTCGGCAATGGCGATTTGCGTTAATTTGCTCGGATTCTGAATTTGTAGCAGGGCGATATCGCTCTGGTCGTCGCTGCCAATCAACTTCGCATCAAACTCGCGTCCGTCATTGAGCTGAATACTGATTTTCTGTGCCTGATTGATGACGTGATTGTTGGTCAGCACATAACCTTTATTGGCATTGATGATGACACCGGAGCCTAAACCTTCAAAGGGTTGCGCAGGTTGATCCGGTAAATCATCGCCAAAAAATTTTTTGAATTCTTCCGGGATTTTCTGTTCCTGGCTGGCAGTCCCTTCAACTCGCACGCTTACCACCGCGGGAAGCACTTTTTCCAGCATCGGGGCCAGGCTGGGCAATGGCGCCTGACCGGCAACCTGGCCGGGAATCGACGCGACAGCCTGAAACGGCGCCGAGAGAGTTAACCCGACACTTAACGCTAATGCACTCAACAGCTGGGTTTGTTTTTTCATTATTCCTGCTCTCGTACCTGAATGATAAGAAAAAGAGATTCAAAACAGTTTGATGTTATTGAATTTTCAGACGGCTAACAATGAGACACCAGATTAAATGATAGTCGGGGAGGGAGAGAAGAGGAGGGCGCAATGGCTGCGCCCGCAAAATAAATTAGTCGCGCTTTGCGCCAGTGCGCAGCAGGCCAGATGCGCCTTCAGAATAGTCACGCGGCATCTGCACCGGTGCCTGATCGTTGCTGGCTTCAGACTCAGCCAGACGATTACGGAACGGGTTTGCTTCTGCGGACAGTTCCGGCAGCAGGCTGCTGGAGCTTTTCGCCATGTGTTGATACAACTGGCGATAGTCATGCGCCATGGTATCCAGTAATTCCGCGCTGCGGGCAAAGTGGTTAACCAACTCTTCGCGATACTCGTCCAGTTCAGCTTTATTTTTTTCCAGTTCGTACTGCAACGCCTGTTGCTGGCGTAGTTTACGATTACCAAAACGCATGGCCACAGCACCAATAATGATGCCGACGACTAACCCAATTAGCGCATATTCCCAGGTCATGAACATCTCCCGTTGTCTTTTGTTTCCGTAGGGTGTTGGCTTCAGGCTCCATGCCTGCGGCTGATTATGCCACTATAACCGTTAATTCCACAGAAGTGGAATCCCGACTGCATATCGCGTAGTGTAGAACGGCCTTTTTTTCGTCAACCGTGAACAACGGCACACCGATTATTCAAGGAATAACAAGAACATCATGCAAAGCGTTACCCCGACATCGCAATACCTGAAGGCGCTCAATGAGGGCAGCCATCAACCTGACGACGTACAAAAAGAGGCCGTCAGTCGGCTGGAGATTATCTACCAGGAATTAATCAACAGCACGCCGCCCACTGCGAGGGCGAGTGGGTTAATGGCGCGAGTCGGTAAACTGTGGGGTAAGCGCGAAGAGGCAAGCAGTGCGCCGGTGCGTGGCTTATATATGTGGGGCGGTGTAGGACGCGGGAAAACCTGGCTGATGGACCTTTTCTATCAAAGTTTGCCGGGTGAGCGGAAACAGCGCCTGCACTTTCACCGTTTTATGCTGCGCGTGCATGAAGAACTGACTGCATTACAGGGGCAGACTGACCCGCTGGAAATTATTGCCGATCGCTTCAAAGCAGAAACCGATGTCCTCTGTTTTGATGAATTTTTTGTTTCGGATATTACCGATGCCATGTTGCTTGGCGGTTTAATGAAAGCCCTGTTCGCTCGCGGAATAACGCTGGTCGCAACGTCAAATATTCCGCCTGATGAGCTTTATCGTAATGGCCTGCAACGAGCGCGTTTTCTACCGGCTATCGACGCCATTAAACAGTATTGCGATGTAATGAATGTCGATGCAGGCGTCGATTATCGACTACGGACGCTTGCCCAGGCGCATTTGTGGCTGTCGCCGCTCAATGATGAAACCCGTGCGCAAATGGATAAACTTTGGTTGGTTCTGGCGGGGGCGAAACGAGAAAATTCACCGACGTTAGAAATCAACCATCGCCCGCTGGCGACAATGGGCGTTGAGAATCAGACGCTTGCCGTCTCTTTTACCACCTTGTGTGTCGATGCCCGCAGCCAGCATGACTATATAGCGCTCTCACGCCTCTTTCACACAGTGATGTTGTTTGATGTGCCAGTCATGACGCGGTTGATGGAGAGCGAAGCGCGACGTTTTATTGCGCTGGTGGATGAGTTTTACGAGCGCCATGTCAAATTAGTGGTGAGCGCAGAAGTGCCTTTGTATGAAATTTATCAGGGCGAGCGACTGAAGTTTGAGTTCCAGCGTTGCCTGTCACGTCTACAAGAGATGCAGAGCGAAGAGTATTTGAAGCGCGAGCATTTGGCGGGGTAAAACCTGCCATAAATCACAAAAAGGGGTCGATCTTTGACCCCGACTTCTCTATAATCCTGCGACCCCACGTTACAAGAAAGTTTTTTTTCCCGAAACTTTTTGTGTGCTGGCATAGGCTATTCGAAGGGGTAGGTTTGCCGGACTTTGTCGTGTGAACCTCAACAATTGAAGACGTTTGGGTGTTCACCAACGTGTAACTATTTATTGGGTAAGCTTTTAATGAAAACTTTTACAGCTAAACCAGAAACCGTAAAACGCGACTGGTATGTTGTTGACGCGACCGGTAAAACTCTGGGCCGTCTGGCTACTGAACTGGCTCGTCGCCTGCGCGGTAAGCACAAAGCGGAATACACTCCGCACGTAGATACCGGTGATTACATCATCGTTCTGAACGCTGACAAAGTTGCTGTAACCGGCAACAAGCGTACTGACAAAGTGTACTATCACCACACCGGTCACATCGGTGGTATCAAACAAGCGACCTTTGAAGAGATGATTGCTCGCCGTCCTGAGCGTGTGATTGAAATCGCGGTTAAAGGCATGTTGCCAAAAGGCCCGCTGGGTCGTGCTATGTTCCGTAAACTGAAAGTTTACGCGGGTAACGAGCACAACCACGCGGCACAGCAACCGCAAGTTCTTGACATCTAATCGGGATTATAGGCAATGGCTGAAAATCAATACTACGGCACTGGTCGCCGCAAAAGTTCCGCAGCTCGCGTTTTCATCAAACCGGGCAACGGTAAAATCGTTATCAACCAACGTTCTCTGGAACAGTACTTCGGTCGTGAAACTGCCCGCATGGTAGTTCGTCAGCCGCTGGAACTGGTCGACATGGTTGAGAAACTGGATCTGTACATCACTGTTAAAGGTGGTGGTATCTCTGGTCAGGCTGGTGCGATCCGTCACGGTATCACCCGCGCTCTGATGGAGTACGACGAATCCCTGCGTTCTGAACTGCGTAAAGCTGGCTTCGTTACTCGTGATGCTCGTCAGGTTGAACGTAAGAAAGTCGGTCTGCGTAAAGCACGTCGTCGTCCGCAGTTCTCCAAACGTTAATTGCTTTCTGCTTCGGCAGAATACAATTTGCGAAAAAAACCCGCTTCGGCGGGTTTTTTTATGGCTAAAGTCCGATTCCAGCCTCTTTTCCCTCTCTCTTCAGCATTATTCTCTTTTTAATAGTATTTTCCACGTACTGTAGAAAAGGATATCGCGATGGGATTATTTAATGCATTGTTTAACAAGAAAGAATCTTTAACGTTGTCGAATAAATGGGAGTTCTTTATTACAACAGTGGATGACCATGTCACGGGCATACGTGTTGATATCGGCGCCGTTCAGGATGAAAGATTTGATCGACTTAACCACACATGGTTCTTTCGTGTGCGTTATACCCATTGTTATGAAAACGGTTTACCGCAGCCTGATGAAACACAACGTTTAAATCGTATAGAGGACTGGCTTGAGGAGAGGGGCAAGGCATTACCGATTTGGTTGGTGGGGGTGGTAACACAAGAGGGCTGGCGCGATTTTGTTTTCCAGTCGGAAAAAGATCTGGACTGGGAAAGAACGCTGGATAAATTGCTCGCGGGTGGCCCGGAAGTCTCTTGCAGCTATAGTATGAGTAAAAACGATAACGGAAATTACTATCGCCAGTTCCTGTACCCGTCGAAATATGACTGGAACTGGATACACGATGCCCGCGTATGCCGTGGGCTGCTGGAACATGGTGACGATTTGACTCTTCCACGCACCATTGATTACTACGCGACATTGCCGACAGAAGCTGCTGCACGCGCTTTTGCGGAGGACGTGACGGAATTGCCATATGGCATTACGCTGGTGAGCATTCGGATGAACGACCAACAACCAGGGTATATGGCGTCATTTACGAACACTGATGCTCCTGAACAATGGCATATGACCGAAATTACATGTCAGCTTACCGATTTGGCTGAAAAGCATGGCGGTAGTTTTGATGGCTGGGGCGCACCGATAGCAACGGCGTAAAAGAGATAGACAACATTTCTGGTGGGGATTAAGTCAAGCATTTCAGACTAAGGAACATCTCTTTTTCCCCATTTCCGGCATCGACTCACCACAAAGGTCGCAAAATCTGGTAAACTATCATCCAATTTTCTGCCCAAATGTCGGGTATTGCTCGTTTTTTGTTTGTTTTTCGAACAAAGAGAGTCGTTCCTTACTGGGTAACACAACTTCTGACTGGCCACCTGGTGGCTGGTAGCAGTAAAAATTCTGACTATACCTGGAGGTTTTCATGGCTGTCGCTGCCAACAAACGTTCGGTAATGACGCTGTTTTCCGGTCCTACTGACATCTATAGCCATCAGGTCCGCATCGTGCTGGCTGAAAAAGGTGTAAGTTTCGAGATCGAACACGTGGAAAAGGACAATCCGCCTCAGGATCTGATTGACCTCAACCCGAATCAGAGCGTTCCGACCCTGGTGGATCGTGAGCTGACCCTGTGGGAATCTCGCATCATTATGGAATACCTGGATGAGCGTTTCCCGCATCCGCCACTGATGCCTGTTTACCCGGTAGCTCGCGGTGAAAGCCGCCTGTACATGCACCGCATCGAGAAAGACTGGTACACGCTGATGAACACCATCATCAACGGTTCAGCCTCTGAAGCGGATGCCGCTCGTAAGCAACTGCGCGAAGAACTGCTGGCTATTGCGCCGGTCTTCGGTCAGAAGCCGTACTTCCTGAGCGATGAGTTCAGCCTGGTCGATTGCTACCTTGCTCCGCTGCTGTGGCGTCTGCCGCAACTGGGCATCGAGTTCAGCGGCCCGGGTGCGAAAGAGCTGAAAGGCTATATGACCCGCGTCTTTGAGCGTGACTCTTTCCTTGCTTCCTTAACCGAGGCTGAACGTGAAATGCGTCTGGGCCGGAGTTAATCTGTATGGATTTGTCACAGCTAACACCACGTCGTCCCTATCTGCTGCGTGCATTCTATGAGTGGTTGCTGGATAACCAGCTCACGCCGCACCTGGTGGTGGATGTGACGCTCCCTGGCGTGCAGGTTCCTATGGAATATGCACGTGACGGGCAAATCGTACTCAACATTGCTCCGCGTGCGGTCGGCAACCTGGAACTGGCGAATGATGAAGTGCGCTTTAACGCGCGCTTTGGCGGTATCCCGCGGCAAGTTTCAGTACCGCTGGCTGCTGTGCTGGCTATCTACGCCCGTGAAAATGGCGCAGGCACGATGTTCGAGCCTGAAGCTGCCTACGACGAAGATGCCAGCATCATGAATGATGAAGATGTATCGGCAGATAATGAAACCGTTATGTCGGTCATTGATGGCGATAAGCCAGATCGCGATGATGATAATCATCCTGATGATGAACCGCCGCAACCGCCACGTGGTGGTCGCCCGGCATTACGCGTTGTGAAGTAAAACAAAAACAGGCCCAGGTGGCCTGTTTTGTCGTTTTAAGGGCTTAATAAAATAGCGTAATTGTGGCAATCATATTCACCACGAATCCGACTGCCATTGGGATCGCAGTCCGCTTCACCACTTCAAAGGGCGAAACGCCTGCTATTCCTGAAGTTACTACCACTACCGCAGTAATCGGCGAAACCGCACGCGCCAGCGTTGTGGCAAAGTGCATCGGCATAATCATCACTACCGCAGGTACGTGCAGTCCAGCAGCGATATTCGGAATAAGGCTGGCAAATGACATAAATGGCGCATTGCCGGAGCCCATCACAATGGCACAAATGGCAATTACCAGCGCCATAATAATCATCACGCCAATGCCACCAAGGCCAGAATGCTCTGCGCCTTTGATAACCGCATCAACGGTGCCAATCGTCGTTAAGCCTTTCGCAAATATTTCACCAGCGATCACCAGCGTTACCACGTTGGCAAACTGCGTACCCATGCCGTCAAAAAACGCCTGCACATCGTCCATTGTTTCGCGCAAGTTATGCTTGCGGAAGAACTCAACAAACATCGTCACCGTCAAACTCAGTAACATCACCACCACCAGATGCAGTTCTGACTGCATCAGCCCAACGTGGGCGAGGAACAGCGAGCCGAGCATCAGGATTAACGGCATCACCGGTAAAATGGCGTAATAGAGCGGCGGGACATTGTCGAGATCCTTTTGCTCCGCCTGTTCGTGATTGATATTTTTATCTTTTTTGTCAAAAGCGCGTTGCACGAAAAAGTGGGAGATTGCCACTGAGAGAATGACACAAGAGGCGACCGGTAGCTGATAGTGGAAGAAGTAAGTGGCGATTTTCATTCCCGCTACCTGGGCGGCAAAAATGGAGTTCGTTTCCAGAATTCCCCATTCAATAGACATGGTGGTCGCGATAACCGCCACCGCAGAGAGGCGACTTACTCCCAGACTCACCAGCGTCGGAAATAACGTGACCATCAGCAACATACCCAGACCGGAGGCGCTGGTAATAAACTGCGCCATGATTTGACCGATGACGTAAGTTGCCGACAGTATGAGATACGGTGAGCGAATGAGCTTTAACGGGCGGCTTAACAAGCTCACCATCGCCCGACTGGCTCCTATGCGCTCCATGTAACGGGCATAACCGCCCACCGCCATAATCGACAGCCCCAACCCGGCAATGCGGTTGGACAGCATGCGCAGGATTTCATTATAAATATCAACAATCAAATAGCCGCTGCTTTTGGCGGGGTCGAGTACACCCCCAAACCCTAACCAGGCACCACACATCATCAGGAAGATACCCGCTGTGGCCAGCACCACCTGTGGTTTGTAATTTTTAAGGATCAAATAGCCCATCGTTATTAACACGATGACAGAAATAATTATGCCGAACATTGTTCAACTCCGTGTCAAAAGAATATGGTCAATCCCAGTAACGGCAGATTGAAAACAATGATGTTATATTTTTTACAAGGCTATTTATGGTGTTGGTGTCGAATTTTTTAATCGTAATAAAGAGGATTTTTCATTATAAAATATATATTTATGATTATTTCGCAAGAACACATTCATAATATTCATAATGTCTATGAATATTCTTGTAAATAATTTGGCGGGGATGTTTTTATCTGCGTTATATTTATTTTTCGCAAAAATTAATTATTAAATTAATTACGATAATGATGGTGTACGAAGAGTAAAACCCTTCGTTTCACCCTGCTTTCATTCCTGTGATAGGATGTCATTGATGATGTTAATCACACTGACCTTAAAGAATGGGCCTTATGAACGCATTTGATTCGCAAAACGAAGATTCTTCACCTGCAATTGGTCGCAACTTGCGTAGCCGTCCGCTGGCGCGTAAAAAACTCTCCGAAATGGTGGAAGAAGAGCTGGAGCAGATGATCCGCCGCCGCGAGTTTGGCGAAGGGGAGCAGTTGCCGTCTGAGCGCGAACTCATGGCGTTCTTTAACGTCGGGCGTCCTTCGGTGCGTGAAGCGCTGGCGGCGTTAAAGCGTAAAGGTCTGGTGCAAATAAATAACGGTGAGCGCGCTCGCGTCTCGCGTCCTTCTGCGGACACTATCATCGGCGAGCTGTCTGGTATGGCGAAAGATTTCCTTTCTCATCCAGGAGGGATAGCCCATTTCGAACAGTTACGTCTGTTCTTTGAGTCCAGCCTGGTGCGCTATGCGGCTGAACATGCCACCGATGAACAAATTGATTTGCTGGCAAAAGCCCTGGAAATCAACAGTCAGTCGCTGGATAACAATGCCGCGTTCATTCGTTCAGACGTTGATTTCCACCGCGTACTGGCGGAGATCCCGGGTAATCCGATCTTTAAGGCAATCCACGTTGCCTTGCTCGACTGGTTGATCGCCGCGCGCCCAACGGTCGCCGATCAGGCATTGCATGAGCATAATAACGTCAGCTATCAACAACATATTGCGATCGTTGACGCGATCCGCCGCCACGATCCCGACGAAGCCGATCGCGCGTTGCAATCGCATCTCAACAGCGTTTCTGCCACCTGGCACGCCTTCGGCCAAACCATCCACAAAAAGAAATAATGCCACTTTAGTGAAGCAGATCGCATTATAAGCGTTCTGTATGATGTGTTGCTTATTTGATCTGGTATAACAGGTATAAAGGTATATCGTTTCAACAGACAAGCATCACTTCAGAGGTATTTATGGCAACGAATTTACGTGGCGTGATGGCCGCACTCCTGACTCCTTTTGACCAACAACAAGCACTGGACAAAGCGAGTCTGCGCCGCCTGGTTCAGTTCAATATTCAGCAGGGCATCGACGGTTTGTACGTGGGGGGGTCGACAGGCGAAGCCTTTGTGCAGAGCATTTCCGAGCGTGAACAGGTACTGGAAATCGTCGGCGAAGAGGCGAAAGGCAAGATTAAATTAATCGCTCACGTAGGTTGCGTCAGTACTGCTGAAAGCCAACAGCTTGCGGCTTCAGCCAAACGTTATGGCTTCGATGCCGTCTCCGCCGTTACGCCGTTCTACTATCCTTTCAGCTTTGAAGAACACTGCGATCACTATCGGGCAATCATTGACTCGGCGGATGGTTTGCCGATGGTGGTGTACAACATTCCGGCATTGAGCGGGGTAAAACTGACTCTGGATCAGATCAATACACTGGTTACGTTACCTGGCGTAGGTGCACTGAAACAGACCTCTGGCGATCTCTATCAGATGGAGCAGATCCGTCGCGAACATCCGGATTTGGTGCTCTATAACGGTTACGACGAAATCTTCGCCTCCGGCCTGCTGGCGGGCGCAGACGGCGGTATCGGCAGCACTTACAACATTATGGGCTGGCGCTATCAGGGTATCGTGAAGGCGCTGAAAGAAGGTGATATCCAGACCGCGCAGAAACTGCAAACTGAGTGCAACAAAGTCATTGATTTGCTGATTAAAACTGGCGTATTCCGTGGCCTGAAAACCGTCCTGCACTATATGGATGTGGTGTCTGTTCCGCTGTGCCGTAAACCGTTTGGTCCGGTTGATGAAAAATATCTGCCAGAACTGAAGGCGCTTGCCCAGCAGTTGATGCAAGAGCGCGGGTGAGTTCTTTCCCCTCGCTCGCCCCTACCGGGTGAGGGGAAATAAGCGCATCTGTACCCTACAATTTTCAAACCAAAGCGTGTGGGCATCGCCCACCGCGGGAGACTCACAATGAGTACTACAACCCAGAATATCCCGTGGTATCGCCATCTCAACCGCGCACAATGGCGCGCATTTTCCGCTGCCTGGTTGGGATATCTGCTTGATGGTTTTGATTTCGTTTTAATTGCCCTGGTACTCACTGAAGTACAAGGTGAATTCGGGCTGACAACGGTACAGGCGGCAAGTCTGATTTCCGCAGCCTTCATCTCTCGTTGGTTCGGCGGCCTGATGCTTGGCGCTATGGGCGACCGCTACGGGCGTCGTCTGGCAATGGTCACCAGTATCGTTCTCTTCTCGGTCGGGACGCTGGCCTGCGGCTTCGCGCCTGGCTACATCACTATGTTTATCGCTCGTCTGGTGATAGGCATGGGAATGGCGGGTGAGTACGGTTCCAGCGCCACCTATGTCATTGAAAGCTGGCCAAAACACTTGCGTAATAAAGCCAGTGGTTTTCTGATTTCCGGCTTCTCTGTGGGGGCTGTCGTTGCCGCACAGGTCTATAGTCTGGTAGTCCCGGTCTGGGGCTGGCGTGCACTGTTCTTTATCGGCATCTTACCGATCATCTTTGCTCTCTGGTTGCGGAAAAACATCCCGGAAGCGGAAGACTGGAAAGAGAAACACGGGGGCAAAGCACCGGTGCGCACGATGGTGGATATTCTCTACCGTGGTGAACATCGCATCGCCAATATCGTGATGACGCTGGCGGCGGCTACTGCGCTGTGGTTCTGCTTCGCCGGTAACCTGCAAAATGCCGCAATCGTCGCTGTTCTCGGGCTGTTATGCGCCGCAATCTTTATCAGCTTTATGGTACAGAGTACGGGCAAACGCTGGCCAACAGGCGTAATGCTGATGGTGGTTGTGTTATTTGCTTTCCTCTACTCGTGGCCGATTCAGGCACTGCTGCCAACATATCTGAAAACCGATCTTGCTTATGACCCGCATACTGTCGCCAATGTGCTGTTCTTTAGCGGTTTTGGGGCGGCGGTGGGTTGCTGTGTCGGCGGCTTCCTCGGTGACTGGCTGGGAACGCGCAAAGCCTATGTTTGTAGCCTGTTAGCTTCGCAATTGCTGATTATTCCGGTATTTGCGATTGGCGGCGCAAACGTCTGGGTACTTGGTCTGTTACTGTTCTTCCAGCAAATGCTCGGTCAGGGGATCTCCGGGATCTTACCGAAACTGATTGGCGGTTATTTCGATACCGACCAGCGTGCAGCGGGCCTGGGCTTTACCTATAACGTTGGCGCACTTGGCGGCGCACTGGCGCCGATCATTGGTGCGCTGATTGCTCAACGTCTGGATCTGGGGACGGCACTGGGATCGCTTTCGTTCAGTCTGACGTTCGTGGTGATCCTGCTGATTGGGCTGGATATGCCTTCTCGCGTTCAGCGTTGGTTGCGCCCGGAAGCGTTACGTACTCATGACGCTATCGACGGCAAACCATTCAGCGGTGCCGTGCCGTTTGGCGGTGCCAAAAACGATTTAGTCAAAACCAAAAGTTAATCCTGTTGCCCGGCCATGTGCCGGGCCTTTTGCTAAGGGAAGAAGTATGTCGTTACTTGCACAACTGGATCAAAAAATCGCTGCCAACGGTGGCCTGATTGTCTCCTGCCAGCCGGTGCCTGACAGCCCACTCGATAAACCGGAAATCGTCGCTGCCATGGCATTAGCGGCAGAGCAGGCGGGTGCGGTTGCCATTCGCATCGAAGGTGTGGCAAATCTGCAAGCCACGCGTGCGGTGGTGAGTGTGCCGATTATCGGGATTGTGAAACGCGATCTGGAGGATTCTCCGGTACGCATCACGGCCTATATTGAAGATGTTGATGCGCTGGCGCAGGCGGGCGCAGACATTATCGCGATTGACGGCACCGACCGACCGCGTCCGGTGCCTGTTGAAACGCTGCTGGCACGTATTCACCATCACGGTTTACTGGCGATGACCGACTGTTCAACGCCGGAAGACGGCCTGGCATGCCAAAAGCTGGGCGCCGAGATTATTGGTACTACGCTTTCTGGCTATACCACGCCTGAAACGCCAGAAGAGCCGGATCTGGCGCTGGTGAAAACATTGAGTGACGCCGGATGTCGGGTGATTGCCGAAGGGCGTTACAACACGCCATCCCAGGCGGCAGATGCAATGCGCCACGGTGCATGGGCGGTGACGGTCGGTTCTGCTATCACACGTCTTGAACATATTTGTCAGTGGTACAACAACGCGATGAAAAAGGCGGTGCTATGACCACAATGGCGATTGATATCGGCGGTACTAAACTTGCCGCCGCGCTGATTGGCGCTGACGGGCAGATCCGCGATCGCCGAGAACTTCCTACGCCTGCCAGCCAGACGCCGCAGGCGCTGCGTGATGCCTTATCCGCATTAGTCTCCCCGTTACACGCTCATGCGCAGCGGGTTGCTATCGCTTCAACCGGAATTATTCGCGACGGCAGCTTATTGGCGCTGAATCCGCATAATCTCGGTGGATTGCTACACTTTCCGTTAGTCAAAACGCTGGAGCAACTTACTGATTTGCCGACCATTGCCATTAATGATGCGCAGGCCGCAGCATGGGCGGAGTATCAGGCGCTGGAAGGCGATGTAACCGAGATGGTGTTTATCACCGTTTCCACTGGCGTCGGCGGCGGTGTAGTGAGCGGCGGCAAGTTGCTGACCGGCCCTGGTGGTCTGGCGGGGCATATCGGGCATACGCTTGCCGATCCACACGGCCCGGTCTGCGGCTGTGGACGCACAGGTTGCGTGGAAGCGATTGCTTCTGGTCGCGGCATTGCAGCGGCAGCGCAGGGGGAATTGGCTGGCGCGGATGCGAAAACCATTTTCACGCGCGCCGGGCAGGGCGACGAACAGGCGCAGCAACTGATTCACCGCTCCGCACGTACGCTTGCAAGGCTGATCGCTGATATTAAAGCCACAACTGATTGCCAGTGCGTAGTGGTCGGTGGCAGCGTTGGTCTGGCAGAAGGGTATCTGGCGTTAGTGGAAACGTATCTGGCGCAGGAGCCAGCGGCATTTCATGTTGATTTACTGGCGGCGCACTACCGCCATGATGCAGGTTTACTTGGGGCTGCGCTGTTGGCCCAGGGAGAAAAATTATGATGATGGGTGAAGTACAGTCATTACCGTCTGCCGGATTACATCCTGCATTACAGGACGCGTTAACGCTGGCATTAGCTGCCAGACCGCAAGAAAAAACACCGGGTCGTTACGAATTACAGGGCGATAATATCTTTATGAATGTCATGACGTTTAACACTCAATCGCCCGTTGAGAAAAAAGCGGAATTGCACCAACAGTACATTGATATCCAGCTGTTATTAAACGGTGAGGAACGGATTCTGTTTGGCATGGCAGGCACTGCGCGCCAGTGTGAAGAGTTCCACCATGATGATGATTACCAGCTTTGCAACGCCATTGAGAACGAGCAAGCCATCATCCTGAAACCGGGAATGTTCGCAGTGTTTATGCCAGGAGAACCGCATAAACCGGGATGCGTTGTTGGCGAACCTGGTGAGATTAAAAAGGTTGTGGTGAAGGTTAAGGCTGATTTAATGGCTTAAAACTTAGTTCGTTTTAAAGATTCTGCAGACACCGTCTGCAGAATTCGAAACCGCTGAAATTAACGGCGTCTATAGCCTTCCTCCAGCACCGCCTGTGTTCGAACGAGTTCATCCGCGAGTCGTTTTTCATCAGGTAGTTGCATCTTATATTCACTTGCCAGAACGGTGTTAGGCAAACCTGACAGAGCATAATGTGCTTCTCCGGCTCCTTTCTCTGCACAGAGAACCAGACCGATGGGCGGATTTTCATCCGGTAGCGTCCAGTGCTCTTTGGCGTAGTTGAGATACATATTCATTTGTCCGGCATCGCTATAGCTAAATTTGCCCACTTTTAGATCGACGATTAGCAGGCAGCGTAAACGGCGGTGGAAAAACAACAGATCGACCCGAAACCAGTTGTCATCAATGCGTAACCTTCGTTGTCGACCGACAAAGGCAAAATCATCCCCAAGTTCCAGCATGAAATCCATCAGGTGGTTGATCAGCGCCTCCTCAAAATCAGATTCTGAGTATTCATCTTTTAATTCCAGAAATTCGAGCACAAAGGGATCGCGTATCGCCTGCTGCGGAAGAATATGCGTCTCGGCAGGAGCGTGTTGTTGCAGCATGGCTGATTTGTCATATGACAGTAATGTCCGCTCATAAAACTGGGTCGCAATTTGCCGCTCTAGCTGGCGAACAGACCAGCCACAGCGGAGCGTCTCTTTTTCATAAAAGCTGCGGGCGTCAGCGTTTTTAACGGAAAGCAAGCGGACATAAGTGGACCAGGGCAGAGGCAAAGATTTGGCAGACAGTGTCTGCCGAATTTCAATATGTTGATAAAAAAGGTAAAAAAGCCTCATTTGGCGTAAGTTTTTTGCAGAGAACCCACGCTTATACCTTAGACTTAAATCCTTTGATAGCCGCTTGATTAGCTGCGTACCATACGCGGCCCGAGCCTCACCACCTTGTTCAAATTCGACAATTCGTCGGCCAATTTCCCAATACGTCGCGGTCATTAACGCGTTAACACTACGTACCGTTTCCGTCCGGGCACTATCGACCAGGTGAATAATGCCGTCGTGGATTTGCTGGTAGCCTGCGGTGGTTTGAAATGAGAGCGATTCCATTATCTTTCCCTTTATATGGAGCTGTGTTGAATAATGGAATCAGCTATACGCCGGGCATCTGCCGGTAACAATCCAGATGAGCGTATTACATTGGTTTTCTTCAGATTATGCGAGGCGTTTTCCAGAAAGAAAGGAGAATTTCAGCGCCGACTCTTTTCTGAGGAGGCGGCGCTGGGACAGAGTTTAAACTTCCAGCCAGTTCATGATCCCATCTGCCGCCTTACGACCTTCGGCAATAGCGGTCACCACCAGATCGGAACCACGGACGATATCACCGCCAGCAAAGATTTTCGGGTTGCTGGTCTGGAAAGCGTTGTCGTTGCCTTCCGGGGCGATGATGCGGCCTTGGGAATCCAGCTCGACGCTGTGTTTCGCCAGCCATTCCATGCTGTGTGGGCGGAAACCAAACGCCATGATCACCGCATCTGCCGGAACGATATGTTCTGACCCTGCCACGATCTCCGCGCGGCGACGGCCTTTGGCATCCGGTTCGCCCATTTCTGTGCGCACCATTTTTACGCCGCTGACTTTGCCGTTGCCATTCACTTCTATACCCAGCGGCTGGACGTTGAATTTGAACTCTACGCCTTCTTCCCGCGCGTTTTTCACTTCGCGGCGGGAACCCGGCATGTTCTCTTCATCACGACGATAGGCACAGGTAACGTGCTTTGCCCCCTGGCGTACAGACGTGCGCACGCAGTCCATCGCAGTGTCGCCACCGCCAAGGACCACCACGCGTTTACCTTCCATGCTGACAAACGGTTCGTCGTTGGTTTCACCAAAGCCCATTAACTGTTTGGTGTTGGCGATGAGGAACGGCAGCGCTGCGTACACGCCATCGGCGTCTTCGTTTTCCAGCCCGCCGCGCATTGACTGATAAGTCCCGACGCCAAGGAATACAGCATCGTAATCATTCAGTAGATCGTCCAGCTGTACGTCACGACCCACTTCGGTATTGAGTTTGAACTCAATGCCCATGCCAGTGAAGATTTCACGGCGGCGCGTCATTACCTCTTTTTCCAGCTTGAAGGCCGGAATACCGAAGGTCAGCAGGCCGCCGATTTCCGGGTGACGGTCGAAGACGACCGCTTTTACGCCGTTGCGCGTCAGGACATCCGCGCACGCCAGACCCGCCGGGCCTGCGCCGATAATCGCCACTTTTTTACCGGTCTGTTTCACGCCTGTCAGATCCGGGCGCCAGCCCATTTCGAACGCTTTATCATTGATATAACGCTCAATGTTGCCGATGGTCACCGCGCCAAACTCATCGTTCAGGGTGCAGGAACCTTCGCACAGACGGTCTTGCGGGCAGACACGTCCGCATACTTCCGGCAGCGTGTTGGTCTGATGCGACAGTTCCGCCGCTTCAAAAATACGCCCCTCGTTGGCGAGCTTCAGCCAGTTCGGGATGTAGTTGTGTACCGGGCATTTCCACTCGCAGTATGGGTTGCCGCACGACAGGCAGCGATCAGCCTGCGCTTTGGCCTGGCCTTCGGAAAACGGCTCGTAAATTTCAACAAACTCAATTTTGCGGATCTTCAGCGGTTTCTTTGGCGGATCAACACGCTGCAGGTCGATAAATTGATAAACATTCTGACTCATTGTTGCTACCCCTTACTGCGCCTGCACGCGCAACTCTGCTGCGCTACGACTACGGTGACCCAGCAGTGCTTTTACATCGCTGGACTTCGGTTTAACCAGCGCGAATTTAGTGGCGAAGGTTGACCAGTTTGCCAGAATCTCTTCACCACGCTGGGAACCGGTATGCTGCACATGCTCGGTGATAAGACCACGCAGATGCTCTTCATGGATCGCCAGATCGTCAACGCTTAAGACCTCGACCAGTTCCGGGTTAACGCGTTTGCGGAAATCGCCGCTTTCATCGAGAACGTAAGCGAAGCCGCCGGTCATGCCCGCGCCGAAGTTAACGCCGGTTTTACCCAGAATACAGACAATACCGCCCGTCATATATTCACAGCCGTTGTCGCCAATGCCTTCTACCACGGTAATTGCACCAGAGTTACGCACGCCGAAACGTTCACCCGCGCGGCCTGCGGCATACAGACGACCACCGGTCGCGCCGTACAGGCAGGTGTTGCCGATAATGCTTGCTTCATGGCTGCGGAAGGCTGAGCCAACCGGAGGACGAATGGCGATTAAGCCGCCCGCCATGCCTTTACCGACGTAGTCGTTGGCATCGCCGGTCAGGTACAGCTCTACGCCGCCTGCGTTCCACACGCCGAAGCTCTGGCCTGCGGTGCCGTTGAAGTACGCTTTGATAGGATCGGCAGCCAGCCCCTGATCGCCGTGCGTCTGGGCGATATAGCCTGAGAGCGACGCGCCGACAGAACGGTCGGTGTTGCGGATATCGAACCAGAAGGTTTTGCTCTGGCATTCATCGACAAACGGTTTCGCCTGTTGCAGCAACTGCGCGTTCAGCAGGCCGTTATCAAACGGCGGGTTGTTTTCGGTGCAGTAGAGTGCCTTACCTGCATGTGGCTCGGCAGTCTCCAGCAACTTCGACAGCGCCAGTTTCTGCTGTTTGGCGGTGAAACCGTCCAGCTCTTTCAGCAGGTCGGTGCGACCAATCAGATCCACCAGACGCGTTACGCCCAGCTGTGCCATCAGCTCGCGGGTTTCACGGGCGATAAATTCAAAGTAATTCGTCACCTTGAACGGCAGGCCGTGATAGTGATTCTTACGCAGCTTGTCATCCTGAGTTGCTACGCCCGTTGCGCAGTTGTTCAGGTGGCAAATACGCAGATATTTACAGCCGAGCGCGACCATTGGGCCAGTGCCGAAGCCGAAGCTTTCTGCGCCGAGAATTGCCGCTTTGATGATATCGACACCCGTTTTCAGGCCGCCATCAACCTGCAAACGAATTTTATGACGCAGACCATTGGCAACCAGCGCCTGCTGGGTTTCCACCAGACCGAGTTCCCACGGGCAGCCTGCATATTTCACCGACGACAGCGGACTTGCGCCGGTACCGCCGTCATAGCCTGCGATGGTGATTAAATCGGCATAAGCTTTCGCCACGCCAGTCGCGATGGTACCGACGCCCGGTTCGGACACCAGTTTTACGGAGATCATCGCTTTCGGGTTGACCTGCTTGAGGTCGAAAATCAGCTGCGCCAGGTCCTCGATAGAGTAGATATCGTGGTGCGGCGGCGGGGAGATCAGTGTCACACCCGGCACCGAATAGCGCAGTTTGGCGATGTAAGGCGTGACTTTATCGCCCGGCAACTGACCGCCTTCACCCGGCTTCGCGCCCTGGGCGACTTTAATCTGAATGACGTCGGCATTGACCAGGTACGCCGGAGTAACACCGAATCGACCGGAAGCCACCTGCTTGATGCGCGACACTTTGTTGGTGCCATAGCGGGCAGGGTCTTCACCACCTTCACCGGAGTTCGAGTTACCGCCGATGCTGTTCATCGCTTCTGCCAGCGCTTCGTGCGCTTCCGGGCTTAATGCGCCAATAGACATTGCAGCGGTATCGAAGCGTTTAAACAGTTCGCTTGCCGGTTCAACATCAGCAATGTTGATCGCTTCATCACCCGGCGTAATTACCAGCAGATCGCGCAGCGTTGTTGCCGGACGCTCATTAACCAGCTTCGCGTATTCCTGATAGTCGCTGTACTCGCCACTCTGGACCGCCTGTTGCAGCGTGCGCACCACGTCCGGGTTGTAGGCGTGGTATTCGCCGCCGTGCACATATTTCAGTAGGCCGCCCTGGCTGATGGGCTTGCGCGCCAGCCAGGCTCGTTTCGAGAGGTTCAGCAGATCCTGCTGGAAGTCTTCAAAGCTTGCCCCACCAATGCGGCTGACCGCGCCCTGGAAGCACAGGCCCACTACATCATCGTGCAGGCCGACCGCTTCAAACAGTTTCGAGCAGCGATAAGAGGCGATGGTGGAGATGCCCATTTTGGACATGATTTTGTACAAGCCTTTGTTGATGCCGTTACGGTAGTTCAGCATCACGGTACGATAATTTTTAGCAATCGCCTGAGTGTCTACCAGGCGGCCCAGCGTTTCATAGGCAAGGTATGGATAAATAGCCGTCGCGCCGAAGCCCAGCAACACGGCGAAATGGTGCGGATCGCGGGCGCTGGCGGTTTCGACGATGATGTTGGCATCGCAACGCAGGCTTTGATCGACCAGACGAGTCTGGATCGCGCCAACCGCCATCGGGGCCGGAACCGGCAGGCGATCTTTAGCGATATTCCGGTCGGAGAGCACCAGCAGCACAGTGCCGCTACGTACCATTTTTTCGGCTTTGTCGCACAGCTCTTTGACCGTCGCTTCGAGCGTGGTTTTAGTAACGTCAAAGGTGATATCCAGCGTATCTGCGCGGTAGTGCTCCTCTTTCATCGTCGTGAGCTGTTTGAAATCGGAGTAGAGCAGAATCGGCGATTTAAAGCTTAAACGGTGCGCCTGGCCTTCTGCTTCACAGAAGACGTTCATTTCACGACCGATGCTGGTGGCGAGCGACATAACGTGCGCTTCACGCAGCGGGTCGATTGGCGGGTTGGTTACCTGCGCAAACTGCTGACGGAAATAGTCGTAAATAATGCGCGGCTGACTGGAGAGCACGGCGAATGGAGTGTCGTCGCCCATCGAACCGACCGCCTCCTGGCCGTTTTCGCCCAGCACACGGATTACAGAGTCCAGCTCTTCCGCGCTGTAGTTAAACTGTTTCTGGTAGCTGGCAAGCGTGTCGTCGTCCAGTTCGCGGCTACCTACTTCTTCATCGGGCAGATCTTCAAACGGTACCAGACGGCGGACGTTTTTCTCCATCCACTCTTTATAGGGATGGCGGCTTTTCAGATCGTCATCGGTTTCTGCCGAGTGCAGAATGCGCCCACTGCGAGTGTCGATTACCATCAGTTCGCCTGGCCCGACGCGGCCTTTTTCGACCACTTCGTCAGGCTGATAATCCCAGATACCGACTTCAGAGGCGCAGGTGATGAGCTTATCTTTGGTGATGACATAGCGCGCCGGACGCAGACCGTTACGGTCAAGGTTACAGGCGGCAAAACGACCGTCAGACATCACGATGCCCGCCGGGCCATCCCACGGCTCCATATGCATGGAGTTAAAGTCAAAGAAGGCACGCAGTTCCGGGTCCATATCCGGGTTGTTCTGCCAGGCGGGTGGTACTAACAGGCGCATGGCGCGGATGATATCCATCCCGCCAGCCAGCAACAGTTCCAGCATGTTATCCATCGAGCTGGAGTCGGAACCGGTTTCGTTGACGAACGGCGCGGCGTCGTGCAGGTCAGGGATCAGTGGCGTCTGGAATTTATAGGTACGGGCGCGCGCCCATTGGCGGTTACCGGTAATGGTGTTGATCTCGCCGTTATGCGCCAGGTAGCGGAACGGCTGCGCCAGCGGCCAGCGTGGTACGGTGTTAGTGGAGAAGCGCTGGTGGAACAGGCAGATAGCCGATTCCAGACGCAGGTCCGCAAGATCCAGGTAGAAGCGCGGCAGATCTGCCGGCATACACAGACCTTTATAGATGTTCACCAGATTCGACAGGCTACAGACGTAGAAGTCTTTGTCGGCTTCGAGACGCTTTTCAATGCGGCGGCGGGCGATAAACAGACGGCGCTCCATATCACGCGGACGCCAGCCAGCCGGAGCGTTAACGAAAATTTGCTCAATGCGTGGCAGAGAAGAGAGGGCGATTTCACCCAGCACGCCTTCGTTAGTGGGGACATCACGCCAGCCCACAATCGACAAGGTTTCACGTTGCAGCTCTTCTTCAACGATGCGGCGTGCGGCAGCGGCGAGTTCAGGATCTTTATTCAGGAAGAGCATCCCGACGGCGTAGTTTTTTGCTAAACGCCAGCCGCGCTCCTGCGCAACGATGCGAAAAAAGCGATCCGGTTTTTGTAATAGCAGGCCGCAACCGTCACCGGTTTTACCATCGGCGAGAATCGCACCACGGTGCTGCATTCGGGCCAGTGCGTGTATTGCAGTACGCACTACCTTGTGGCTAGGTTCGCCTTCTATGTGGGCGATCAGGCCGAAACCACAGTTATCCTTCTCAAGGGATTTATCGTACAACATATCAGTGAACCTCCCCAGGCTCTGCGGGAACCCCACTTCCGAACCGCTACGCACGGGCACAGAAAGAGCGTGGCGACGGGGTTTGCGTGTCATACGCGCGCCTCGCATTCGCCCCCTTGTTGTCCTTTTCGCATCGGTTAATACGGTGAAGAGGGGATCTCAATTACTGCATAAATATGATGAGCAGGCTGCTCATCCAGAAAGCTTCCAGCGGATTTCCAACTTATCGGGAAAGCTGATACAGGTCAAATGGCAAGCTTATTGGTACAAAAATGTGCTTTAGCGCAAAATTCTTTATTAATTAGCTGAAATTAAAATAGATTTTCTATTTAAGGCTAAAAGGGACGTCGTTAGAGAAACAGCCAATTCCTGACTGTCATTAAGGCGTGTTAACCCTTATCCTGCCTTGAACTGACGAGAAAACCAGCATTTTATACTGCCTTAATTGGTAATGACGTTTCATGCTACTGTTTTTGCCTAAAATCCATAAGGAGATAAAAAAATCTGACACAAGATAAGCAAAAGTGATTTATGTGATTATGCATGAAATTTCGGAAATTTTGATTGATTATGCAGTTGATAAAAGCAGGCCGGGACGATTGATCCAGGTCATCGCCGAATTGAGCTAAAAATGGCAGGCTTTGGCCTCTTTTCAAGGCGCGGTCTATCAGATTATGCAGTTACAGAAATTAGTCAATATGTTTGGTGGTGATCTCACCCGTCGCTATGGGCAAAAGGTGCATAAGCTGACGCTGCACGGCGGTTTTAGCTGCCCTAACCGTGACGGTACCATCGGGCGCGGCGGCTGCACATTCTGTAATGTTGCCTCGTTTGCCGATGAAGCGCAGCAACATCGTTCCATTGCCGAGCAACTGGCGCACCAGGCGAATTTAGTTAACCGCGCTAAACGCTATCTGGCCTACTTTCAGGCCTATACCAGCACCTTTGCGGAAGTTCAGGTGCTGCGTTCTATGTATCAACAGGCGGTAAGCCAGGCCAATATCGTTGGTTTGTGTGTTGGTACGCGCCCGGACTGCGTGCCAGATGCAGTGCTTGATCTGCTTTGTGAATATAAAGACCAGGGCTATGAAGTGTGGCTGGAACTGGGGCTGCAAACCGCACACGACAAAACGCTGCATCGCATCAATCGCGGTCATGATTTTGCCTGCTATCAGCGCACGACGCAGCTGGCGCGTGAGCGCGGGCTGAAGGTGTGTTCTCACTTAATTGTCGGCCTGCCTGGCGAAGGGCAGGCTGAATGTTTGCAAACGCTGGAGCGAGTGGTTGAAACCGGCGTGGACGGCATAAAACTGCATCCGCTGCATATTGTGAAAGGCAGCATTATGGCGAAAGCCTGGGAAGCGGGGCGTTTGAACGGTATCGAACTGGAAGATTACACGCTCACTGCCGGAGAAATGATTCGCCATACGCCGCCGGAAGTGATCTACCACCGCATTTCCGCCAGCGCCCGTCGCCCGACGCTACTTGCACCGCTATGGTGTGAAAATCGCTGGACGGGGATGGTTGAGTTGGATCGCTATCTTACTGAACATGGCGTACAGGGATCGGCGCTGGGACGTCCGTGGCTACCTCCAACGGCGTAGGCCATTGAGGGGAATTCCGCATTTCTCACACAATTTATAACGTAACTGTCAGAATTGGGTATTATTGGGGCAGGTTGTCGTGAAGGAATCCCCTAATGAAGCAAATTCGTCTGCTGGCGCAGTACTATGTTGACCTGATGATGAAGTTAGGTCTGGTGCGCTTCTCAATGTTGCTGGCGCTGGCCCTCGTCGTTCTTGCCATTGTGGTACAAATGGCGGTAACCATGGTGCTGCATGGTCAGGTCGAAAGCATTGATGTTATCCGCTCTATTTTCTTTGGTTTGTTGATTACGCCATGGGCGGTCTACTTTCTTTCGGTAGTCGTTGAGCAACTCGAGGAGTCACGGCAACGCCTGTCACGTCTGGTACAAAAGCTGGAGGAGATGCGCGAGCGCGATCTAAGCCTCAACGTTCAGTTAAAAGATAATATTGCCCAGCTAAATCAGGAAATCGCCGTTCGTGAAAAAGCAGAAGCAGAACTGCAGGAAACCTTCGGTCAGCTGAAAATTGAAATCAAAGAGCGCGAAGAGACGCAAATTCAACTCGAACAACAATCTTCGTTCTTACGTTCCTTCCTTGATGCTTCACCCGATCTGGTTTTTTACCGTAACGAAGATAAAGAGTTTTCCGGCTGTAACCGTGCGATGGAACTGCTGACCGGGAAAAGCGAAAAACAGTTGGTGCATTTGAAACCTGCGGACGTTTACTCGCCGGAAGCCGCAGCGAAAGTCATTGAAACCGACGAGAAGGTGTTCCGTCATAATGTGTCACTGACCTATGAGCAGTGGCTGGATTATCCGGATGGACGCAAAGCCTGCTTTGAAATCCGTAAAGTGCCGTACTACGACCGCGTGGGTAAACGCCACGGCTTGATGGGGTTCGGCCGCGACATTACCGAGCGTAAGCGTTATCAGGATGCGCTCGAACGCGCCAGCCGCGACAAAACAACCTTTATCTCCACCATCAGTCATGAGTTGCGTACGCCGCTGAACGGTATCGTCGGCTTAAGCCGAATTCTGCTGGATACAGAGCTCACCGCCGAGCAGGAAAAATATCTCAAAACTATCCATGTTTCCGCCATCACTTTGGGGAATATCTTCAACGATATTATTGATATGGATAAGATGGAGCGACGTAAAGTTCAGCTCGATAACCAGCCGGTTGATTTCACCAGTTTCCTGGCCGATCTGGAAAACCTCTCCGCACTGCAGGCGCAACAAAAAGGCTTGCGCTTTGTTCTTGAACCAACACTGCCGCTGCCGCATCAGGTGATTACCGACGGGACTCGCTTACGCCAGATCCTGTGGAACTTAATCAGTAACGCTGTGAAATTTACCCAGAAGGGCCAGGTGACTGTTCGCGTACGTTATGACGAAGGCGACATGCTGCATTTTGAAGTGGAAGACTCCGGCATCGGTATTCCACAGAATGAACTGGATAAAATTTTCGCCATGTATTATCAGGTGAAAGACAGCCACGGTGGCAAACCTGCAACCGGTACGGGTATTGGCCTGGCGGTTTCTCGTCGACTGGCGAAAAATATGGGCGGTGATATCACTGTCACCAGCGAACAAGGTAAAGGCTCTACCTTTACCCTGACGATCCACGCGCCGTCGGTGGCGGAAGAAGTGGATGATGCGTTTGACGAAAATGATATGCCTTTACCGGCGCTGAATGTGCTGTTGGTAGAGGACATTGAGCTGAACGTCATCGTTGCCCGTTCGGTGCTGGAAAAACTGGGCAACAGCGTTGATGTGGCGATGTCTGGTAAGGCAGCACTGGAGATGTTTAAGCCGGGCGAATACGACCTTGTATTGCTGGATATTCAGTTACCAGATATGACCGGGCTGGATATATCACGCGAACTGACGAAGCGTTATCCGCGTGAAGATTTACCACCGCTGGTGGCCTTAACCGCCAACGTGCTGAAAGATAAACAAGAGTACATCAATGCTGGAATGGATGATGTGCTAAGTAAGCCGCTTTCTGTTCCGGCGCTAACCGCGATGATCAAGAAATTCTGGGATACCCAGGATGATGAGGAGAGCACGGTGACGACAGAAGAGAGTGGTAAATCAGAAGCATTGCTCGATATTCCCATGCTGGAACAGTATCTCGAACTTGTAGGACCGAAGTTGATTACCGACGGGTTGGCCGTGTTTGAGAAGATGATGCCGGGATATGTCAGCGTACTGGAGTCGAACCTGACGGCACAGGACAAAAAAGGCATCGTTGAGGAAGGACATAAAATTAAAGGCGCAGCAGGTTCTGTGGGGTTACGCCATTTACAACAGCTGGGTCAGCAAATTCAGTCTCCCGATCTTCCTGCATGGGAAGATAATGTTGGTGAATGGATTGAAGAGATGAAAGAAGAGTGGCGTCACGACGTAGAAGTGCTGAAAGCGTGGGTGGCAAAAGCTGCTAAAAAATGACCCCGGCTAAACCGGGGTGCGCGAATACTGCGCCAACACCAGGGAAATCTTGGCTGCGCCGTAATTTTTTATGATAAGTAACAAAGGCACAGCACTGTTTTTCAGGCCGCATGCAGTTAAGATAGCAAATCTTAAATGATTTGTTACATGAATCAGTTAAATGTGTGATGCGTAGCGTTTTTATTAAAAAAATTAATGTGTTTCAGTCAATTGGGAAAGGATGATCACAATGAAGAAAATTGGCGTAGTTCTGAGCGGATGCGGCGTCTATGACGGTTCTGAAATTCATGAAGCGGTATTGACGTTATTAGCGATATCTCGCAGCGGCGCGCAGGCAGTTTGTTTTGCTCCAGATAAGCAGCAGGTTGATGTCATTAACCATTTAACCGGTGAAGCAATGGCGGAAACGCGCAATGTGTTGATTGAAGCGGCGCGTATTACGCGTGGTGAGATCCGCCCTCTGGCACAGGCTGATGCCGCCGAACTGGATGCGTTAATTGTGCCGGGTGGATTTGGCGCGGCAAAGAATTTGAGTGATTTTGCCAGTCTTGGCAGTGAATGCAGCGTGGACCGTGAGTTAAAGGCGCTGGCGCTGGCAATGCATCAGGCCGGAAAACCGCTTGGCTTTATGTGCATTGCCCCGGCAATGTTGCCGAAAATCTTCAATTTCCCGCTGCGTTTGACTATCGGTACTGATATCGATACCGCAGAAGTGCTGGAAGATATGGGCGCGGAGCATGTGCCATGTCCGGTAGATGATATTGTCGTTGATGAAGACAATAAGATTGTTACCACACCTGCGTATATGTTGGCACAGAACATTGCGGAAGCAGCAAGTGGTATTGATAAGCTGGTTTCCCGCGTACTGGTTCTGGCGGAATGAGCAAACGCCGCGTAACGGCGTTCGGTTTCGTTCGCCGTTTCATTCTGCGATTACTGATTGTCCTCTTTGTGCTCTGGGGCGGGGGTATAGCGCTGTTTAGTATAGCGCCAGTCCCGTTCTCTGCGGTGATGGGCGAGCGTCAGCTAAGTGCCTGGCTGCATGGCAACTTTCGTTACGTGGCGCATTCTGACTGGGTCAGTATGGATCAAATCTCGCCGTGGATGGGGCTGGCGGTGATTGCCGCAGAAGATCAGAAATTTCCCGCGCACTGGGGTTTTGATGTCGCTTCCATTGAGAAAGCCCTGGCGCACAACGAGCGCAATGAAAACCGCATTCGCGGCGCATCAACAATTTCGCAGCAGACAGCTAAAAATCTCTTTTTGTGGGATGGGCGAAGCTGGGTAAGAAAAGGGCTGGAAGCCGGATTAACACTGGGGATAGAAACGGTCTGGAGCAAAAAGCGCATCCTGACGGTTTACCTGAATGTCGTCGAATTTGGCGACGGTGTGTTTGGCGTCGAGGCAGCGGCACAGCGTTATTTCCATAAATCCGCCAGCAAACTTACCCGTTCGGAAGCAGCGTTATTGGCGGCTGTATTACCCAATCCACTTCGTTTCAAAGTTACTGCACCTTCGGGCTACGTGCGTAGCCGTCAGGCGTGGATTTTGCAGCAAATGCATCAGTTAGGCGGTGAGTCGTTTTTGCAACAACACCAGCTGTATTAGGCTTCGCGCGAGGTGAGGGAGAGCTTTTTGCTTTCACTCGGTTGCGCCTCTTTTTGCAGAGCAACAGCTAACGCTGGTTGAGTGATAAAACGTCGCCACAACCGCTCTTGCTTACGCAGACAACACCACTTCGACCAGGTCGCCAATGGAATCAACGTGCTTTCACCAATGTTGTCACAGACGACAGGGATAATTTCTGACTCACTGATGCGGTGGCAGAGGACATTCTGCGGCTTCAGTGACATCGTCACGATGTGGTTATTCTGCAAATAACGCTTTAACTGTTTCAATAACTGACGCAGTTGCGCGATATCTTCTTCGTAATGGCATTGTTTAGCAAATTCGCTCAGTGTAATAGACGGTTTGCCATCAAAATCGGCAATCACATCGTAGACATAACCGGTTCCGCAATCAGTCTCAACCGTACCGTGATAGCGCGGAATACCGCTCCAGTCTTTCAAACGACGACCAAGATGTGCATAGTACTTTAACTCACGGCGGATCTCTTTATCACCACCGTCGCCACGGTGGTAGACAATTTTAATACAGCGTTGGGCATCTTCCGGATGCGCATAACATTTTCGATGTCTTCCGGTGCCCAGGGGACTTTGTTCAGATAAGCGAATCATGCCATCTCCTGGAGGTATTTTCTGACCGTCTCCAGTATGAGGGCTTAACTTAAACAAAACCTAAACAAGCTTTTTTAAGGTTTTCTTAAGGTTTTATACTTACAGAAAAGCGCACGAAATGTACAATTTGCGAGAAATTGGGATATTTGGGGTTTGTACTTTTTTCGTACGTTAGGGCGGAAGGGGCGTGTCTGGGGGAATTAAGTGTCGGAATGACGAAGATTAATCTTCGTCAAAACCTGAGTTAAAGAGGGCGATGACGGCGGCCAGCGCCTCAACTTCCTGCGGACCGGTCGCTTCGACTTCAATCTGTCGTCCTTTGGCAGAATCCAGCATCAACAGCGCAATAACGCTGTTGGCTTCAGCCTCGGTGCCTTCGTCATTACGTAAAAGCACTTCGGCGTCAAAACCCTGCATTAATTCAAACAGTTTCATAGCAGGCCGGGCATGCATGCCCAGCTTGTTAGTGATTTCGACAGTTTGTTTGACGGTCATGGTTTACGTTTTTCCAGCGTGCGATGGCGTGACTGGACGTTTTTACCGCGTGAGCGGAAGTAGTCAGCCAACTGTTCTGCAATATACACCGAACGGTGTTTCCCGCCAGTACAACCAATGGCAACCGTCAGGTAGCTACGGTTGTTGGTTTCCAGCATAGGTAACCATAGCTCAAGATAGCTACGCGTCTGGTAGATAAAATTGTGTACTTCTGTGTGCCTATCGAGGAATGCGGCGACAGGTTTATCAAGGCCCGTCATCGGACGCAGTTTCGGATCCCAGTGTGGGTTCGGCAGGAAACGTACGTCAAAGACGTAATCCGCGTCGATAGGAATACCGTGTTTGAAGCCGAAAGATTCAAAGACCATTGTCAGTTCACGCTCGCGTTTACCCAGCAGGCGGGTACGCAGCATTTCTGCCAGTTCATGAACGGACATTTCAGACGTATCGACAATCAGATCCGCCCGTGAACGCAGCGGTTCCAGCAGATCGCTTTCTTTGTCGATAGCACTTTCCAGCGACAGGTTTTTGCTGGAAAGCGGATGCAGGCGGCGCGTATCGCTGTAACGACGAATCAGCGTGTTACGATCGGCATCGAGAAACAGGAGTTGCGGTGAGAAAGCATCAGGCAGATTGCTCATCGCCTGCTCGAATATTTCTGGCGACTCTGGCATATTGCGGACATCAATGCTGACGGCGGCAGAAATCTCGCGATCGGCCAGAGTCCGAGCCAGATCGGGTAACAGCACTACGGGAAGGTTATCCACGCAGTAAAAACCCATATCTTCCAGCGCCCGCAGGGCGACAGATTTGCCTGACCCTGAACGTCCGCTGACGATCATCAGTACCATGTACTGTTTCTCCTCACAACGTCTAAAAGAGACATTACAGAATAACTACGTTTCATCCGGAGTACCTTCGGTATCCGTAATGATTTGATACAGCTCTTCATCGCTCTGGGCTGCACGTAAACGGCGGCAGATAGTTTTGTCCGCCAGACGTTTCGCGACCAGCGAAAGAGTGTGCAGGTGCGTTTTGGTTTGGTCTGCGGGTACCAACAGGGCAAAAAGTAAGTCTACCGGCTGGTTATCGATGGCATCAAAAGCAATGGGTGTTTCTAGCTGAACGAAAACGCCAACCGCGCGTAGGGTATCTTCTTCCAGTTTGCCGTGCGGAATGGCAATGCCATTACCAATACCGGTACTGCCCATTTTTTCCCGCGTCAGAATAGCTTCAAAAACCACCTGCGGTGGCAGGCTAAGTTGTTTTGCCGCCAGTTCGCTGATGATTTCCAGGGCGCGTTTTTTGCTCTGACAGTGGACGCGGCTTCGCGTACATTCCCTGTTAAGAACACTGCTAAGCTGTAGAGTTGTATCATTATTTGTCATAATTTCACCTAAGAATCTGCCCACTCAAACAGTGGGGCAGATTCGGAGCATTAACCGTACAAATGGCCTGTTGTGCCATACAACAGGCCGCCATGCACTTGCTAATTGCCCGGACAATTAGTGTTGTTTCAATTTATCTTTATGCTTGGTTAGCTGACGTGCCAACTTATCAATTAAGCCATCAATGGCGGCGTACATGTCCTGACCTTCCGCGCTGGCATGAATTTCGCCACCGTTAACATGCAGTGTTGCATCTGAGGTGTGGGTGACTTTCTCCACTTTCAGAACAACATAAACCTGGTTGATTCGGTCAAAATATTGCTCAAGTTTGGCAAACTTTGAGGTGACAAATTCGCGCAGGGCCTCGGTGATCTCGACGTTATTTCCGGTAATGTTGAGCTGCATAGTGTCTTCCTTATCGGTTGGGTCAAACGAGCTGTTTACGCTGGTTTGACGGCGGAATGGATAAAGACTCTCGGTACTTCGCAACAGTACGGCGTGCCACCATGATACCCTGTTCTGACAACAAAGAGGTTAACTTGCTGTCGCTCAACGGTTTCGCTGGGTTTTCCGCCGCGATTAATTTCTTCACCAGTGCACGAATCGCCGTGGAAGAGGCTTCGCCACCCCCTTCGGTATTGACGTGACTGGAAAAGAAATACTTCAGTTCAAAAATGCCTCGTGGACTATGCAGGTACTTTTGCGTGGTCACGCGAGATATCGTCGATTCATGCATCTCGACGGCCTGGGCGATATCAGCCAGCACCATCGGTTTCATATATTCTTCGCCTTGCTCAAAGAAGGCTTGCTGTTGTTCAACAATACAGCGACTGACGCGCAGCAGCGTATCGTTACGGCTTTCCAGACTCTTAATCAACCATTTAGCATCCTGCAGATTACTGCGGATAAACTGACTGTCGCCATCGTTACGTGCGTTATTGCACATTGAGGCGTAATGCTGGTTGATTTGCAGACGTGGAATACTGTCGCTGTTCAGTTCAACCGTCCACTGGCCGTTATGCTTACGCACCAGCACATCAGGGATGACATATTCCGGTTCACCGGTCTGGATCGACTGGCCGGGGCGTGGATCGAGTGACTGGATCAGATTGACGGCTTCTTTCAGCACATCTTCTTTCAGACGCGTGACGCGCATTAATGAGCGAAAGTCGTGATTGGCCAGCAGATCGAGATGATCGCTAATGATCAGTCGAGCTTCTTCCAGCCACGGCGTGGTTTTATCGAATTGGGAAAGTTGGATCAGCAGACAGTCACGCAGATCTTTCGCCGCCACACCGACCGGATCAAAACGCTGGATGCGTTTCAGGACTGCTTCAACTTCATCGATGTCGATCTCTTCATCGCCCATACTTTCGAGAATATCTTCCAGCGGGACGGTCAGATAACCGGTGTCATCAACGGCATCGACTATGGAGGTGGCGATAGCGCGGTCAGTGTCGGAAAACGGTGTCAGCTCGACCTGCCACATCAGATAATCCTGCAAGGTCTGCGTCGTTTCGCCCTGATAGACCGGCAGCTCATCGTCGATGTAGTCACCGCTAGTGCCTGATGGCGTACCGGCGGTGTAGATGGTATCCCAACTGGCATCGAGCGGCAGCTCTTCCGGCATCTCTTTTTGTTCGAGTGCTTCAGCGGTATCCAGCGTTTCGCTGTCTGGCGTTTCGTGAGTGTCGATTTCATCATGAGTGTCGATTTGCTCAAGCAATGGATTACTTTCCAGCGCCTGCTGTAGCTCCTGCTGAAGCTCCAGCGTGGACAACTGCAACAGACGAATCGCCTGTTGTAGCTGAGGCGTCATCGCCAGTTGTTGGCTAAGCCTGAGTTGCAAACCTTGCTTCATGTTCAGAATCGTACTCTCCTGCTAAAACGTCGCAAACTTCTACCCTATCAGAGTCTGAAGTCTTCCCCAAGGTATACACGCTTAACATGTTCATCTTGTAAGATTTCTGTCGGCGTGCCATGAGCGATTAAATGCCCCTGGCTGACGATATAAGCGCGTTCACAAACAGCCAGCGTTTCACGCACGTTATGGTCGGTGATAAGCACGCCCAGGCCGCTGTCGCGCAGGTGTTCAATGATACGTTTGATGTCGATAACCGAGATCGGGTCAACCCCGGCAAATGGTTCATCGAGGAGGATAAATTTCGGATTCGCAGCCAGTGCGCGCGCAATTTCTACACGACGGCGTTCACCACCGGAGAGCGATTGCCCCATGCTGTCGCGTAAATGCTCAATGTGGAACTCTTCCATCAGCTCGTTCGCGCGATCTTCACGCTGTTCAGCGGATAAGTCGTCACGAATTTGCAGTACCGCCATCAGGTTATCGTAAACGCTGAGGCGACGGAAAATAGAGGCTTCCTGCGGCAAATAGCCGATACCGCGACGCGCACGCGCATGCAGTGGCAGAAGGCTGATATCGTCGTCATCAATAATAATGTTGCCCGCATCGCGCGGCACAATGCCAACGACCATGTAGAAAGTGGTCGTCTTACCGGCACCGTTTGGCCCCAGCAGACCGACAATCTCCCCGGAGTTGACGGTCAGGCTGACGTCTTCCACCACGCGGCGGCCTTTATAGGCTTTTGCAAGGTTCTTTGCAGTTAAAGTTGCCATAACGAATTAATTACCCTTCTTCTGCGCCGGGGTCTGGCCTTTGTTGTTTTTGTCCTGCAACTGTGACGGCACCAGAACGGTGGTCACACGCTTACCTTTGTCACTGAAAGCCTGCATTTTCTGCTCTTTCACCAGGTAAGTGATCTTATCGCCCTTAATATTGCTATCGACCTGCTGCAGATAAGCATTACCCGTCAGAACGACAAAATCTTTTGCCAGTTCGTAATGCATCTGGGAAGCATGGCCTTCGACTGGCTTACCGTTATCCTGCATTTGATAGAAGGTGGCCGGGTTACCGTAACCGTCGATCACTTCCTTGCCTTGTTCACCACCCGGACGGGTGACGACTACTTTATCGGCATTAATTTTAATGGTGCCTTGAGTCACAACGACATTACCGGTAAAGGTAACCACGTTGCCTTGCATATCAAGAGATTGCTGGTCCGACTCAATGTGGATCGGTTGGTCAGTATCTCCGGTAACGGCAAATGCCGGAATGCTGGCGGCCAGAAGTGAGCTGGCAAGCACAAGATTAAGGCTGAGTTTGTTTGTTTTGAATTTCATAGGATGTTCTAACCTTTTCAATCAGCTCGGCATTCTTGCTGCGTAAGTTGCCGCGCATTTTCAGACCGCTGGAGTTAAATGTTGTTCCGTATAACGTGACGAGGTCTTCAGAGGTAACATCCTGCGTCACCAGATTGATCTGCGCGTTATCCGTCGTGATTCTGCGAAGTTGAGAGTCCGGCACGAGTGCGTTGACTTCAACGTGTCCATATAAATAGAGCATCCGGTCATTGGTTAGCTTGGCTTTATCTGCTTTAACCGACCATGTCGGGATTTTATCCTTATCAAACGTGGTAAGTACGGGTTGCGTAAACCACGAAACGGCCTGATCGGAATAATATTCAACGTGTTGAGCAATCAATCGATAGCTTAGGGCTCCTTCTGGGTTATAGACGAGCGTGTCCGTATGCTCGCTTTTATAGGTGGGATCATTGTTGTTGACGACCACCTGGGCGGTATCGTCTTTCTCGGTCATGTTAACGCCGATCATCACCAGTACCGCCAGTGATAGCACAATGATAACCCAACGTCTGGCTTTACTCATATCGATTGCCCTTTGGCTTCATCCAGTTTGCCCTGCGCCAGAAGTAATAAGTCGCAAACTTCACGAACCGCGCCACGACCGCCAGCAATGCGCGTCACGTAATCAGCGCGCGGAATCAATAGCGGATGCGCATCGGCTACGGCCACGCTTAAGCCCACTTTTTCCATCACTGGCCAGTCGATAAGATCATCACCAACGTAAGCCACGTTTTCTGGCGCAATCGCCAGTTTTTCCAGCAGATCGCCAAAGGCGATAAGCTTGTTTGATTGCCCCTGATACAGATGGGTGATCCCTAACGTTGCACACCGATCTTCTACCAGTTTAGCCTTTCGTCCAGTAATGATGGCGACTTCAATATCAGAGGTGAGCGCACAGCGGATACCGTAACCGTCACGAACATTGAACGCTTTCAGCTCTTCGCCATTGTTACCCATATAAATCAGACCATCTGACAATACGCCATCAACGTCGAGGATCAGCAGACGAATGTTCTCTGCTTTTGCCATCACATTGGCGCTAACAGGGCCGTAACAGGTCGCAAGCGACGCACCTGCTTTACTCATTGTTGTTTATCCTTGAATCTTTACACTACGCCAGCACGCAATAAATCGTGCATATGTAACACACCGAGTAAGTGGTCGCCATCGGCAACCATTACGGAAGTGATATGGCGGGACTGCATTAAGTTCAGCGCCTCAACGGCCAGAATGCCAGGACGTACACGAATTCCCCCTGGCGTCATCACATCGGCAATACCTAACTGACGGACATCCACGCCCATATCGAAGACACGGCGTAAATCACCGTCGGTAAAGATGCCTTCAATCATCATATTGTCATCGCAAATGACGGTCATACCAAGATTTTTGCGGGTGACTTCCAGCAGCGCATCGCGCAGGCTGGCTGTTTTCTTGACATGCGGGATCTCGTCGCCCGTATGCATAATATCGCTGACGCGAAGCAGAAGTTTACGACCAAGTGCGCCGCCTGGATGCGAAAGTGCAAAATCTTCGGCGGTAAAGCCGCGCGCTTTCAGCAAAGCGACGGCGAGCGCATCTCCCATGACCAGCGTCGCGGTAGTACTGCTGGTTGGTGCCAGCCCTAACGGACAGGCTTCTTTCGCTACTTTAACACACAGATGCACGTCTGCTGCGCGTGCCATGCTGCTCTCCGGACGACCGGTGATGCAAATTAACGGTACATGCAGGCGTTTGAGTACCGGGATTAAGGCCGTGATTTCGCTGGATTCACCTGAGTTAGAAATCGCAATGACCACGTCCTGCGGGGTGACCATGCCTAAATCGCCATGTGCGGCCTCACCGGGATGGACGAAAAATGACGGAGTACCGGTGCTTGCAAAGGTTGCTGCCATTTTGCGCCCAATGTGTCCCGATTTACCCATTCCCATGACCACGACTTTACCTTTACACCAGAACATCTTTTCACAGGCGAGCGTGAAATTCTGATTGATGTATTGATCAAGCTCTGCCAGGCATTCACGTTCAATCGCCAGGACTTCTTTACCTGCTTGCTGAAAGTCAAAACCCGGTTGCAACTCTACGTGCGACATAATGCGTTTCCAGTTATTCAACGAGTATTGGCGATAACCAGTACAACATCGCCAGCCATACGACAAATCCGCCTGTTAATAATACCCCAATGCCACGGCCAGATTGCCGGGAGCGTCGCCAGCATAGCAACGCAAAAATAATACTGACCAACAGCATCACGCTGCAGTCACGGCTGTACGCCAGTGGGTTAACCTCCCCGGGCGTTATCAGCGCGGGTAAACCCAGCACGATGACAATATTAAAAATGTTTGCGCCAATGATATTACCGACAGCAATGTCGTTTTCACCTTTGCGAAAACCTGCTATCGCGGTTGCCAGTTCCGGCAGACTAGTGCCGATAGCGATTGCCGTCAGACCAATAGTCAACTCGCTGATGGCAAAGTAATTCGCCAGTACGGTGGCGTTGTCAATCACCATCCGCGTTGCTACCGGCATGATAATCAATGCAATGCCGAGCCATAAAAACGCGACAGGTAAACCGCCTTCGCGCGGTAGCTCTGCAAGCTGTTCTCTGGTCAGGCTGTCAGTCCCCTGACGTTCTGCCTGACGTGCAAGTTTAACAATGAACAGCAGCCATAGCACAGCCAGAAAGAGGAGAAAGATACCATCGCTGCGACCAAGTTGTCCGTCATAGAGTACGGAACCGGCCACCACACTGACTAATAACATTAATGGTAATTCACGGCGCAGAACATCGGAATGTACGGTAAAAGGGCGCACCAGCGCAGCCAGACCGAGGATCAGTAAAATATTGATTATGTTTGAGCCGAGTGCTGTGCCGACGGCTAAATCTCGTTGTTCATGCAGCGACGCGGCAAGCGAAACGATTATTTCTGGAAGTGACGTACCAATACTGACCACCGTCATGCCGATGATCAGCGGTGGGATGCCAAAAGTGCGGCAAAGAATAGAGGCGGCAAATACCAGACGGTCGGCACTGTAAACGACCAAAAGTAAACCAACAATTAACAGTGCCGTAGCTAAAAGCATCTAACGTCCTTTCTTCAGGTATACTCGCCGGTCCGCTGAAGATTTTCAGAAAGCCGTAATGAATTCTTAATTTTGACTTTATGCGGCTAAAAAGTAAAACAAATGCCAGCTTTCGCTAACCGCGGCGGGTAATATTCTGTAAATATGTTGGGTTCAAGGTTAAATTGAGCGCCATGCTTAGAAAATCAACGCAAGACAAAGGGTGAATTATGGAGCAGTCTGTGGCGAATTTAGTCGATATGCGCGATGTCAGTTTTACGCGTGGCAATCGCTGCATCTTCGATAATATTTCCCTGACCGTGCCGCGAGGGAAGATCACGGCGATTATGGGGCCATCAGGCATCGGTAAAACGACGCTACTCCGTCTGATTGGTGGGCAAATCGCGCCAGATCACGGTGAGATCCTTTTTGATGGTGAGAATATTCCGGCGATGTCTCGTTCGCGCCTGTATACCGTGCGTAAACGGATGAGCATGTTGTTTCAGTCTGGAGCGCTGTTCACCGATATGAACGTTTTTGACAACGTCGCCTATCCACTGCGCGAGCATACCCACCTTCCCGTACCGTTGCTGCATAGCACGGTGATGATGAAGCTGGAAGCCGTGGGGCTGCGCGGAGCGGCCAAACTTATGCCATCGGAGCTTTCAGGCGGGATGGCGCGTCGTGCGGCGCTGGCGCGTGCAATTGCGCTGGAGCCGGATCTCATCATGTTTGATGAGCCGTTTGTTGGGCAAGATCCCATCACTATGGGCGTCCTGGTGAAGCTGATTTCCGAGCTGAACAGCGCGCTGGGCGTAACTTGTGTGGTGGTTTCTCACGATGTGCCGGAAGTCTTAAGTATTGCTGATCACGCCTGGATCCTGGCAGACAAAAAGATTGTCGCTCACGGTAGCGCCCAGGCGTTGCAGGCGAATCCTGATCCTCGCGTACGTCAGTTTCTGGACGGGATTGCTGACGGACCAGTTCCGTTCCGCTATCCTGCCGGCGATTATCACGCTGATCTTTTACCAGGGAGTTAAGCCACTCATGCTGTTAAATGCGCTGGCGTCGCTCGGACATAAAGGGATTAAAACCCTGAGAACGTTCGGGCGGGCCGGGTTAATGTTATTCAATGCGCTGGTCGGCAAACCGGAATTTCGCAAACATGCGCCGCTGTTGGTGCGTCAGCTCTATAATGTCGGCGTCCTGTCGATGCTGATTATTGTGGTTTCTGGCGTGTTCATCGGAATGGTGCTGGGTCTGCAAGGTTATCTGGTACTGACCACTTATAGTGCGGAAACCAGTCTGGGGATGCTGGTGGCCTTGTCGCTGCTGCGCGAACTGGGGCCGGTGGTCGCAGCACTGCTGTTTGCCGGACGTGCCGGTTCGGCGTTAACTGCGGAAATCGGTTTGATGCGCGCCACAGAGCAGCTCTCCAGCATGGAGATGATGGCCGTGGATCCACTGCGCCGCGTCATTTCCCCACGTTTCTGGGCTGGGGTAATTTCACTACCGCTGCTGACGATAATTTTCGTCGCCGTGGGGATCTGGGGCGGATCGCTGGTTGGCGTCAGTTGGAAAGGCATTGATAGTGGGTTCTTCTGGTCGGCAATGCAAAACGCCGTCGACTGGCGTATGGATCTGGTCAACTGTCTGATTAAGAGCGTGGTGTTCGCTATTACGGTGACGTGGATTTCGCTGTTTAACGGTTATGACGCCATCCCGACCTCTGCCGGGATTAGCCGGGCAACCACTCGTACCGTTGTCCACTCGTCTCTGGCCGTACTGGGGCTGGATTTTGTGCTGACCGCATTGATGTTTGGGAATTGAGTTCATGCAAACGAAAAAAAATGAAATTTGGGTGGGTATCTTTTTATTAGCAGCACTGCTGGCGGCGCTGTTTGTTTGCCTGAAAGCGGCAAACGTGACGTCAATGCGAACTGAACCGACCTACACGCTTTATGCGACGTTCGATAATATCGGCGGGCTGAAAGCGCGCTCTCCGGTCAGTATTGGTGGTGTTGTCGTCGGCCGGGTTGCAGATATTACGCTGGACCCGAAAACCTATCTACCGCGCGTGACGCTGGAAATTGAACAACGTTATAACCACATTCCTGATACCAGTTCGTTGAGCATTCGTACTTCCGGTTTGCTTGGGGAACAATATCTGGCATTAAACGTCGGTTTTGAAGACCCGGAACTGGGGACTGCTATTCTGAAAGAGGGGGATACGATTCAGGACACCAAATCTGCGATGGTTCTGGAAGATCTCATTGGTCAGTTCCTTTACGGCAGTAAAGGTGATGACAATAAGAATAGTGGCGATGCGCCAGCCGCTGTGCCAGGTAATAATGAAACCACTGAACCTGTGGGTACAACGAAATAATTTCAGGAGAACCGACGCATGTTTAAACGTTTAATGATGGTCGCTTTGCTAATGATTGCACCTCTGAGTGCGGCAACCGCGGCAGATCAGACCAATCCGTATAAGCTGATGGACGAGGCGGCACAGAAAACGTTCGATCGCCTGAAGAATGAACAATCGCAAATTCGGGCTAATCCTGATTACCTGCGTACCATCGTCGATCAGGAACTGCTTCCATACGTACAGATAAAATACGCCGGTGCGCTGGTACTGGGTCAGTACTACAAAAGCGCGACCCCAGCCCAGCGTGAAGCCTACTTTGCCGCTTTCCATGAGTATCTGAAGCAGGCTTACGGTCAGGCGCTGGCGATGTATCACGGTCAGACCTATCAGATTGCGCCAGAACAGCCGTTGGGTGATAAAACCATTGTGCCTATCCGCGTCACCATTATTGACCCGAATGGCCGTCCACCGGTACGTCTCGATTTCCAGTGGCGTAAAAACTCTCAGACTGGCAAGTGGCAGGCTTATGACATGATTGCCGAAGGCGTCAGCATGATCACCACGAAACAAAATGAGTGGGGGACTTTACTGCGCACGAAAGGCATCGATGGTCTGACCGCACAACTGAAGTCTATTTCTCAACAGAAAATCACCCTGGAAGAGAAAAAATAATGAGCGAGTCACTGAGCTGGATGCAGACGGGTGACACCCTGGTATTGACCGGAGAGCTGGATCAGGACGTTCTGCTGCCGCTGTGGGAAATGCGTGACGAAGCGGTGAGGGGGATTACCCGCATCGATCTTAGTCGAGTGTCCCGCGTTGATACGGGTGGACTGGCGTTGCTGCTCCATCTGATCGATCTGGCGAAAAAGCAAGGCAACAGCGTGACGCTTCAGGGGGTAAACGACAAGGTGTATACCCTGGCAAAATTGTATAATTTGCCGTCTGATGTTCTGCCTCGTTAATTTTTTTCAGGCTGGATAAGGCGTTACCCGCCAGTCCGGCAAACCTACCAGTAAGTCGAGCCTTGTCTGATTAATCAGCAAGGCTTTTTGCTTATTTATGACAGCGCAACTTTGCTCTAAGATGTTTCGCTGGTTTATTAACTGATGAATGAAGATCCCATGGAAAATAATGAAATTCAGAGCGTGCTGATGAACGCTCTTTCCCTCCAGGAAGTCCACGTTTCCGGCGATGGCAGCCACTTTCAGGTTATTGCCGTGGGTGAGATGTTTGATGGCATGAGCCGGGTTAAAAAACAGCAGACGGTTTACGGTCCGCTGATGGAATATATTGCGGATAACCGCATTCATGCTGTGTCGATCAAAGCGTATACCCCTGCGGAGTGGGCGCGTGATCGCAAACTGAACGGCTTTTGAGCTATGGGCGATACGCCGGTAGCGGATATGAATTGTTAACTGAGAACATACTAAATGGATAAATTTCGTGTTCAGGGGCCAACGAAGCTCCAGGGCGAAGTCACAATTTCCGGCGCTAAAAATGCTGCTCTGCCTATCCTTTTCGCTGCACTGTTGGCGGAAGAACCGGTGGAGATCCAGAACGTCCCGAAACTGAAAGACGTCGATACATCAATGAAGCTGCTTAGCCAGCTTGGCGCCAAAGTAGAACGTAATGGTTCTGTGCGTATCGATGCCCGTGACGTTAATGTCTTCTGCGCGCCTTACGATCTGGTTAAAACCATGCGTGCTTCTATCTGGGCGCTTGGGCCGCTGGTGGCTCGTTTTGGTCAGGGGCAGGTTTCTTTGCCTGGTGGTTGTACGATAGGCGCTCGTCCGGTTGATTTACATATTTCCGGCCTTGAGCAATTAGGCGCGACCATCAAACTGGAAGAAGGTTACGTTAAAGCTTCCGTCGATGGCCGTCTGAAAGGCGCGCACATCGTGATGGATAAAGTCAGTGTTGGTGCAACCGTGACCATTATGTGTGCTGCAACCCTGGCGGAAGGCACCACGATTATTGAAAACGCGGCGCGTGAACCGGAAATCGTCGATACCGCGAACTTCCTGGTTACGCTGGGCGCGAAAATTAGCGGCCAGGGTACCGATCGTATTGTCATCGAAGGGGTAGAACGTTTAGGTGGCGGCGTTTACCGCGTCCTGCCGGATCGAATTGAAACCGGTACTTTCCTGGTTGCTGCGGCGATCTCTCGCGGCAAAATCATCTGCCGTAACGCCCAGCCAGATACCCTTGACGCTGTGCTGGCGAAACTGCGTGACGCTGGGGCGGACATCGAAGTAGGCGAAGACTGGATTAGCCTGGATATGCACGGCAAACGTCCGAAGGCCGTTAACGTACGTACTGCGCCGCATCCGGCGTTCCCGACCGATATGCAGGCCCAGTTCACGCTGCTGAACCTGGTGGCAGAAGGAACCGGATTTATCACCGAAACGGTCTTTGAAAACCGCTTTATGCACGTACCTGAGCTAAGCCGTATGGGCGCGCATGCCGAAATTGAAAGCAATACCGTTATTTGTCACGGTGTTGAAAAACTTTCCGGCGCACAGGTAATGGCAACCGATCTGCGTGCTTCAGCAAGTCTGGTGCTGGCTGGCTGCATTGCAGAAGGTACTACGGTTGTTGATCGTATTTATCACATCGATCGTGGCTACGAACGCATTGAAGACAAACTTCGCGCGCTTGGTGCTAACATTGAGCGTGTGAAAGGCGAGTAATCGTCTGATAGCTGGCAGCCCCGTTCGCGGGGCTACCGCCAGGCTACTCATTTTTGCGGTTTGGTGTAGCTGCGCATCAACTGCGATCTGTCGATAAACTCATGGGTCAGCGGGTCATGATAGCGTGATGGCCAGATAACCCAGGGATCAGTTCCTAATGCTTTTGCAATAATCATCTCTCCTTTCGGCCAGGGACGCGATAATGCATTCGCCAGTGTCGAGGAACTCAAACCATTTCTGCGAGATTCCGCCGCCATTGACGTTCCTCTTTTCCGCAAACCCGCAATGATATCGGCGGGATGCCAGTCAATAAAATTATTCTCCATCTTTCCTCACTCCTTAAGTTAGTCGCTTACTTTCAGAACATGCACTCCGGGTAACGCCACTATACTCCTGATGGCGCATTGTTCTAAAAAGTTCCTGTAAGGAGTGTGAATATTCAGAATATATTAAGATAAGTTATCTGTATTTCAGACAATTTTGCGATTGATTGAGGGTTTTTTGGAGTTTATTAGAATTATCCCGCGCAGTACGCGGGATAACAGGAAGGGATTAACGATCGCGTTGAACAGCGATGTGTGCGAGGCCGATTAACGCCTCTCGCCATGGGGTATCCGGCAACACTTGCAATGCAGCAATGGCTTTGTCTGCTTCTTCTTCCGCACGCTGACGTGTCCATTCCAGAGAGCCGCAAGCGTTCATTGCTTCCAGAACCGGTTCCAGAAGATGTCGACCGTTCCCTTGTTCGATGGCGGAACGGATCATCTGTGCCTGTTCTGGTGTGCCATGATGCATCGCATGCAGCAGCGGCAGCGTCGGTTTACCTTCGTTCAGATCATCACCGACATTTTTGCCCAACTGTTCGCCATCGGCATTGTAATCGAGCAAATCGTCGATCAGCTGGAAAGCCGTGCCGAGGTAACGACCATAATCTTGCAGGCCTTTTTCCTCTTCCGGCGTACAGCCTGCCAGAATACCGGAACACTGGGCTGCAGCCTCGAACAGACGTGCGGTTTTGCTGTAAATAACACGCATGTAGTTCTCTTCGGTGATGTCCGGGTCGTTAACGTTCATCAGTTGCAGAACTTCACCTTCCGCGATGACGTTTACGGCCTCTGACATCACTTCCAGCACTTTGAGCGAGCCGAGGCTGGTCATCATCTGGAACGCACGGGTATAAATAAAATCGCCTACCAGCACGCTGGCAGCGTTACCAAAAGCGGCGTTGGCGGTAGCTTTACCTCGGCGCATATCTGATTCATCCACAACGTCGTCGTGTAGCAGGGTCGCCGTGTGGATAAACTCAATTAGGGCAGCAATGGTGACATGTGCATTCCCCTCATAGCCAACAGCTCGTGCAGCCAGTACAGCAATCATCGGACGAATACGTTTACCGCCGCCGCTGACGATGTAATAGCCTAACTGATTGATCAGTTGGACGTCGGAATTAAGCTGCTCGAGAATTGCTGCATTAACACCCGCCATATCTTGCGCGGTTAACTCATTGATTTTTTCTAAATTCATCGCAAAAGCCGGGCTTTTCGCCCCGATTACCTTACTGTGAACAGAGGCAACTTAGGGTTTATGGTTAGGAATATAGAGTGATTGTACTGAAAAAATGGCACAGATAAACGTTACCGTACAAGTTGTGTTTTTTTTCTTCGTGTATTGACTGTAGCACTTGTCAAAGGCGTGCGTTTTGCGTAATATTCGCGCCCTATTGTGAATATTTATAGCGCACTCTGAATCATTGAAAAGGTGTGCGCGGAAGCGGAGTTTTATATGTACGCGGTTTTCCAAAGTGGTGGTAAACAACACCGAGTAAGCGAAGGTCAGACCGTTCGCCTGGAAAAGCTGGACATCGCAACTGGCGAAACTGTTGAGTTCGCTGAAGTGCTGATGATCGCAAACGGTGAAGAAGTCAAAATCGGCGTTCCTTTCGTTGATGGCGGCGTAATCAAAGCTGAAGTTGTTGCTCACGGTCGTGGCGAGAAAGTTAAAATCGTTAAGTTTCGCCGTCGTAAACACTATCGTAAGCAGCAGGGCCATCGTCAGTGGTTCACTGATGTGAAAATTACTGGCATCAGCGCCTAAGACCTGAGGAGAGATTTCAAATGGCACATAAAAAGGCTGGCGGCTCCACACGTAACGGTCGCGATTCAGAAGCTAAACGCCTGGGCGTTAAGCGTTTCGGTGGCGAATCCGTTCTGGCGGGTAGCATCATCGTTCGTCAACGTGGTACCAAATTCCACGCTGGCGCTAACGTAGGTTGCGGTCGTGACCACACTCTGTTTGCTAAAGCAGACGGTAAAGTGAAATTCGAAGTTAAAGGCCCGAAAAACCGTAAATTTATCAGCATCGAAGCTGAATAAGTTTTTCGCGTCCCGGTAACGGATGAAAGCCCCGCAACACGTTGCGGGGCTTTTTACATTCGATAACCGGTAAAATGCGCATGGTGCGGCGTTAATCCGCAAATGCGCTTTGCAGGGAATACGGTATGAAGCAGCAGGCAGGCATTGGCATTCTTTTGGCGCTCACCACAGCAATTTGCTGGGGGGCGTTGCCAATCGCAATGAAGCAGGTGCTGGAGGTGATGGAGCCTCCGACAATCGTGTTTTACCGTTTCTTGATGGCGAGTATTGGTCTTGGTGCCATTCTTGCACTGAAGAAGAGGTTGCCGCCATTACGCGTGTTTCGTAAGCCACGCTGGTTGATTTTGTTGGCAGTGGCGACCGCTGGGCTGTTTGGGAACTTCATCCTGTTCAGTTCATCCTTGCAATACCTGAGCCCGACCGCTTCGCAGGTGATTGGGCAACTCTCGCCGGTTGGCATGATGGTTGCCAGCGTATTTATCCTGAAAGAGAAAATGCGCAGCACTCAGGTTGTAGGGGCATTGATGCTCCTGAGCGGCCTGGTCATGTTTTTTAATACCAGTCTGGTCGAGATATTTACAAAGCTCACCGATTACACCTGGGGAGTTATCTTTGGGGTCGGTGCGGCGACGGTTTGGGTGAGTTATGGCGTGGCGCAAAAGGTTTTATTGCGTCGGCTGGCCTCACCGCAGATCCTGTTTTTACTGTACACTTTATGTACAATTGCGCTCTTCCCTCTGGCAAAGCCAGGGGTGATAGCGCAGCTTAGCCACTGGCAGCTCGCATGTTTAATTTTTTGCGGACTGAATACCTTGGTAGGATATGGCGCCCTGGCGGAAGCGATGGCTCGCTGGCAGGCAGCGCAGGTGAGCGCGATCATCACGCTCACCCCACTGTTTACGCTGTTTTTTTCAGATCTTTTATCACTGGCCTGGCCCGATTTCTTCGCCAGACCGATGTTAAACCTTTTAGGTTATCTCGGTGCGTTTGTCGTGGTTGCGGGCGCGATGTATTCCGCCATTGGTCATCGTATTTGGGGCGGATTACGTAAGCATACAACGGTGGTATCGCAACCCCGCGCAGGCGAATGATTTACGGAGAATAAAATGAAGTTTGTTGATGAAGCATCGATTCTGGTCGTTGCAGGTGATGGCGGTAATGGTTGCGTGAGCTTCCGCCGCGAAAAATATATTCCGAAAGGCGGCCCGGATGGCGGCGACGGCGGTGACGGTGGTGACGTATGGATGGAAGCCGACGAGAACCTGAACACGCTTATCGATTATCGTTTTGAAAAATCTTTCCGTGCAGAGCGCGGTCAGAACGGCGCAAGCCGCGATTGTACCGGTAAGCGCGGTAAAGACGTGACGATTAAAGTGCCGGTAGGTACGCGTGTAATCGACCAGGGTACCGGTGAAACCATGGGCGATATGACCAAACACGGTCAGCGTCTGCTGGTTGCCAAGGGCGGCTGGCACGGTCTGGGCAATACCCGTTTCAAATCGTCCGTTAACCGTACACCACGGCAGAAAACCAACGGTACGCCGGGCGATAAGCGCGAGCTGCTGCTGGAGCTGATGCTGCTGGCTGATGTCGGTATGCTGGGGATGCCAAATGCCGGTAAATCGACATTTATCCGCGCTGTCTCGGCGGCTAAACCGAAAGTAGCGGACTATCCGTTTACTACTCTGGTACCAAGCCTGGGCGTGGTACGTATGGACAACGAGAAGAGCTTCGTTGTTGCTGATATCCCGGGGTTGATTGAAGGTGCTGCGGAAGGCGCAGGTCTGGGTATTCGCTTCCTGAAGCACCTGGAACGTTGCCGCGTCCTGTTGCACCTCATCGATATCGATCCGATTGACGGCACCGATCCAGTTGAAAACGCGCGTATTATTATCAGCGAGCTGGAAAAATACAGCCAGGATCTGGCGGCGAAACCACGCTGGTTAGTCTTCAACAAGATCGACCTGCTGGATAAAGCAGAAGCTGAAGAGAAAGCGAAAGCGATCGCTGAGGCGCTGGGCTGGGAAGATAAATATTATCTGATCTCTGCGGCGAGCGGACTGGGTGTGAAAGATCTCTGCTGGGATGTGATGACCTTTATCATTGAAAACCCGGTCGTGCAGGCAGAAGAAGCGAAACAGCCTGAGAAAGTCGAATTCATGTGGGATGATTATCATCGTCAGCAGCTTGAAGAGATTGCTGAAGAGGATGATGAAGACTGGGATGACGACTGGGACGAAGACGACGAAGAAGGCGTTGAGTTCATTTACAAGCGTTAATCACTGATGACCAATGCCAAATAAGCCTGATGCGCTACACTTATCAGGCCTACAAGATGATTGCAATATATTGAATTTGAAAGATTTTGTAGGGCGGATAAGGCGTTCACGGCGCATCCGGCATAAACAAAACGCACTTTGTCAATAATCTGAAACCCCGGTCATGTGCCGGGGTTTCTTTTTGACTAATTGTTCTGGTAAATATCTTTATACAAACGGCTTTCAAAACGTACCAACGGAATACGGCGATTACGCTGATCCGCGGGTTCTACTGCATAACCAGAAAGATATTGTACGAACGCCATTCGTTGCCCGCTTGCTGTGGTGATGAATCCTGCCAGGTTATACACGCCCTGCAACGAACCTGTTTTCGCTGAAACTTTACCATCTACGCCCGCTTGATGCAGACCTGCACGGTACTGCAACGAACCATCGTAGCCTGCTAAAGGTAGCATTGAGATAAAGTTAAGCTCATTGTCGTGTTGGGCAATGTATTGCAGCACCTGCATCATGGTGGCTGGTGCAATCAGGTTATGCCGTGAAAGCCCCGAACCATCTGCAATAATCGTGTTGCCAATATCCACACCCGCCTGCTTACGCAGGATCTGACGCACGGCGTCCGACCCGGCACGCCATGTCCCCGGGACATTAAAGCGCGCATGACCAATCATGCGAAAGACGGTATCGGCGATCATGTTGTCGGACTTTTTCAGCATAATCTTAAGCAGATCGTGCAAAGGGGCCGACTGTTTACTGGCAACCACCGTTCCTGGGTCGTTAACCTGCGTTTGTCGCAGTAGCGTGCCGGAATAGGTAATGCCTGCCTGTTTTAACTCATCTTTCAGAATCGCTCCGGCGTAGCTGGCGCCATCCTGTACGGCAAAAGCCAACGGTAGCGGCTCTGAACGTTGTGGTAGGCATCCGGTTAACGTAAAGCGGTTAAGGTCGCCTGGCACCACATCCAGCTCGCAATATTGCGCTTCGGCTGAACCTCGGGGGAGAGTGCGTACCTGGCTGAACATAGTCACAGGGTAATAAGAGGCCACGCGAACAAAGGCCATATCACCGGGTTTTTGGGCACTGTAGAGCGAGACGGAAAAGCAATTGCGGTCAACAATGGCGGCGGCAGGCGGGGCGCTAAAGCATTGTGTCATATCGTTCCAGGGCCAGCCGGGGGCTTTATCGTGACTGGCAAAAATGGACGTGTCTATGAACACATTGCCATCGATTTGGGAGACGCCTGATTTTTTCAGGGTCGCCACCATATTACGAATATCCTGACGTTTTAGCGTCGGATCGGCACCAAATCGCGCCACTAAGTCACCCTTGAGTACGCCGTTCTCCACATTGCCTTTGGTTTCAAGTGTAGTGGTGAAACGAAAATCGGGGCCAAGTTGAATCAACGCCGCCAGCGCAGTGATCACCTTCTGCGTACTGGCGGGCAGCGCCATTTGCTGACTATGGTAATCAATAGCGGGGGCAGACGCGCCGACTTTTTGCACCATCAGGGCAAGGTTGGCGCCAGCGGGGAGTTGAGTAATGTACTCATCAACATTCGCGGCCTGAACACTGAACGCTATACAGCTGGTCAATCCGATGATAAATCTGGAAAATCGCATAATCTCGCGCTAACAACCTGGAATCGAGCCGTCATACTACGGCGCAACGCCCTATAAAGTAAACGATGACCCTTCGGGAACTTCAGGGTAAAATGACTATCAAAATGTGAATTATTGCTGGCCTGGGACCTGTTCCCGGGTCGGTATTTTTTTGCTTCTGGCCCCGACGAGGAGTTGTGCCGGGCATGCCGAACAGCCGGGGCGAGTGGAGACTCTCCCCATCAGGAATATTCAAGAGGTATAACAAATGCAAGCTATTCCGATGACCTTACGCGGCGCTGAAAAATTACGCGAAGAGCTGGATTTTCTGAAATCTGTGCGCCGTCCTGAAATCATTGCTGCTATCGCGGAAGCGCGTGAGCATGGCGACCTGAAAGAGAACGCCGAATACCACGCTGCGCGTGAGCAGCAGGGTTTTTGCGAAGGCCGTATCAAAGATATCGAAGCCAAGCTGTCGAACGCGCAGGTAATTGATGTCACCAAAATGCCAAACAATGGTCGCGTGATTTTTGGCGCTACCGTGACGGTTTTGAATCTGGATTCTGATGAAGAACAGACCTATCGCATCGTAGGCGATGACGAAGCTGACTTTAAACAGAACCTGATTTCTGTAAACTCGCCTATCGCTCGTGGACTGATTGGCAAAGAAGAAGATGATGTAGTGGTCATCAAAACGCCGGGCGGCGATGTAGAATTTGAAGTAATTAAGGTGGAATACCTGTAAGAATTACCCAATACTCAAAATGTTGATGTATTGTAAAGAAAGGAAAAAGGCCGCTATGCGGCCTTTTATCAACGAACAGAGCGTGGCATTTTGCTCTCCTGCTTGCGGAAAATCCCTCGTTTTACACAGCAAATGTGTGTAACTTTAGGATAATCTTAGCGTGGCAGCGAGATTTTACGTTCTTTAGTTGGACGATAAAGCACCAGCGTTTTACCGATGACCTGTACATTACAGGCGCCGGTTTCGCGCACGATAGCTTCCACGATCAAGGTTTTAGTTTCGCGATCTTCAGTGGCGATTTTCACCTTGATGAGTTCATGGTGCTCTAACGCTTGTTCAATCTCGGCCAGCACCCCTTCGGTCAAACCATTACTGCCAAGCAGAACAACTGGCTTGAGCGGATGTGCCAGACCTTTCAGGTGCTGTTTTTGTTTAGTACTCAGATTCATCGTATTTTTTTGCTTACGTTGGGATTGAAAACGGGTCATTCTACCGCCATCTCCCATATATCGCCAAATAGGCGCGTAAAAATTTACGCAATTGGTTACGATGAGTTATCCCAATGGGAAAGTTAAATGACAGGTAAGAAGCGTTCTGCCAGCTCCAGTCGCTGGCTTCAGGAACACTTTAGCGATAAATATGTTCAACAGGCACAGAAAAAGGGGTTACGTTCCCGTGCCTGGTTTAAACTTGATGAAATACAGCAAAGTGACAAACTCTTTAAACCGGGAATGACGGTTGTCGACCTTGGTGCTGCGCCAGGTGGTTGGTCACAATATGTGGTCACCCAAATTGGCGGCAAAGGCCGTATCATCGCTTGCGATCTTTTACCTATGGATCCTATCGTTGGTGTGGACTTTCTTCAGGGCGATTTTCGTGATGAACTGGTGATGAAAGCACTGCTGGAGCGCGTAGGCGACAGCAAAGTCCAGGTTGTCATGTCCGATATGGCACCAAACATGAGCGGAACACCGGCGGTGGATATCCCCCGTGCCATGTATCTGGTGGAACTGGCGCTAGAAATGTGTCGTGATGTATTAGCGCCAGGTGGCAGTTTTGTAGTGAAGGTGTTCCAGGGCGAAGGTTTCGATGAGTATCTAAGGGAAATTCGCTCCCTGTTTACGAAGGTCAAAGTTCGTAAGCCGGACTCTTCTCGTGCACGTTCGCGGGAAGTGTATATTGTAGCGACCGGGCGTAAACCCTAACCGGGAGATTTCAGACGAAAGTTTGAAAGCTGCTGGATATAGAGTATCCTGACGCTGTTTTTAACACAGTTGTAATAAGAGGTTAATCCCTTGAGTGACATGGCGAAAAACCTAATACTCTGGCTGGTCATTGCCGTTGTGCTGATGTCAGTATTCCAGAGCTTTGGGCCCAGCGAGTCTAATGGACGTAAGGTGGATTACTCTACCTTCCTACAAGAGGTCAATAACGACCAGGTTCGTGAAGCGCGTATCAACGGACGTGAAATCAACGTTACCAAGAAAGATAGTAACCGTTATACCACTTACATTCCGGTTCAGGATCCGAAGTTACTGGATAACCTGCTGACCAAGAACGTCAAGGTTGTCGGTGAACCGCCTGAAGAGCCAAGCCTGCTGGCTTCTATCTTCATCTCCTGGTTCCCGATGCTGTTGCTGATTGGTGTCTGGATCTTCTTCATGCGTCAAATGCAGGGCGGCGGTGGTAAAGGTGCCATGTCGTTCGGTAAGAGCAAAGCGCGCATGCTGACGGAAGATCAGATCAAAACGACCTTTGCTGACGTTGCGGGCTGCGACGAAGCAAAAGAAGAAGTTGCTGAACTGGTTGAGTATCTGCGCGAGCCAAGCCGCTTCCAGAAACTCGGCGGTAAGATCCCGAAAGGCGTCCTGATGGTCGGTCCTCCGGGTACCGGTAAAACGCTGCTGGCGAAAGCGATTGCAGGCGAAGCGAAAGTTCCGTTCTTTACTATCTCCGGTTCTGACTTCGTAGAAATGTTCGTCGGTGTGGGGGCATCCCGTGTTCGTGACATGTTCGAACAGGCGAAGAAAGCGGCACCGTGTATCATCTTTATCGATGAAATCGACGCCGTCGGCCGCCAACGTGGCGCAGGTCTGGGCGGTGGTCACGATGAACGTGAACAGACTCTGAACCAGATGCTGGTTGAGATGGATGGCTTCGAAGGTAACGAAGGTATCATCGTTATCGCCGCGACTAACCGTCCGGACGTTCTGGACCCGGCGCTGCTGCGTCCTGGTCGTTTCGACCGTCAGGTTGTGGTTGGCTTGCCAGATGTTCGCGGTCGTGAGCAGATCCTGAAAGTTCACATGCGTCGCGTACCATTGGCACCAGATATTGACGCGGCAATCATTGCCCGTGGTACCCCAGGTTTCTCCGGTGCTGACCTGGCGAACCTGGTGAACGAAGCAGCACTGTTCGCCGCTCGTGGCAACAAACGCGTTGTATCGATGGTTGAGTTCGAAAAAGCGAAAGACAAAATCATGATGGGTGCAGAACGTCGCTCCATGGTGATGACGGAAGCGCAGAAAGAATCTACCGCGTATCACGAAGCAGGCCACGCGATTATCGGTCGCCTGGTGCCGGAACACGATCCGGTGCACAAAGTGACGATTATCCCGCGCGGACGTGCGTTGGGTGTGACCTTCTTCCTGCCTGAAGGCGACGCAATCAGCGCCAGCCGTCAGAAATTGGAAAGCCAGATTTCTACGCTGTACGGTGGTCGTCTGGCAGAAGAGATCATCTACGGGCCGGAACATGTTTCTACCGGTGCGTCCAACGATATTAAAGTTGCGACCAACCTGGCACGTAACATGGTGACTCAGTGGGGCTTCTCCGAAAAACTTGGTCCGCTGCTGTACGCGGAAGAAGAGGGTGAAGTGTTCCTCGGTCGTAGCGTGGCGAAAGCGAAACATATGTCCGATGAAACTGCGCGTATCATCGACCAGGAAGTGAAGTTACTGATTGAGCGTAACTACAATCGTGCGCGTCAGTTGTTGAACGACAACCTGGATATTCTGCATGCAATGAAAGATGCGCTCATGAAATATGAAACCATCGATGCACCGCAGATTGACGACCTGATGGCACGTCGCGATGTACGCCCGCCAGCGGGCTGGGAAGAACCAGGCGCTTCTAACAATTCTGGCGACAATGGTAGTCCAAAGGCTCCTCGTCCGGTTGATGAACCGCGTACGCCGAACCCGGGTAACACCATGTCAGAGCAGTTAGGCGACAAGTAAGTTCCCGCATCAGATGACTGTATTTGTACCGAAAACCCCGGGGCGTGCTCCGGGGTTTTTTCTTATCAATTCATACCAGGGATAACACCATGAAACTCTTTGCCCAGGGCTCTTCACTGGACCTTAGCCATCCTCACGTAATGGGGATCCTCAACGTCACGCCTGATTCTTTCTCCGATGGCGGCACGCATAATTCGCTGATTGATGCGGTGAAACATGCGAATCTGATGATCAATGCTGGCGCAACGATCATTGACGTTGGCGGCGAGTCCACACGTCCAGGGGCTGCGGAAGTGAGCGTTGAAGAAGAGTTGCAGCGTGTTATTCCAGTCGTTGAGGCAATTGCGCAACGATTTGAAGTTTGGATCTCGGTAGATACATCCAAACCGGAAGTGATCCGTGAGTCAGCGAAAGCAGGCGCTCACATCATTAATGATATCCGCTCCCTTTCCGAACCCGGCGCCCTCGAAGCTGCTGCTGCAACTGGTTTGCCAGTATGCCTGATGCATATGCAGGGAAATCCAAAGACTATGCAGGAAGCGCCAAAGTATGACGATGTCTTTGCCGAGGTAAATCGCTACTTTGTTGAGCAAATAGCACGCTGCGAACAGGCTGGTATCGCAAAAGAGAAATTGTTGCTCGACCCCGGATTCGGTTTCGGTAAAAATCTCCATCACAACTATGCATTACTGGCGCGTCTGGCTGAATTTCATCATTTCAACCTGCCGCTGTTGGTGGGTATGTCACGAAAATCGATGATTGGACAGCTGTTGAACGTGGGGCCGTCCGAGCGCCTGAGCGGTAGTCTGGCCTGTGCGGTCATTGCCGCAATGCAAGGCGCGCACATTATTCGTGTTCATGACGTCAAAGAAACCGTAGAAGCGATGCGAGTGGTGGAAGCCACTCTGTCTGCAAAGGAAAACAAACGCTATGAGTAATCGTAAATATTTCGGTACCGATGGGATTCGTGGTCGTGTTGGGGATGCGCCGATCACGCCTGATTTTGTGCTTAAGCTGGGGTGGGCTGCGGGTAAAGTGCTGGCACGTCATGGTTCCCGCAAGATTATTATCGGTAAAGACACCCGTATTTCTGGCTATATGCTGGAGTCGGCGCTGGAGGCGGGTCTGGCGGCTGCCGGTCTTTCCGCGCTCTTTACCGGTCCAATGCCAACACCGGCCGTGGCTTATCTGACGCGTACCTTCCGCGCCGAAGCTGGGATTGTAATTTCTGCATCACATAACCCATTCTATGATAACGGGATCAAATTCTTTTCTATTGACGGCACCAAGCTGCCGGATGCAGTTGAAGAAGCCATTGAAGCTGAAATGGAAAAAGAGATTAGCTGCGTTGATTCGGCAGAACTGGGTAAAGCCAGCCGTATCGTTGACGCAGCGGGGCGCTATATCGAATTTTGTAAAGCCACGTTCCCGAATGAACTTAGTTTGAGCGAACTGAAAATTGTGGTGGATTGCGCCAACGGCGCGACTTATCACATTGCGCCGAACGTGCTGCGCGAGCTGGGAGCGAATGTTATCGCTATCGGTTGTGAGCCGAACGGCGTAAACATCAATGCCGAAGTGGGCGCAACTGATGTTCGTGCGTTACAGGCGCGCGTACTGGCTGAAAAAGCAGATCTCGGTATCGCCTTTGACGGTGACGGCGACCGCGTGATTATGGTTGACCATGAAGGTAATAAAGTCGATGGCGATCAGATCATGTATATCATCGCGCGTGAAGGTCTTCGTCAGGGCCAGCTGCGTGGTGGCGCGGTGGGTACATTGATGAGCAACATGGGGCTGGAACTGGCGCTGAAACAGTTAGGTATTCCATTTGCTCGTGCGAAAGTGGGCGACCGCTACGTACTGGAAAAAATGCAGGAGAAAGGCTGGCGCATCGGTGCCGAGAACTCCGGTCATGTGATCCTGCTGGATAAAACCACCACCGGTGATGGCATTGTTGCAGGTTTGCAGGTCCTGGCGGCTATGGCGCGTAACCATATGAGCCTGCACGACCTTTGCAGCGGCATGAAAATGTTCCCGCAGATTCTGGTTAATGTGCGTTACACCGCAGGTAGCGGCGATCCGCTTGAGCATGAGTCAGTTAAAGCCGTGACCGCAGAGGTTGAAGCTGCGCTGGGCAACCGTGGACGCGTGTTGCTGCGTAAATCTGGCACCGAGCCGTTAATTCGCGTGATGGTAGAAGGTGAAGACGAAGCGCAGGTAACCGAATTTGCGCATCGCATCGCTGACGCGGTAAAAGCAGTTTGATTCGATAGCTAACTGGCTAAAAAGGCGGCGATTGTCGCCTTTGTTCTTCTTAAGTACATCGGTTTTGCTGTTTTTTTCCGCAGTTGATACAATGCAATAAAATTGCCCTTGCGAAGGTCATTCGCTTTGGTTAGTATTCACACCCGCTTCAGTGGGAAAGATTAAAAACTCCCGCTTTATTGGTTGAAGCATTGGTACGCGGCAACTCCGCAAGGAACAGGTTGATTATGTACGAAGCTCTTTTAGTAGTTTTCCTTATTGTAGCAATTGGCCTTGTAGGTCTGATCATGCTGCAGCAAGGTAAAGGCGCTGATATGGGAGCCTCCTTCGGAGCAGGCGCTTCCGCTACGCTGTTTGGTTCAAGTGGTTCTGGTAACTTCATGACCCGCATGACGGCGCTGCTGGCAACGTTATTCTTCATCATCAGTCTGGTGCTGGGTAACATCAATAGCAACAAAACCAATAAAGGTAGCGAATGGGAAAACCTGAGTGCGCCGGCGAAAACCGAACAAACTCAGCCAGCTGCTCCGGCTAAGCCGACCAGCGATATCCCGAACTAAAAAGCAGTATCCGTGCCGAGGTGGTGGAATTGGTAGACACGCTACCTTGAGGTGGTAGTGCCCAATAGGGCTTACGGGTTCAAGTCCCGTCCTCGGTACCAAATTCCAGAAAAGAGACGCTGAAAAGCGTCTTTTTTCGTTTTAATGACCCGTCCTGAATGTCATCAACTTGACCAATTTCCGTAGCCTTTCGAACGTCAAACGAATCGGCGCAATAGTTCGTTCAGCTTCAGTTTTGCATGCGACAAGCGATATTAATCAACTCATGACATTGGCCAGCTTTGCTGGAACAGACATCTAAATCGTTATGCGCGATCACATTATATTGGTCGTAAAAAAGGCCGCATCGGCGGCCTTTAGCATGAAAGCTCTGAGATTACTTAACTTTATTTTCCAGATTCTCCACCTGCGGCAGGCCCGAAGAGGCGGAGGAGGAGAGCAGTCCAGTTTTGGCATAACCGAACAGCTTCTCGCGGGTATCGGTAATATCCAGGTTACGCATGGTCAGTTGACCAATACGATCTTCAGCCGTAAACATAGAGTCGCCTTTCTCCATGGTCAAACGCTCTGCTTTATAGGTCAGGTTGTCAGAGACGGTATTGAGGATCGAGTAGTCGTTCCCGCGACGCAGTTCCAGCGTCACTTCACCTGTTATCTGGCTGGCAACCCAGCGTTGCAGAGAGTCACGCAGCATCAGCGCCTGGGAGTCAAACCAACGCCCCTGGTACAGCAGACGGCCCAATTGACGACCATGTGTATGATACTGCTCAATGGTGTCTTCGTTGTGAATACCGGTCAACAGACGTTCATAAGCGATATGTAGCAGTGCCATCCCCGGAGCCTCGTAAATACCACGGCTTTTCGCTTCGATGATACGGTTTTCAATCTGGTCGCTCATGCCCAGGCCGTGACGACCGCCGATACGGTTAGCTTCCAGCATCATTTCTACGTCGTCGCTAAAGGTTTTACCGTTCAGCGCCACTGGATGACCTTGCTCAAAGCGTACTGTGACTTCTTCTGCCGGGATCTTCACGCTCTCATCCCAGAACTTCACGCCCATAATCGGGTTGACGATTTTGACGCTGGAGTTGAGGTATTCCAGATCCTTCGCTTCATGCGTTGCACCAAGCATGTTGGAGTCCGTGGAGTAGGCTTTTTCGACAGACATTTTGTAGTCGAAACCGCAGGCAATCATAAATTCAGACATTTCATGACGGCCGCCCAGTTCATCAATAAAGTCAGTATCAAGCCACGGTTTGTAAATCTGCAGTTCAGCATTGGTCAGCAGACCGTAACGATAGAAACGTTCGATATCGTTTCCTTTATAGGTGCTGCCGTCACCCCAGATATTCACGCCATCTTCTTTCATGGCAGCAACCAGCATGGTACCGGTCACGGCGCGGCCCAGCGGCGTCGTGTTGAAATAGGTCAGGCCGCCAGTAGTGTTATGAAATGCGCCACATTGAATAGCGGCAATACCTTCGGCCACCAGTTGTTTGCGGCAGTCGATCAGACGTGCGTTCTCCGCGCCGTATTCCATGGCACGACGAGGGATCGCATCGTAATCCTCTTCGTCTGGCTGGCCCAGGTTTGCAGTATATGCATAAGGAACCGCTCCCTTTTTTCGCATCCACAGCAGTGCGGCACTGGTGTCCAGACCGCCAGAAAAAGCGATACCAATACGTTGACCTACCGGGAGATGCTTGAGAATCGTCGTCATAAAATAACACCCTGCTTAATTAACTGATGATGAGCCTGGATTTCCGCTCTAACTGAATTTTTATGCAAAATAAATGAGTTTTCATTTAATCATCTTTTATCGGAGACAGGAAGAGTTTAGTGTGTTTTTTGTAAAATAATGCGCTTAAGGGAGAACAGGAGAAGACAAAAGTATTCAACAAATGAAAGTGAACTGGATATTCATTCATGTGATTAGCAATAAATGTTGACAAAATGTGGCGTGGATCACTATAATACCTGCAGATTTTACGTCCCGTCTCGGTACACCAAATCCCAGCAGTATTTGCATTTTTTACCCAAAACGAGTAGAATTTGCCACGTTTCAGGCGCGGGGTGGAGCAGCCTGGTAGCTCGTCGGGCTCATAACCCGAAGGTCGTCGGTTCAAATCCGGCCCCCGCAACCACTTTCCCTTAGAGTTCTTTTTCAAATATACTGTGAAGACTTCGGCCTTCGTAGTGGGATTTGAAAAAATCCTTCTGGAAAGTGCTCCAGACCGCAGTTGCGGTTATAGGGTTCAGTTATATAAAGCCCCGATTTATCGGGGTTTTTTGTTATCTGACTACAGAATAACTGGGCTTTAGGCCCTTTTTTTATGTCTTGGGGGTGGGCTTGTCCACATTAGAGCAAAAATTAACAGAGATGATTACTGCGCCAGTTGAGGCCCTGGGTTTTGAGCTGGTTGGCATCGAGTTTATTCGCGGTCGCACATCCACACTGCGCATCTATATTGATAGTGAAGATGGCATCAATGTTGATGATTGTGCTGATGTGAGCCACCAGGTAAGTGCTGTGCTGGATGTTGAAGATCCCATCACCGTTGCTTATAACCTGGAAGTCTCCTCACCGGGTCTCGATCGCCCACTGTTCACGGCTGAACACTACGCCCGTTTTGTCGGAGAAGAGGTGACTCTGGTTCTCCGTATGGCGGTACAAAACCGTCGTAAATGGCAGGGCGTTATCAAAGCGGTAGACGGTGAAATGATCACAGTTACCGTCGAAGGTAAAGATGAAGTGTTCGCGCTGAGTAATATCCAGAAGGCGAACCTGGTTCCCCACTTTTAATAGTCTGGATGAGGTGAAAAGCCCGCGATGAACAAAGAAATTTTGGCTGTAGTTGAAGCCGTATCCAATGAAAAGGCGCTACCTCGCGAGAAGATTTTCGAAGCATTGGAAAGCGCGCTGGCGACAGCAACAAAGAAAAAATATGAACAAGAGATCGACGTCCGCGTACAGATCGATCGCAAAAGCGGTGATTTTGACACCTTCCGTCGCTGGTTAGTTGTTGATGAAGTCACCCAGCCGACCAAGGAAATCACCCTTGAAGCCGCACGTTATGAAGATGAAAGCCTGAACCTGGGCGATTACGTTGAAGATCAGATTGAGTCTGTTACCTTTGACCGTATCACCACCCAGACGGCAAAACAGGTTATCGTGCAGAAAGTGCGTGAAGCCGAACGTGCGATGGTGGTTGATCAGTTCCGTGAACACGAAGGTGAAATCATCACCGGCGTGGTGAAAAAAGTAAACCGCGACAACATCTCTCTGGATCTGGGCAACAACGCTGAAGCCGTGATCCTGCGCGAAGATATGCTTCCGCGTGAAAACTTCCGCCCTGGCGACCGCGTTCGTGGCGTGCTTTATTCCGTTCGCCCGGAAGCGCGTGGCGCGCAACTGTTCGTTACCCGTTCCAAGCCGGAAATGCTGATCGAACTGTTCCGCATTGAAGTGCCAGAAATCGGCGAAGAAGTGATTGAAATTAAAGCAGCGGCTCGCGACCCGGGTTCTCGTGCGAAAATCGCGGTGAAAACCAACGATAAACGTATCGATCCGGTAGGTGCTTGCGTAGGTATGCGTGGCGCGCGTGTTCAGGCGGTTTCTACTGAACTGGGCGGCGAGCGTATCGATATCGTCCTGTGGGATGATAACCCGGCGCAGTTCGTGATTAATGCGATGGCACCGGCAGACGTTGCTTCTATCGTGGTGGATGAAGATAAACACACCATGGATATCGCCGTTGAAGCCGGTAACCTGGCGCAGGCGATTGGCCGTAACGGTCAGAACGTGCGTCTGGCTTCGCAGCTCAGCGGTTGGGAACTCAACGTGATGACCGTTGACGACCTGCAGGCTAAGCATCAGGCGGAAGCGCATGCAGCGATTGACACCTTCACCCGTTATCTCGACATTGACGAAGACTTCGCGACTGTCCTGGTAGAAGAAGGTTTCTCAACGTTGGAAGAACTGGCCTATGTGCCGATGAAAGAGCTGTTGGAAATCGAAGGCCTTGATGAGCCGACCGTTGAAGCACTGCGTGAGCGTGCTAAAAATGCACTGGCCACCATTGCACAGGCCCAGGAAGAAAGCCTCGGTGATAACAAGCCGGCTGACGATCTGCTGAACCTTGAAGGGATAGATCGTGATTTGGCATTCAAACTGGCCGCCCGTGGCGTTTGTACGCTGGAAGATCTCGCCGAACAGGGCATTGATGATCTGGCTGATATCGAAGGGTTGACCGACGAAAAAGCCGGAGCACTGATTATGGCTGCCCGTAATATTTGCTGGTTCGGTGACGAAGCGTAATAAACTGTAGCAGGAAGGAACAGCATGACAGATGTAACGATTAAAACGCTGGCCGCAGAGCGACAGACCTCCGTGGAACGCCTGGTACAGCAATTTGCTGATGCAGGTATCCGGAAGTCTGCTGACGACTCTGTGTCCGCACAAGAGAAACAGGCTTTAATTGACCACCTGAACCAGAAAAATTCAGGTCCGGACAAATTAACGCTGCAGCGTAAAACACGCAGCACCCTTAACATTCCTGGTACCGGTGGAAAAAGCAAATCGGTACAAATCGAAGTCCGCAAGAAACGCACCTTTGTGAAACGTGACCCGCAAGAGGCCGAGCGCCTTGCGGCGGAAGAGCAAGCGCAGCGTGAAGCGGAAGAGCAAGCCCGTCGTGAGGCAGAAGAATCGGCCAAACGCGAGGCGCAACAAAAAGCTGAACGTGAGGCCGCAGAACAAGCTAAACGTGAAGCCGCTGAACAAGCGAAACGTGAAGCTGCGGAAAAAGACAAAGTGAGCAATCAACAAGACGATATGACTAAAACCGCCCAGGCTGAAAAAGCCCGCCGTGAGCAGGAAGCTGCAGAGCTCAAGCGTAAAGCTGAAGAAGAAGCGCGTCGTAAACTCGAAGAAGAAGCACGTCGCGTTGCTGAAGAAGCACGTCGTATGGCGGAAGAAAATAAATGGACTGATAACGCGGAACCAACTGAAGATTCCAGCGATTATCACGTTACTACCTCTCAACATGCCCGTCAGGCAGAAGACGAAAGCGATCGTGAAGTCGAAGGCGGCCGTGGCCGTGGTCGTAACGCGAAAGCAGCGCGTCCGAAGAAAGGCAACAAACACGCTGAATCAAAAGCTGATCGCGAAGAAGCGCGTGCAGCGGTACGTGGCGGTAAAGGCGGAAAACGTAAAGGTTCTTCGCTGCAGCAGGGCTTCCAGAAGCCTGCTCAGGCCGTTAACCGTGACGTTGTGATCGGCGAAACCATCACCGTTGGCGAACTGGCTAACAAGATGGCGGTTAAAGGCTCTCAGGTCATCAAAGCGATGATGAAACTGGGCGCAATGGCAACCATCAACCAGGTTATCGATCAGGAAACCGCACAGCTGGTTGCTGAAGAGATGGGCCACAAAGTTATCCTGCGTCGTGAAAACGAGCTGGAAGAGGCGGTAATGAGCGACCGTGACACGGGTGCTGCGGCTGAACCGCGCGCGCCGGTTGTGACCATCATGGGTCACGTTGACCACGGTAAAACCTCTCTGCTGGACTACATTCGTTCAACGAAAGTGGCCTCTGGCGAAGCGGGCGGCATTACCCAGCACATTGGTGCATACCACGTTGAAACTGAAAACGGCATGATCACCTTCCTGGACACCCCGGGGCACGCCGCGTTTACTTCAATGCGTGCACGTGGTGCGCAGGCAACGGACATCGTAGTCCTGGTTGTTGCTGCAGACGACGGCGTAATGCCGCAGACCATCGAAGCTATCCAGCACGCGAAAGCGGCGGGTGTTCCGGTAGTGGTTGCTGTGAACAAAATCGATAAACCAGAAGCCGATCCGGATCGCGTTAAGAACGAACTCTCTCAGTACGGCATCCTGCCAGAAGAGTGGGGCGGCGAAAGCCAGTTCGTACACGTATCTGCAAAAGCGGGTACCGGTATTGATGAACTGCTGGATGCTATCCTGCTGCAGGCTGAAGTCCTGGAACTGAAAGCCGTACGTAACGGGATGGCGAGCGGTGCGGTTATCGAATCCTTCCTCGATAAAGGTCGTGGTCCGGTTGCTACTGTACTGGTACGCGAAGGTACTCTGCACAAGGGCGATATCGTTCTGTGTGGCTTCGAATACGGTCGTGTTCGTGCGATGCGTAACGAACTGGGTCAGGAAGTGCTGGAAGCGGGTCCGTCCATTCCGGTGGAAATCCTCGGCTTGTCCGGTGTTCCGGCTGCGGGTGATGAAGTTACCGTTGTACGTGACGAGAAGAAAGCACGTGAAGTTGCACTGTACCGTCAGGGCAAATTCCGCGAAGTTAAACTGGCTCGTCAGCAGAAATCTAAACTCGAGAACATGTTCGCCAACATGACCGAAGGCGAAGTTCACGAAGTGAATATCGTCCTGAAGGCAGACGTACAGGGTTCTGTGGAAGCGATCTCCGACTCCTTGCTGAAACTGTCTACTGACGAAGTTAAAGTGAAGATCATCGGTTCTGGTGTAGGTGGTATCACCGAAACCGACGCCACCCTGGCTGCGGCGTCCAACGCCATCCTGGTTGGCTTTAACGTTCGTGCTGATGCCTCTGCACGTAAAGTGATTGAAGCGGAAAGCCTGGATCTGCGTTACTACTCCGTCATCTATAACCTGATCGACGAAGTGAAAGCGGCGATGAGCGGTATGCTGTCTCCTGAACTGAAACAGCAGATTATCGGTCTGGCGGAAGTTCGTGACGTGTTCAAATCGCCGAAATTTGGTGCCATTGCAGGCTGTATGGTTACCGAAGGTGTGGTTAAACGTCACAACCCGATCCGCGTCCTGCGCGACAACGTGGTTATCTACGAAGGTGAGCTGGAGTCCCTGCGCCGCTTCAAAGATGACGTTAACGAAGTCCGTAACGGTATGGAATGTGGTATCGGCGTTAAGAACTACAACGACGTCCGCACTGGCGATGTGATCGAAGTATTCGAAATCATCGAGATCCAACGTACCATCGCTTAAGGTTTTTAGGGTTCCATGCGGGATAAGGCGTTTACGCCGCATCCGGCATGGATTGCCTGATGCGACGCTGGCGCGTCTTATCAGGCCTACGTGAACAGCCCTTCCACCTGAAATTAATTTTAAAAAGGGGCTAACAGCCCCTTTTTTGTCAGGAGAATTTATTATGGCGAAAGAATTTGGTCGCCCGCAGCGCGTAGCGCAGGAAATGCAAAAAGAGATTGCTCTCATCCTGCAGCGTGAAATTAAAGATCCTCGTCTGGGCATGATGACCACCGTTTCCGGTGTCGAAATGTCTCGTGACCTGGCGTATGCCAAAGTATATGTGACGTTCCTCAACGACAAAGATGAAGACGCGGTTAAAGCGGGCATCAAAGCGTTGCAGGAAGCTTCTGGTTTCATCCGCAGCCTGCTGGGTAAAGCGATGCGTCTGCGTATCGTGCCGGAACTGACCTTCTTCTACGACAACTCACTGGTTGAAGGGATGCGTATGTCAAATCTGGTGACCAGCGTGGTCAAACATGACGAAGAACGTCGTGTTAACCCGGACGACAGCAAGGAGGACTAATGAGTCGTCCTCGTCGTCGCGGTCGCGACATTAACGGCGTTTTGTTGCTGGATAAACCGCAGGGTATGTCCAGCAACGATGCGCTGCAAAAAGTGAAACGTATATATAACGCCAACCGTGCCGGACACACCGGTGCGCTGGACCCGCTGGCAACTGGCATGTTACCGATTTGCCTCGGGGAAGCGACGAAGTTTTCCCAGTATCTGCTGGACTCCGACAAACGCTATCGGGTGATTGCGCGTCTTGGACAGCGTACCGATACTTCTGACGCAGATGGACAAATCGTTGAGGAGCGTCCGGTAACCTTTAGCGCAGAGCAACTGGCGGCGGCGCTGGATACTTTCCGTGGCGATGTCGAACAGATCCCTTCGATGTATTCAGCACTGAAATATCAGGGCAAAAAACTGTACGAATACGCGCGTCAGGGCATTGAAGTTCCACGTGAAGCGCGCCCGATTACCGTTTATGAATTGCTGTTTATTCGCCATGAAGACAATGAGCTGGAGCTGGAAATTCACTGCTCAAAAGGCACTTATATCCGCACTATCGTTGACGACCTGGGTGAAAAACTCGGCTGTGGCGCGCATGTTATTTACCTGCGCCGTCTGGCGGTAAGTAAATATCCGGTTGAACGGATGGTGACCCTGGAGCACCTGCGTGAACTTGTTGAGCAAGCTGAACAGCAGGATATTCCGGCTGCGGAGTTACTTGATCCATTACTGATGCCAATGGACAGTCCAGCTTCGGACTATCCGGTGGTGAATCTTCCGTTAACGTCTTCTGTTTACTTCAAAAATGGTAACCCAGTTCGTACATCTGGTGCGCCGCTGGAAGGACTGGTTCGTGTTACAGAAGGTGAGAATGGCAAGTTTATCGGTATGGGTGAAATTGACGATGAAGGCCGCGTAGCGCCTCGTCGCCTGGTGGTTGAATATCCGGCGTAATGTTAACCGTCTTGCGATAACAGGTCGCTACGAGTAGAATACTGCCGCTTAACGTCGCGTAAAATATTTAACACTTTGCGTAACGTACACTGGGATCGCTGAATTAGAGATCGGCGTCCTTTCATTCTATATACTTTGGAGTTTTAAAATGTCTCTAAGTACTGAAGCAACAGCTAAAATCGTTTCTGAGTTTGGTCGTGGTGAAAACGACACCGGTTCTACTGAAGTTCAGGTAGCACTGCTGACTGCACAGATCAACCACCTGCAGGGCCACTTTGCAGAGCACAAAAAAGATCACCACAGCCGTCGTGGTCTGCTGCGCATGGTTTCTCAGCGTCGTAAACTGCTCGACTACCTGAAACGTAAAGACGTAGCACGTTACACCCAGCTCATCGAGCGCCTGGGTCTGCGTCGCTAATTCTTGCGAGTTTCAGAAAAGGGGCCTGAGTGGCCCCTTTTTTCAAACTGACGGCAGCAATTCACTGGAAACTAATGTATTGTTGCTATGAATGATCTTCCGTTGCAGAGGTTCGCGCGGCTAATGAGAGGCTTTACCCACATTTGGCTGGGTTAGGGTTGTCATTAGTCGCGAGGATGCGCAGAAGATCGGGTATTAACACCAGTACCGTAAGGTGCTGTCTAAGAAAGAAAAGGGTATTACATTGCTTAATCCGATCGTTCGTAAATTCCAGTACGGCCAACACACCGTGACTCTGGAAACCGGCATGATGGCGCGTCAAGCCACTGCCGCTGTTATGGTTAGCATGGATGACACCGCGGTATTTGTTACCGTTGTCGGCCAGAAAAAAGCCAAACCAGGTCAGGACTTCTTCCCACTGACCGTTAACTATCAGGAGCGTACCTACGCTGCTGGTCGTATCCCGGGTAGCTTCTTCCGTCGTGAAGGCCGCCCAAGCGAAGGCGAAACCCTGATCGCGCGTCTGATTGACCGCCCGATTCGCCCGCTGTTCCCGGAAGGCTTCGTCAACGAAGTTCAGGTTATCGCCACCGTGGTTTCTGTTAACCCGCAGGTTAACCCGGATATCGTCGCGATGATTGGTGCTTCCGCAGCACTGTCTCTGTCTGGTATTCCGTTCAATGGTCCGATTGGTGCTGCCCGCGTAGGTTACATCAATGACCAGTACGTACTGAACCCGACTCAGGACGAGCTGAAAGAGAGCAAACTGGACTTGGTTGTTGCGGGTACTGAAGCCGCTGTACTGATGGTTGAATCTGAAGCTGAACTGCTGAGCGAAGACCAGATGCTGGGCGCAGTAGTGTTCGGTCATGAACAACAGCAGGTTGTTATTCAGAACATCAATGAACTGGTGAAAGAAGCCGGTAAACCGCGTTGGGACTGGCACCCGGAGCCGGTAAACGAAGCGCTGAACGCGCGCGTTGCTGCACTGGCTGAAGCTCGTCTGAGCGATGCTTACCGCATCACCGACAAACAAGAGCGTTATGCGCAGGTTGACGTCATCAAATCTGAAACCATCGCGACGCTGCTTGCTGAAGATGAAACCCTGGACGAAAACGAACTGGGTGAAATTCTGCACGCTATCGAGAAAAATGTTGTTCGTAGCCGCGTACTGGCAGGCGAACCGCGTATCGACGGTCGTGAAAAAGATATGATCCGTGGTCTGGATGTGCGTACTGGCGTGCTGCCGCGTACTCACGGTTCTGCGCTGTTCACCCGTGGTGAAACGCAGGCGCTGGTTACCGCAACGCTGGGTACTGCACGTGACGCGCAAGTTCTTGATGAACTGATGGGCGAACGTACTGACACCTTCCTGTTCCACTACAACTTCCCTCCGTACTCCGTAGGTGAAACCGGCATGGTCGGTTCTCCGAAGCGTCGTGAAATTGGCCACGGTCGTCTGGCGAAGCGCGGCGTGCTGGCAGTAATGCCGGATATGGACAAATTCCCGTACACCGTACGTGTTGTGTCTGAAATCACCGAATCCAACGGTTCCTCTTCTATGGCTTCCGTGTGCGGCGCGTCTCTGGCGCTGATGGACGCAGGTGTGCCGATCAAAGCCGCTGTTGCGGGTATCGCGATGGGTCTGGTGAAAGAAGGCGACAACTACGTTGTACTGTCTGACATTTTGGGTGACGAAGATCACCTGGGCGATATGGACTTCAAAGTTGCGGGTTCCCGCGACGGTATCTCTGCACTGCAGATGGATATCAAAATTGAAGGTATCACCAAAGAGATCATGCAGGTTGCACTGAACCAGGCTAAAGGTGCGCGTCTGCACATCTTGGGTGTAATGGAACAGGCGATCAACGCGCCGCGTGGCGATATCTCTGAGTTCGCACCGCGTATCCATACCATCAAGATCAACCCGGACAAGATCAAAGATGTTATCGGTAAAGGCGGTTCTGTAATCCGTGCTCTGACCGAAGAAACAGGCACCACCATCGAAATCGAAGATGACGGTACTGTGAAGATCGCAGCGACCGATGGCGAGAAAGCGAAACACGCAATTCGTCGTATCGAAGAGATCACTGCAGAAATCGAAGTGGGCCGCGTCTACAATGGTAAAGTGACCCGTATCGTTGACTTTGGCGCATTTGTTGCCATTGGTGGCGGTAAAGAAGGTCTGGTCCACATCTCTCAAATCGCTGACAAACGCGTTGAGAAAGTGACCGATTACCTGCAGATGGGTCAGGAAGTACCGGTGAAAGTTCTGGAAGTTGATCGCCAGGGCCGTATCCGTCTGAGCATTAAAGAAGCGACTGAGCAGTCTCAACCTGCTGCAGCACCGGAAGCTCCGGCTGCTGAACAGGGCGAGTAAGGTTGCCATTTGCCCTCCGCTGCGGCGGGGGGCTTTTAACCGGGCAGGACGCCTTGTTAGCAACCGGGAACAGGACGTTCATTCAACCGTGGTCTTCGGGAGTGGGAAATGAAGCCTTTTTTGCGCTGGTGTTTCGTTGCGACAGCACTTACGCTTGCAGGATGCAGTAATACTTCCTGGCGTAAAAGTGAAGTCCTCGCGGTACCATTGCAACCGACTTTACAGCAGGAAGTGATTCTGGCACGTATGGAACAAATCCTTGCCAGTCGGGCTTTAACCGATGACGAACGCGCACAGCTTTTATATGAGCGCGGAGTGTTGTATGATAGTCTCGGTCTGAGGGCATTAGCGCGTAACGATTTTTCGCAAGCGCTGGCAATCCGACCGGATATGCCTGAAGTATTCAATTACTTAGGCATATATTTAACGCAGGCAGGCAATTTTGATGCTGCCTATGAAGCGTTTGATTCTGTACTTGAGCTTGATCCAACTTACAACTACGCGCACTTGAATCGCGGGATCGCATTATATTACGGCGGTCGTGACAAGTTAGCGCAAGATGATCTGCTGGCGTTTTATCAAGACGATCCCAATGATCCTTTCCGTAGTCTGTGGCTTTATCTCGCCGAGCAGAAGCTCGATGAGAAGCAGGCTAAAGAAGTGTTGAAACAGCACTTCGAAAAATCGGACAAGGAACAGTGGGGATGGAACATTGTCGAGTTCTACCTGGGCAACATTAGCGAACAAACGTTAATGGAAAGGCTCAAGGCGGACGCAACGGATAACACCTCGCTCGCTGAGCATCTCAGTGAAACCAACTTCTATTTAGGTAAGTACTACCTAAGTCTGGGGGATTTGGACAGCGCCACGGCACTGTTCAAACTGGCGGTTGCCAACAACGTTCATAACTTTGTTGAGCACCGATACGCATTGTTGGAATTATCGCTCCTGGGCCAGGACCAAGATGACCTGGCAGAATCGGACCAGCAATAGCTGACGTACACATCAGCCCGTAATCTTATTTGATTGCCATCACCTTAACGGGTGAGGGCGTTGTTGTTCGTTAATACACCTACTTTGAGCCGGTTCACACTTTTCAATGAAAATTGCTGATCAATTTCATGATGAGTTATGTAGACTGGCCGCCATTAATTTTGAGGCACACGTACTACATGGCTGAATTCGAAACCACTTTTGCAGATCTGGGCCTGAAGGCTCCTATCCTTGAAGCCCTTAACGATCTGGGTTACGAAAAACCATCTCCAATTCAGGCAGAGTGTATTCCACATCTGCTGAATGGCCGCGACGTTCTGGGTATGGCCCAGACGGGGAGCGGAAAAACTGCAGCATTCTCTTTACCTCTGCTGCAGAATCTTGATCCTGAGCTGAAAGCACCACAGATTCTGGTGCTGGCACCGACCCGCGAACTGGCGGTACAGGTTGCTGAAGCAATGACGGATTTCTCTAAACACATGCGCGGCGTAAACGTGGTTGCCCTGTACGGCGGCCAGCGTTATGACGTGCAATTACGCGCCCTGCGTCAGGGGCCGCAGATCGTTGTCGGTACTCCGGGCCGTCTGCTGGACCACCTGAAACGTGGCACTCTGGACCTCTCTAAACTGAGCGGTCTGGTTCTGGATGAAGCTGACGAAATGCTGCGCATGGGCTTCATCGAAGACGTTGAAACCATTATGGCGCAGATCCCGGAAGGTCATCAGACCGCTCTGTTCTCTGCAACCATGCCGGAAGCGATTCGTCGCATTACCCGCCGCTTTATGAAAGAGCCGCAGGAAGTGCGCATTCAGTCCAGCGTAACGACCCGTCCTGACATCAGCCAGAGCTACTGGACTGTCTGGGGCATGCGTAAAAACGAAGCACTGGTACGTTTCCTGGAAGCGGAAGATTTTGATGCGGCGATTATCTTCGTTCGTACCAAAAACGCGACTCTGGAAGTGGCTGAAGCTCTTGAGCGTAACGGCTACAACAGCGCCGCGCTGAACGGTGACATGAACCAGGCGCTGCGTGAGCAGACACTGGAACGCCTGAAAGATGGTCGTCTGGACATCCTGATTGCGACCGATGTTGCGGCCCGTGGCCTGGACGTTGAGCGTATCAGCCTGGTGGTTAACTACGATATCCCGATGGATTCTGAGTCTTACGTTCACCGTATCGGTCGTACCGGTCGTGCGGGGCGTGCTGGCCGCGCGCTGCTGTTCGTTGAGAACCGCGAGCGTCGTCTGCTGCGCAACATTGAACGTACTATGAAGCTGACTATTCCGGAAGTAGAACTGCCGAACGCAGAACTGCTGGGCAAACGCCGTCTGGAAAAATTCGCCGCTAAAGTACAGCAGCAGCTGGAAAGCAGCGATCTGGATCAATACCGCGCACTGCTGAGCAAAATTCAGCCGACTGCAGAAGGTGAAGAGCTGGATCTCGAAACTCTGGCAGCCGCACTGCTGAAAATGGCACAGGGTGAACGTACTCTGATTGTTCCGCCAGATGCGCCGATGCGTCCGAAACGTGAATTCCGTGACCGTGATGATCGTGGTCCGCGCGATCGTAACGACCGTGGCCCGCGCGGCGACCGTGAAGATCGTCCGCGTCGTGAACGTCGTGACGTTGGCGATATGCAGCTGTACCGCATTGAAGTGGGCCGTGATGATGGTGTTGAAGTTCGTCATATCGTTGGCGCGATTGCTAACGAAGGCGACATCAGCAGCCGTTACATCGGTAACATCAAGCTGTTTGCTTCTCACTCCACCATCGAACTGCCGAAAGGTATGCCGGGTGAAGTGCTGCAACACTTTACGCGCACTCGCATTCTCAACAAGCCGATGAACATGCAGTTACTGGGCGATGCACAGCCGCATACTGGCGGTGAGCGTCGTGGGGGTGGTCGTGGTTTCAGTGGCGAGCGTCGTGAAGGTGGTCGTGAAGGCGGTCGTAACTTCAGCGGTGAACGCCGTGAAGGTGGTCGTGGTGATGGTCGCCGTTTTAGCGGTGAACGTCGTGAAGGCCGCGCACCGCGTCGTGATGACTCTACCGGTCGTCGTCGTTTCGGTGGCGATGCGTAATCATCGCTGAACAGCGAACACAGTCTGTAAAATAATATATACAGCCCCGATTTTAACAATCGGGGCTTTTTTTCTGTCTTTTGTACTCGTGTACTGGTACAGTGCAATGCATAACAACGCAGTCGCACTATTTTTCACTGGAGAGAAGCCCTCATGGCAACACTAACCACCACCCAAACGTCACCGTCGCTGCTTGGCGGCGTGGTGATTATCGGCGGCACCATTATTGGCGCAGGGATGTTTTCTCTGCCAGTGGTCATGTCCGGTGCGTGGTTCTTCTGGTCAATGGCGGCGCTGATCTTCACTTGGTTCTGCATGCTGCATTCCGGATTGATGATTCTGGAAGCTAACCTGAATTACCGGATCGGTTCGAGTTTTGACACCATCACCAAAGATTTGCTGGGCAAAGGCTGGAACGTGGTCAACGGCATTTCCATTGCCTTTGTGCTCTATATCCTGACCTATGCCTATATTTCTGCCAGTGGTTCGATTCTGCATCACACCTTCGCGGAGATGTCGCTGAACGTCCCGGCACGCGCGGCGGGTTTTGGTTTTGCACTGTTGGTGGCGTTTGTGGTGTGGTTGAGCACCAAAGCGGTCAGCCGGATGACGGCGATTGTGCTGGGGGCGAAAGTCATTACCTTCTTCCTCACCTTCGGTAGCCTGCTGGGGCATGTACAGCCTGCGACATTGTTCAACGTCGCCGAAAGCAATGCGTCTTATGCGCCGTATTTGCTGATGACCCTGCCGTTCTGCCTGGCGTCGTTTGGTTATCACGGTAACGTGCCGAGCCTGATGAAGTATTACGGCAAAGATCCGAAAACCATCGTGAAATGCCTGGTGTACGGTACGCTGATGGCGCTGGCGCTGTATACCATCTGGTTGCTGGCGACGATGGGTAACATCCCTCGTCCGGAGTTTATCGGCATCGCCGAGAAGGGCGGTAATATTGATGTGCTGGTACAGGCATTAAGCGGCGTGCTGAACAGCCGTAGCCTGGACCTTCTGCTGGTCGTGTTCTCAAACTTTGCGGTAGCGAGTTCGTTCCTTGGCGTAACGCTGGGTTTGTTTGACTATCTGGCAGATCTGTTTGGTTTCGACGACTCGGCTATGGGCCGTTTGAAAACAGCATTGCTGACCTTTGCCCCGCCTGTCGTGGGTGGTCTGCTGTTCCCGAACGGATTCCTGTACGCCATTGGTTATGCCGGTTTAGCGGCTACCATCTGGGCGGCAATTGTTCCGGCGCTGTTGGCCCGCGCATCGCGTAAACGCTTTGGCAGCCCGAAATTCCGCGTCTGGGGCGGCAAACCGATGATTGTGCTGATTCTGGTGTTTGGCGTTGGTAACGCATTGATCCATATTTTATCGAGCTTTAATTTGCTGCCGGTGTATCAGTAATCAGCGGTGCCTTATCCGACATGTCTGCTGCCTACACAATGCCTGATGTGCTTCGCTTATCAGGCCTACGTAGGACAGCGTTGCCAGCTCGGATAAGGCTTCCCGCGTTAAAACACACTATCCCAACAACTCTTCCTTCACATCCATCGCCAGCTCAAACGAATGCAGCCGCGCCTGGTGGTCGAAAATCTGCCCGTTAACCATAATCTCATCAGCGTCGGTTTCGCGCAGGATCGACTGCAAGCCATGACGCACTTTCGCTTTATCGCCCACCAGCGACATACTCAGTGCCTGCTGCACGCCATACTGCTCGGACGGCGACCAGAACTGATCCATATTTTGAATCGGCGGCGGCAGTTGCCCGGTTTCGCCGCGGCGCAGCTTCACAAAGGCTTGCTGCATCGAGGTAAACAGGAATTCGGCATCGCGGTTGCTGTCGGCGGCGATAATATTGATGCACACCATCGCGTACGGTTTTTCCAGCCGTGCTGACGGTTTGAAGTTGCTGCGATAAAGATGCAGCGCCTGGAACAGCATATCCGGCGCGAAGTGTGAGGCAAACGCGAACGGCAGACCAAGCTGCGCTGCCAGTTGCGCACTGTAAAGGCTGGAGCCTAGCAACCACACCGGGATTTTCTCACCATAGCCCGGTACCGGGCGCACATGCGGATTGGGATCGCGGGCGTCAAACCAGTCCACCAGCTCCGCGACATCGCGGGGGAAATTATCAATATCGCCGCTCATATGACGACGTAGCGCCATCATTGTCCGCTGATCGCTACCTGGAGCACGTCCCAGCCCTAAATCGATTCGCCCCGGATAGAGTGTATTAAGCGTGCCGAACTGTTCGGCAATGACCAACGGTGAGTGGTTAGGCAACATCACGCCGCCGGAACCCAGATGCAGCGTGGTGGTATTCGCCGCCAGATAGCCAATCAATACCGACGTTGCAGCACTGGCAATGCCGGTCATATTGTGGTGTTCAGCCAGCCAGTAGCGATGATAGCCGCGCTTTTCAGCCAGACGGGCGAGGTCGAGAGAGTGGGAGAACGCTTCTCGCGCTGAAGAACCTTCGGGAATGGGGGCCAGATCGAGTAGCGAAAACGCAATGGTTTTATCAGTCATAACAGCTCACTTTGTTACCGATTAATCTTTAATACTGCATTAAAGAGTAGTTAAAGTTGTTAACAAAGTGAGCTATATACTTACGCTTGCAGCTCCAGCCCGGCCAGCCGTCTCCAGTAGCCGTTACAGTCGCTGTTTGCCGTCAACGGCAGTGGCGCAGCGCCATTTTCATTGGCGCGGAAGGCGTCGAGCATCGCGAAAGTGTCAGTACCCTGCGGTGACAGGCGGACCACATCAACCAATCCCTGCATGGATGCCAGCTCGTTACCGAGGTTGTAAACGTAGCCGCTCATGGTCTGAATGCCGTTGAGTACAAACACTTGTTGGTTTTCCTGCGACAGCACGTTGCGCCCGTTCGGATACTTAATGCAGCAGGTTTCACACTCATCTTTCGGGCGGTCTTCCGAACGCGCGGTAAAGCAGCGGGCGGAGTAGGCCAGTGGCAGATGACCGTAGCTCAAGACTTCCACTTCAAACTGGTTGCGAATGCCCAGTTCATCGCACTGATTAAGCAGATTCACCAGCCAGTCGCGGGAAAGTTCCACCGGCATACACCAGCGCATCATGCCCTGTTTAAGCAATATTTTCAGCGTCACCGCGTTGTAGCAGTTCAGCGCATGCCCGGCGACGAACGGCAGTTTGCGCTCAGCGCACATATTCACCACGCCGAGATCGCTGGCTTCAATCAGAAACTCACCGTTCTCAACATAGCGTTTCAGTTCGCCCAGTTCGGAGGATGCCTGCACCAGCGCCAGCGTGGAGAGCACAATCTGCTTGCCACTTCCGGCGAGCGATTTTGCCATCTCCAGCCAGTCGCCAACTTTAGTTGCCCGGCGCTTGCTGCATACCGCTTCACCAAGATAAATCACGTCGGCGCTGCTGGCTGCGGCCTGCTGATAAAATTCTTCCAGCGTCTCTTTTGGCCAGTACCACAGCACCGGCCCTAAGGAATATTTCATTGCTTTTCTCACTGCCATTTACGGTGATACGCGCCAAGGGTGGTCTGCGTGCCTTCGGACATCGACCCGAGCGTCTCCATCCACGCGCTTTGCGGTACGAAGTTTTGCGGATCGGCCTTACAACGGTCGATAGCCTGACGCCAGACTTTCGCCACCTGGCTGACATACGCCGGGCTACGCTGGCGGCCTTCAATTTTCACCGAAGCAATATTTGCCGCCATTAACTCCGGCAGCAGTTCCAGGGTATTGAGACTGGTTGGTTCTTCAAGCGCGTGATAACGCTCGCCGTCCACCAGATAACGCCCTTTACACAGCGTCGGATAACCTGCGTTTTCGCCGTCCTGATAACGGTCGATCAGCACTTCGTTCAGGCGGGATTCCAGCCCCTGCGGCGTTTGTTGCCAGCGCACGAAGCGGGCCGGAGAACACGCGCCCACGGTGTTGGGCGATTCCCCCGTCAGATACGACGACAGATAGCAACGGCCTTCCGACATAATGCACAGGCTGCCGAAAGCGAACACTTCCAGCGGTACAGGGGTAACCCGCGCCAGTTGTTTCACCTGATGAATCGACAACACGCGCGGTAGCACCACGCGGGCAACGTCAAAATGGCGATGATAGAAGTTAATCGCCTCTTCATTGGTTGCCGAAGCCTGCACTGACACATGACGCTCAATATGCGGGTATCGCTCGGCGGCGTACTCCAGCATGGCGAGGTCGGCGAGGATCAGCGCGTCGGCACCCAGCTGCGCCGCCATATCCACGGCGCGCTGCCAACGGGCGTAACCGTCCGGATGCGCAAAAGTGTTAATTGCGATGTGAAGTTTGCGGTGATGTTGATGAACAAAACTCACCGCTTCCTGCAATTTTTTCTCGGTAAAGTTAAGGCCGGCGAAGTGACGGGCATTAGTATCATCTTTTAGCCCGATATAAACAGCATCTGCGCCGTTTTCGATGGCCGCCTTAAGCGCCGGGAGATTTCCGGCAGGGCAGAGCAGCTCCATAATTTTTCCTGAAGGTTGCGCAGTCAAAGCGCAAAAATGTTAACGAACTGGGATTTTAGTTAACCCTGCTGCGACAATTTTTGATTTAAGGCAGTTAAAGTTGTATTGGTGGTAGCAGCAATTTCATATGGAATTGTTGATTTATACCGCCATGTTATTTTTCCAATATGGCAAAATAGGATGATTGTTGAAGCAGGGAGTAAAACTCGTGTTGGATAAACTGCGTTCCCGCATTGTGCATTTGGGGCCATCTCTGTTGAGTGTACCGGTAAAACTGACGCCATTTGCGCTTAAACGCCAGGTTCTTGAGCAGGTCTTAAGCTGGCAATTCCGTCAGGCGCTGGACGACGGCGAGCTGGAGTTTCTTGAAGGCCGCTGGTTAAGTATTCATGTGCGTGATATTGACCTGCAATGGTTTACCTCGGTGGTGAATGGCAAACTGGTTGTCAGCCAGAACGCGCAAGCTGATGTGAGTTTTAGTGCCGACGCCAGCGATCTGCTGATGATTGCGGCGCGTAAACAAGATCCAGACACGCTCTTCTTCCAACGTCGGCTGATGATTGAAGGCGATACGGAGCTGGGGCTGTATGTGAAAAACCTGATGGACGCCATTGAACTGGAGCAGATGCCGAAAGCCTTACGTATGATGCTGCTGCAACTGGCGGATTTTGTTGAGGCGGGAATGAAAACCGCGCCTGAAACCAAACAGACATCGGTAGGTGAACCATGCTAATTCGAGTAGAAATTCCCATTGATGCGCCGGGTATTGATGCCCTGCTGCGTCGTTCATTCGAAAGCGATGCGGAAGCGAAGCTGGTTCACGATCTGCGTGAAGATGGCTTTCTGACGCTGGGCCTGGTGGCGACAGATGACGAAGGTCAGGTCATTGGCTATGTGGCATTTAGTCCGGTTGATGTGCAGGGCGAAGACCTGCAATGGGTCGGCATGGCTCCGTTGGCGGTTGATGAAAAATACCGTGGACAGGGGCTGGCACGCCAACTGGTCTATGAAGGACTCGATTCGCTTAATGAGTTCGGCTATGCCGCAGTGGTGACGCTGGGCGATCCTGCGCTGTACAGTCGTTTCGGCTTTGAGCTGGCTGCACATCACGATTTGCGTTGTCGCTGGCCGGGCACTGAAAGCGCCTTCCAGGTACATCGTTTAGCGGATGACGCGCTGAACGGCGTAACCGGGCTGGTTGAGTATCACGATCACTTCAATCGCTTTTAATCTCCGGGGTTTGCAGACTCCTTAATAACTCTGCAAACCCTGCGCCTTCCGCTACCAGACGCTCTTTTTGCCGTTTGGTCAGTTGCTTAACGCGATATTCCGCCCGTAGTGCCAGCGAACGGTCACCCACTGGCGCGGAAAACGCCAGCGTTAGTTCACCTTTCCCACGCAGTGCTTTTGCCCCTTTGCCGCTCTGATGTTGCTGATAGCGGCGTTCGACATCCGTGGTGATCCCGGTATAAAGCTTATTGTCGGCGGTACGGATCAAGTAAAGAAACCAGGGTGTCATCGTCTGCGTCACATGTTAAGGTCTGGCCCACAGTATAAAAGAGAACAGCAATGGAAACACTCACCGCCATCAGCCGTTGGCTGGCAAAACAACATGTTGTCACCTGGTGTGTGCAGCAGGAAGGGGAACTCTGGTGCGCTAATGCCTTTTATCTTTTTGATGCGCAGAAAGTTGCCTTCTACATTTTGACGGAAGAAAAAACGCGCCACGCGCAGATGAGCGGGCCGCAGGCGGCGGTTGCCGGAACGGTAAACGGGCAGCCGAAAACGGTAGCGTTAATCCGTGGCGTGCAGTTTAAAGGCGAGATCCGCAGGCTGGAAGGTGAGGAAAGCGACCACGCGCGCAAGGCGTACAATCGTCGCTTTCCGGTTGCCCGAATGCTGTCGGCGCCGGTGTGGGAAATCCGGCTCGATGAAATCAAATTCACCGACAATACGCTGGGCTTTGGTAAAAAAATGATTTGGCTACGTAATTCAGGCACCGAGCAGGCGTAACGCCTCGCGGTTAAACGCTGGCAAATCGTCCGGTGTTCGGCTGGTAACCAGCTGATCTTTATCGACCACCACTTCCTGATCGTAAAATTCCGCGCCCGCGTTTTTAACATCAATAATGATCGGTTTAACGGCGGTCAGTTTGCGCCCCCGAATCACATCGGCGCTGATCAGCAGCTGCGGGCCGTGACAGATGGCGAAAACAGGTTTGCCGCTATTCACAAAATCTCGGGTAAAGGTGACAAAACGGTTGTCGCCACGCAGATAATCCGGTGAATGACCGCCTGGTAGCAGCAGGGCATCAAACTCTGCTGGCGTCACTTCATCGATGGATTTATCGATGGTCACGCTGGCTTCTCCTTTTTTGCCTTTCACCGGTTTACCCGCTTGTTTTTCAATGGTAATCACTTCGTGTCCGGCTTTACGGAACTCGTCTGCGGGTGAAGTGAATTCTGAATCCTCAAATTCATCAGTGATTAAAACGGCAATCTTCTTACTCATGTTTCCTCCGCGTTGTTGCATTGGATGAGGCGAATTTCTCACGATCGGGGATAATTACCTCGTAGACTATTAAGCCTGGTGCATGTACCAGGGAGCGCAAGGCGGACAATTCTGTAAAGGAGCGAAGATGAGTCAGGTACTGATTACAGGCGCAACGGGGCTGGTGGGCGGTCACCTGCTGCGGATGTTGATTAATGAACCGAAAGTTAACGCCATAGCCGCGCCGACGCGACGCCCGTTGGGCGATATGCCTGGCGTGTTTAATCCCCATGATCCGCAACTGACCGACGCGCTGGCGCAGGTCACCGATCCCATCGACATTGTGTTTTGTTGTCTCGGCACCACGCGGCGAGAAGCGGGGAGCAAAGAGGCGTTTATTCATGCCGATTACACGCTGGTTGTGGACACCGCATTAACCGGGCGGCGACTGGGCGCTCAGCATATGCTGGTGGTTAGTGCTATGGGTGCCAATGCCCACTCGCCGTTTTTCTATAACCGCGTCAAAGGGGAGATGGAAGAAGCATTAATCGCCCAGAACTGGCCGAAACTAACCATCGCTCGCCCGTCGATGTTGCTGGGCGATCGTAGCAAACAGCGGATGAACGAAACGCTTTTTGCGCCGCTGTTCCGTTTGTTACCCGGTAACTGGAAATCCATTGATGCGAGAGACGTGGCGCGGGTCATGCTGGCAGAGGCGATGCGGCCAGAGCATGAAGGCGTGACCATTTTAAGCTCTTCAGAATTACGCAAAAGAGCTGAATAATTATTCCCAAGAATTGATAGCGAGCGTAATATTCACGCGCTCAATTATCATAACTTATTCCTGGGGAATGCTATGACTGGTCAGTCTTCATCTCAGGCGGCAACGCCCATTCAGTGGTGGAAACCCGCGCTTTTCTTTCTCGTTGTCATTGCCGGTCTCTGGTATGTGAAATGGCAACCTTACTACGGCAAAGCCTTTACTGCCGCTGAAACCCACAGTATCGGTAAATCTATCCTTGCGCAGGCGGATGCTAATCCGTGGCAAGCGGCGTTGGATTACGCGATGATCTATTTCCTCGCGGTATGGAAAGCGGCGGTGCTGGGTGTGATCCTCGGCTCGTTGATTCAGGTGCTGATCCCGCGTGACTGGCTGCTGCGCACGCTTGGGCAATCGCGCTTTCGCGGCACGCTGCTGGGAACGCTGTTTTCGCTGCCGGGTATGATGTGTACCTGCTGTGCGGCTCCGGTCGCGGCGGGAATGCGTCGCCAACAGGTGTCGATGGGCGGTGCGCTGGCATTCTGGATGGGGAATCCGTTGTTAAACCCGGCGACGCTGGTGTTTATGGGATTTGTCCTCGGCTGGGGCTTTGCCGCGATTCGTCTGGTGGCGGGGCTGGTGATGGTGTTGCTGATTGCGACGCTGGTGCAAAAATGGGTGCGTGAAACACCGCAAACGCAGGCACCGGTCGAAATTGACATGCCGGAAGTGCAGGGCGGGTTTTTTAGCCGCTGGGGCAGGGCGCTATGGACGCTTTTCTGGAGTACGATCCCGGTTTATATCCTTGCAGTACTGGCGTTGGGTGCCGCTCGCGTCTGGTTATTCCCCCATGCCGATGGCGCTGTCGATAACAGCCTGATGTGGGTAATGGCGATGGCGGTAGCGGGATGCTTGTTTGTCATTCCCACGGCAGCAGAAATTCCGATTGTACAAACGATGATGCTGGCAGGTATGGGAACTGCTCCGGCGCTGGCATTGTTGATGACGCTTCCAGCGGTAAGTTTGCCGTCGTTGATAATGTTGCGTAAAGCGTTTCCGGCGAAAGCCTTATGGCTGACGGGGGCGATGGTGGCAGTGTCAGGCGTGATTGTCGGCGGGCTGGCGCTGTTGTTCTAAATATGCCGGATGCGGCGCGAGCGCCTTATCCGGCCTACGTTTTGTATCGTTGTAGGCCTGATAAGACGCGGCAAGCGTCGCATCAGGCATTACAAGGGGCTGCTATTTAATAAACGTAAACGCCGTGGTCACACGCTTCACGCCGCTCACCCGGCTGGCAATATCTGCCGCTGCTTTCGCTTCACGTTCAGTCACCAGCCCCATCAGGAACACTTCACCGTTTTCGGTAGTCACTTTCACGTTGGACGATTTCACCAGATCGCTGGTTAAGAGCTGCGAACGCACTTTGGTGGTGATCCACGTATCGTTAGATGCTTCGCCCAGACCAATCGGCTGGCCCTGACGAATCTCGTTATACACTTCATTCGCGCCATCTACGCCCATAGCAATCTGTTTGGCGCGAGCCGAAAGTTCAGAGTTTGGTGACTGCCCAACCAGCAGCACTTTGCCCTGATAGGCCGTTACATTAATGCGCGCTTCTTTCTTAATCTGCTCGTCTTTCGACAATGCGCTGTTCACGCGCACTTCCAGAGTACCATCGTCCACCTGGGTACCGACACTGCGTGGGTCAGTTGCGGCTTTGGTACCCACAGCAGCGGTACCCACTACGGCAGCGGCAACACAACCTTGCAACAGCAGCGCGGAAATAAGGACCGCGATTGGCGATAATGCCTTCATGTATTCTCCTTAATCATCCTGGTGAGGGAAAAGCGTGTTATCGATCAGATCGCACAGGCAATTTACCGTCAGCATATGCATTTCCTGAATGCGAGCACTACGATGCGAAGGAATGCGGATCTCCACATCCTGTGGCCCTAACAAACCTGCAAGTTCACCGCCGTCATAGCCGGTCAATGCCACAATGGTCATATCACGCGTAACGGCGGCTTCAACAGCTTTAACGATATCGCGACTGTTACCGCGAGTAGAAATGGCTAACAATACATCTCCCGCATGACCCAGCGCTCGTACCTGTTTTGCATACACTTCATCATGTAAGCGATCGTTGGCAATCGCCGTTAAGACAACATTATCAGTATTTAGTGCAATGGCAGGTAGGCTGGGCCGCTCCGTTTCGAAACGGTTGATCATGCTGGCAGCAAAATGCTGTGCGTTGGCAGCGGAGGTTCCATTACCACAACAGAGGATTTTGTTGCCATTGAGCAGAGACTGAACCAGCGTCATGGCTGCACGGGAGATGGCATCCGGAAGCGCCTCTGCCGCCGCAATTTGAGTTTGAATGCTTTCAGTGAAGCAAGCTTTAATTCTTTCTTGCACGCTAATCCTTAAACCTTAATTATGAGTGGTCATTAAAGGCATCCTTAATCCACTCAACCTCATTCCCGGTGAAGGCTACCACATCGAACCGGCAATCCACAGTATCAAAACTCCCATTATGACGCGCGAGCCACAAGCGGGCAGTCTGTAATAATTTGTGTTGTTTGCTGCGGGTCACACTGGCTACCGCGCCGCCGTATAGGGCAGAGCGGCGGTAGCGCACTTCGACAAAAACGGTGGTCTGGCCTTCACGCATTATCAGATCGATCTCGCCGCCACGCTCGTTCACGTTAGCGGCGATAAACCGCAGTCCTTTGCCTTCCAGCCAGCGACGCGCTTGTACTTCCCACGCATCGCCGGTCTGTTTAGTGGTTAACTGGCGGGGACTACCTGACCTTGTTGGTACTGTAGCCATGATAACTTCCTGTTAATCACGCAATCCGGGTTAGCCGTCAGACCTCCGGTATTACCGTTGATTTCAAAACCCTGAACCTGGCGCATTTGTGAGAAATGATTTGCCAGCGACCATGCATCAACACCCATTGCATACATGCGAGCCAGCGAATAATCGTTATTCACCGCGCTGAGCGCCTGCTGCATTAACGGCAGATTACCGCCTGCCAGCATCGGGATCTCGCTGTACTGTAATCCTTCCATCTCAAGTCGGAAATCAGGGCCAGCGGAGCCTTGTGCGCTGCGGGAACTGGCGTACAGCGTTGCGCCGCTATGGCTGCCGTTACGCATGGCGATCATCGGTTTGACGAAAGCGATTTCGCCCGGCGTTGCCACAATATAGACCGCGTCGACACGACCACCGTTATTAGTGAACTGGTCATCGGTTGGTGTGGTTTGCAGCGTCGGATTGTTTGTGGTCATGCCGGAATCAGTTGTCGCTCTGGGGGTAATCGGGCTACCCGTTAAAGCGATGCCGGAGCCGCCATTCACGCCCGCGCGTAATTCGCTGATGGAACCAAATTTTTGTTGCAGAACGGTACCGCCACCCAATTTCTGCCACTCTTGCGCGAAGGCGTTTGCTACGCGGTCGCCAAGCGAACTGCGCGGGATCAGCACCAGCGGCGCCTGTTTCCCCTGGTCACGAATATGACGTGCCGCATCGCGTGCTTCATCTTCCGGCGATAGCGCGAAGTAACAGATATTAGCGCGGTTTTCGATATTTTCCGGCTGATTCAGCGCCAGAACGTTCAGTGGAGTGTTGCTCTTCAGCAACTCCTCAACATTATTTTTCAGCAGCGGACCGACCACAATGCTCGCGCCGTCTTGCTGAACCTGGCTTAAGATCTGGCTAAGCGGTTGTGAAGAGGTATCGTAGATTTTCAGTTCTGCGGCTGGATTCGCTGGCGTGCTTACCGCCGCAGTACTTGCCGCAGGGGCGCTTACAGGCACCGGCTGCGCTGCGGTTTCTTCACCCGTTAGATCGTTAACCGAGGCTTGTGCCGGGCTGGCAACGCCATCCACGGTTTGTGGCTGGGGTTGTTCTGCCACGTCAGCGGCAGGCGCGGTAGCTACCTGGGCGATCACTGGCTGAGTGCCAATGTTTTTCGCCGCTTCAAAGCCTTGTTGAATTGTGCGACCAAATACCGCAGCCTGACCATTCAACGGCAGCAGCAGGGCGATTTTATTGGTTGACGCTGGTTTGAAAGCTTTTACGTTTACCAACTGTGTTGGCAGCATTTTCGCGCCCGGGTTGTTCGGATAACGTTTTTGCCAGTCGGCGATCCCGGCTTTCATCATGTTGGGATCGTTACGGTTATCAAACCAGACGCGTTGCAGATCCAGCCAGCCTTGCAGGATATTTTCGTCGGCGTTAATCACCAGCGTATTCGCCTGCTGTTGGGTCATGGACGATAGCGCTTGCCAGGTAGCGTCAATATTCTGTTGCTTTTCCTTCGCGCCGAGCAGAGGTTCCTGGGCGACTAACGCACGCAGTAATTCAATGGAAGGACGTCCCTGGCTGGCATCGATTTTCGCCTGCCAGTAGCGCGCTTGCTGGTTTTGTTCTAAATCGGTCGGCGTGATTTTTGCCAACAAGGTCTGTGCGCCAGTAAAATCTTTTTGCGCCAGCTTGATTTCTACCGCCAGCAGCGTTTTCTCGCGACGCTGGGTATCGTTTAGTTCTTGCGGTAGTTGGTTAAACAACTCCACCGCTTGCCCGGTTTTGCCTTCTTTCACCAGTGCACGAATGGCGAGTAATTGCCAGTTGATCCTGGTATCATCAGAGCTTTGCTGCATCTGCTGTAGATAAAAGGCAGAATCGGCCTGCGCCGTCCCCTGCATGTAGGCAGTGGACTGATCGGGGGTATGGGTGCCACAACCGGCGAAAATTAGGGCTGCCAGAACAACAGGCAGACAACGCGCGGCTTTCAAACGAGAAAATGTTGAGGGTACCATAATGTATCCAGTGATATTTTTTTTACGCAATGCTCAATATTAAATCGGCAATACGGACGACACAATGAAACAACACCAATCGGCGGATAATTCTCAAGGCCAGCTCTATATTGTACCTACGCCAATCGGTAATCTGGCGGACATTACCCAGCGTGCGCTTGAGGTATTGCAGGCCGTTGATCTGATTGCTGCCGAGGATACCCGTCATACCGGTTTACTGCTGCAACATTTTGGGATAAACGCCCGGTTGTTCGCGCTTCATGACCATAATGAACAACAAAAAGCCGAAACGCTGCTGGCGAAGCTGCAAGAGGGGCAAAACATTGCGCTGGTTTCCGATGCTGGAACGCCGCTAATTAACGATCCTGGCTACCATCTGGTGCGTACCTGCCGTGAAGCGGGGATTCGCATAGTGCCACTACCGGGGCCATGTGCTGCCATCACTGCGTTAAGCGCTGCGGGTTTACCATCCGATCGTTTTTGTTATGAAGGCTTCCTGCCTGCCAAATCAAAAGGTCGTCGCGATGCGTTGAAAGCCATTGAAGCGGAACCACGTACGCTGATTTTTTATGAATCGACCCACCGTCTGTTAGATAGCCTGGAAGATATCGTTGCGGTATTGGGCGAATCGCGCTACGTGGTGCTGGCTCGTGAGCTCACCAAAACCTGGGAAACCATTCACGGCGCGCCCGTTGGCGAGCTGCTGGCGTGGGTAAAGGAAGATGAAAACCGCCGCAAAGGCGAAATGGTGCTGATTGTCGAAGGCCATAAGGCGCAGGAAGACGACTTACCCGCCGATGCACTGCGCACGCTGGCGCTGTTACAGGCCGAGCTTCCGCTGAAAAAAGCGGCGGCGCTGGCAGCAGAAATTCACGGCGTGAAGAAAAACGCGCTGTATAAGTACGCGCTGGAGCAGCAAGGGGAGTGATATCTCTCCGTGGCCCCGTTTGAAGAACCCAGGGGCCACTTGCTAAACAATCAGTCTTTTTAGTGAGCCGAACAGATCGATGCCGATAGCATTTGCATAGCTAAAAACAACATCTAATGTTGGTGAACTTTCTCCTTTTTCAAATTTACTCACCGCTTGTCGGGTAACACCAAGTTGCTTCGCCACGGCGGTTTGGCTCAGATTGAGGGCTTTGCGTTTTTCCACGAGTTGGGAAAGAACCGCTTTGCGTTGTACAACAACATCAAGAGCATTAGCGGTTGCTTCGTCCTTAAGTAATTCTGTTTTCACGTCTTCCCAGTGATGTAACTCGTTATTTTTCTTCATTTCTATTTCTCCTGGAGGCTTGCTTTGTTTGTCGAAAGTAAGGCCTTATAACGTGCTAAACCTAACTCGATGTTGGCTTTAGGCGTTTTGTTCGTTTTTTTAGCAAAGATATGTGTGATGACCCATAGCCCTTGATGAAAGTGAAAATAAAAACCCCTTAACCAATGGCTCTGACTATGTGTTTTAATTTCATACATATCCCCTTGAACTTTTTCGGTATTCACCAGGGAAGAGCAGGGACCTAATTCTTCGAAATCGTCAATAGCAGCAATGAATTCCGCTCGATCGATTGCACTAAGATCAAACAATTCCTTTCTGGCCACACTTAACAGCATGACTGGAAAATTTTTATCACGTTTTTTGTTAGTCTGATTTTTCACCATCTTTTTGTCAACCTTTAGGTTTACATTGTGATGGCATAATAACGGAGGACGTTCATACTGAACCGGAACGAAGTGCTCAAAACTCATGAGCACTTTTCTTATTTTGCCGGGCAAAAGAGAATGTTAACGACGACACATCTCATCAATCACGCATGTGAAATGGTTATGCAGCCATAAAAACGAAGCCGGGATAGCGGTGGAGACTTTAGCCGTGAGAAAACGCGCTGTTGCATCCTGCTTTCCTTCGCCAGTCACCAGTAGCAAAACTTCGCGGGCATTGAGAATATCCTTCAGTCCTAAGGTGATCCCCCGGGTTACGGGGCGACCCGCGGTTATTAACATTTCATGTTGCTGCGTTCTGGCATCAAGTTGGCTGATATGGCAGGCCGGTTGCAGGCTTTCTCCCGGCTCGTTCAGCCCCAGATGACCGTTTTTCCCCAGTCCAAGTACGCACAAATCGATCCCACCTTTGAGCGCAATCAGATTCGTTACCCGCTCACACTCCGTCTCGTTAATATCTTCAGAGCGAAAGCTGATGAACTGGTCTTCACGTAGCCCCAGCGGCTGTACGATATGTTGCTGAAGGAAGGTTTCGCAGGTGCCGGACAGGGTTAATGGCAGATCCACCCATTCGTCGAGCTTGACGAAGGTCAGCTGGCTGACATCAACATGCTGCTGGTGGATTTTCTCCACCAGATAATAATACGTCAGTAATGGCGTGGCTCCGGTCGCCAGGCAGATCACGGCGTTCGGTTTACTACGAATCACACCCAATAAATATTCGCTGGCGCGTTCACTTAACGCCGTATAGTTTTCAACTTGCTGAAGGATTTGCACAGGATGAAATTCCTTAAGTAAAGAGGCTCCGTCAGGTGCGATGCTCAAACCGATGGCAAACGCAAAATTGCCTGATGCGCTACGCTTATCAGGCCTACATCGTTTCTGCAATATATTGAATTTGCATGATTTTGTAGGCCGGATAAGGCGGTAACGCCGCATCCGGCATGAACAAAGCGATCTTTGTTAACAATCTGAGGCACCGCCAGACGCAGTGCCTCGTTTTATTTATAAAATGCCGAAGGCGGAACAAACGATGGAAAGCACAAAAGTCACGCCGATTAACAGCACCGGATGCGCTTTTTTCACCCGTAGGAAGTAATACATCAGCAGGGTATAAGCCATCGGCAAAATATTCGGGAAGACTTTATCGAAGAAATCCTGTTGCAGAGCGACGCTGTGGGTACTGTCGATAGCAAACGACGTCACCACGTTAATATGCACATATGAAGCGATCAGCCCGCCAATTACCGTGATCCCGAGGATGGTTGCCGAACGGGCGATCATCTGCGAGTTCTCTCGCACTTTATCGATAGCCTTTACGCCGACTGAATAACCAACGTGGGTCCAGCCGACGCGGAGGAAAAAGATAAGCAGGTAAACGGCGAAGAACAGAATCGGCCCCAGCAGGTTTCCTTGGCTGGCAAATGATGAGCAAATTCCCGCCATAATCGGCAACAAAGTGAACCAGAAAATCGCATCGCCAATCCCGGCGATTGGGCCAAACAGCGCCACTTTCAGACCTTTAATGGTGTCGCGGTTTTCCCCTTTCTCTTCCATCGAAATTAACAATCCCATCAGGAATCCGACCAGATTCGGGTGAGTGTTAATAAATTCGAGGTTATCTTTCATCGCCGCGCTTAAGCCCGGTTTGTCGTCCTTATAAATCTTTTTCAGGATCGGCAACATCGCCCAGGTAAAACCGCCCGCCTGCATCCTTTCGTAGTTAAAGCTCGCTTGCAGCAGCGACGAACGAAAGCCCAGACGGGTGATATCTTTTTTACTGATTTCAGATCCCATTGCTGTAGTCCTCTTCTTCATTTTTACTGGCAACGGGCTGCGGTTGCGCTTGCTGCCGGGATTTCGCATTGAAAAACTCATACACCGCAAAGCCTGCGCCCAGCACGGCAACCGGCAACAGGTTGCTGACCTGGATGTAGCAAACAAACAGGAAACCAGCGATCAGGTAAGGGATATATTGCGCTTTGAACATCACGCGCAGCAGCAGACCAAAACCAACGGCAGGTAGAATGCCGCCAGCCACTTCAAAGCCGTGGGTCAGCCAGGCGGGCATCGCCTTCACCAGCGCCTGCATCGCGCCCTGCGCCAGGTAAGTACAGAGGAAAGCAATCACCGCATACGCTAAAGCGACAATCAGCATCGTGGTCCAGTTAAGCCGGGAAAACGCTGCTGTATCCGCCTCTTTCGCGCATTTATCGGCTTTGGTCATAAATAATGAGAATGCCGAATAGAAGAACAGAATGACGTACTGCATTAACAAACTAAACGGCAGGCCAAGACCAATTGCCGTTTTGGCATCAACGCCCGTGGACCATGCAATGACGGTGGTCATCAGACCCGCCATAATCGGGTTGGGCGGCTGAACACCACCGGCAGGGGTTAATCCGGCGAAAGCCAGCTCTGTCAGACCACCGGTAATTAAACCGGTCTGAATATCACCGAGAATAGCGCCAGTAAGGGTACAAACGATTATCGGGCGGAATAAAAATAAGGCTTCCAGCCAAAAATCAATCCCCAGAACGAAAACTAACGCCGCCAGGGATAATCCCTGAATTAGGGTTATTTCATGCATTTTTATTACCTCAAACCAATATTAAGGCGATTTTAGATTTAGTCAGGAATTTGTTCTTTTTGATCGCCGGGGACGTCCTGGATAAAAATATTCACGCCGCGTTGTTTAATAAAATGTAAGTCCGTGAGATCTTGAGAATCGACATACACTTTACTGCTGATTTGCTTTTTCCCTTCCGAGAAATGCATATTGCCGACGTTGACATCTTTCAGATCAATGCCACCTTCGACCAATTTACGTACCGTCTGCGGCGTCCGGCAAATCAGGAAGATTTTCTGATGTGGCGCAGCTTTTCCGATAACGTTAATGGTTTTTTCGATAGTAAAGAAACGAATGCCAAAGCCGTAGGTTTCCGCGGTAATCCCCATCAATTTCTGTTGAATATCATCGTTCGCGACGACATCATCCACGACCACCAGCAGATTCGCACCGATAGTGGATGTCCAGGTCACGCCAACCTGGCCATGAACCAGACGGTTATCAATACGGGTTAAGAGAATATTTGGACTGCTCATTGTGTCATCCTCACCATAAAGTTGAATAATATAATCTTTTTAAATATATTATTGTTGCGATATTGTACTGATGTATTTATTAATGTTTGGTTATCTCCTTTGCCGTTAAGGCACTACCCGATATTAATCGGGCAGTGCATTCTGAAAAATCGTATAAAATTAATGATTACGCGGAAATTCGATTCGCTGAACCACAGACATTAATTTTATTTCTGACAACTTCTTTCATCGCATCCATACCGACGCGCATATAATAACGAGGATCATTACCCTGCGGATTTTCTGCAAACCAGGTTTTTACTGCGCCTGCGAAGGCAATTTTTAATTCCGTGGCGACATTAACTTTCGTCACACCCAGTTTAATCGTCCAGCGAACAAATTCATCAGGGACATCGCTGGCGCCATGCAGTACCAGAGGGATGTCTACCATTTCACGAATTTCCGCCAGCCGTTGGAAATCAATTTTTGGTATTTTCCTGTACAAGCCATGCGCCGTACCAATCGCCACTGCCAAGCTGTCGACGCCAGTCAGTTCGACAAAGCGTTTAGCTTCTTGTGGATCGGTCAGGAATGCACTTTCGGCGTCAACGCTCATGTCATCTTCAACACCGCCCAGGCGGCCCAGTTCTGCTTCCACACTGCAATCCTGCGAGTGGCAGAAGTCGACAACCGATTTCACCAGCTTCACGTTCTCGGCAAATGGGAAGTGACTGCCGTCGATCATCGCACTGCGTACGCCTGCGTGGACTTTTCGGCGAATATCATCGAGTGATTCGTGGTGGTCGAGATGCAGCGCCAGCGGCATGTTGTAGGTTGTGGAATAGGCGCTACACAGAGCGTAGATCTCTTCTAGCGCAATATGTTTAAAGGTCCCCGGCGTCCCGGCGAGGATCACTGGCGATCGCATTTCGCTACATACTTCGAGGATCGCCTGGATCGTCTCGGCGTTATGAATGTTAAAGGCTGGCACCGCGTAGCCATTGGCCTGGGCGTCCTGTAACAGATATTTGGTGGAGATAATGCTCATAATGCGATCCTCTTATGCCTGCCACGGATGAATGATTACGCCTTGCACCACGCGGTTTACGGTGCCACTGGCGGATGGGGTATCCGGCGTATTGCCCATGTGCAACGACTGCATCAGTGCAAACGTCTGGGCGTACATCAGGAAGCAAAATGCCTGTTCAACGTCGATAAAGTGACGGGATGGCGGCAGGATGATATGCGGGCCAGCGGCGATAACATCGTTACTTTCCGCGGCGATGGCGATTACGCGCATTGCCTGGTTGTCATGGCGGAGTTCTGCCAGCAGATCAAGATCATACTGACGGGTGTAAGGGTGGCTGGAGATAAATACCACCACCAACGTTTCGTTATCGACCAGCGATTTCGGGCCATGACGGAATCCGGTCGGGGAATCATAAAAGGCCGCCAGTTTACCCGCCGTCAGTTCCAGCACTTTCAGCGCCGACTCGCGTGCTGCGCCCTGTAAGCCACCGCTACCGAGATAAACGATCCGTTTCCACGGTGCGTAACCAAACACACCTTCGCTGAAATCGCCCAGTGAGGTCAGGATCGCCTGGCAACGATCCGCCACATCGCGGAAGCTCTGGCTGTTGATCGTCTCAGGTGCGAAAACCGCGAGGCAGCTGGCCATCATGGTGGTAATGCTGCTGGTCATCGCAAAGCCGCGATCGTGCGTTTCTGCGGGCATCAGCAGGGCGAACGCGTTGTCGCTGTTGATCGCGTTTTGGTAAAGATCGCCCGCTTCGTTGCAGGTGATCGGCAAGTGATAGCACTCGGGTACAAACTGATTCGCCAGTTCCACGGCGGCAACGCTTTCCGGGCTGTTGCCGGAACGCCCGAAGGAGATCAACAGCAGCGGATGAGCTGGGTTCAGGTAGTCCATCGGATTGGTGACCAGATCGGTGGTTGGTACGGCGCTGAAGTTTTTACCGGTATGGCTGGCGAGCCACGGCGCGATGATGTCACCGATAAATGCCGAGGTTCCGGCTCCGGTCAGGATGATCCGCAGATTCTCTTTGCGCAGTAACGATTCAAGGAAGTTATTGAGCGCGGAACGTAACGCGTCGATGTTGGTGAGGGAACGGATCCATGCGCGAGGCTGATGACGGATCTCTTCTTCGGTCCATGTACCGGTGGTCGCGGCAGCAGGGGTGTAATTTTCTGGCATAACTCAATCCTTAGTCTGATGAACTTGACTTCCGGCGTGGTAGCTTTCGTTCGTCTTTCGTTTCATTTCACTTGGTGATTTCTTTCGTTGATTAAAATCTATAGAAAAGAAACTGAAAGTTCAATGGAGAAAAAGGAAATAAAACGAAATCTGTGATCGTTGAAAGAAAAGATAAGGGAAGTAAAAGGGATTTCCGCATGCGGCGTTAACGCCTTATTCGGCCTGGCAATCACTGCCGTAGGTCGGATAAGACGCGTTAGCGTCGCATCCGACACCGCTACACAGATTAAAACGAAAGAAAAAGAAAGGCCTTACGGGGGAAGTGAAGGCCCAATAACGGAGCAAACAATTAAAACGAAGCTAATTGACCCTGAATCCAGATTTGTTGCACATGCAGCCCGCTATCCAGCGCAACGACGCTGGCGCGTTTGCCCGGTTTAAGCGATCCCAGAACACCATCAACACCCAGCATTCGCGCCGGATGCAGCGACGCCATATGGATGGCTTCCGCAGGCGTTACGCCCGTCAACTCGACCATATTGCGCACTGCCGCATCGACAGACAGCGTACTGCCCGCCAGCCCACCGGACGCGGTACGGACAACGCCACCGTGCATCTGCACTTCTTCACCACATAACGTATAGCGACCATCCGGCATCCCGGCTGCCTGCATCGCGTCGGTGATCAGCACGATTCTCTCTTTCGCACAGCAACAACACAGCGACATCGCCGCCGGATGTACATGATGCCCATCGGCTATCAGTTCCAGCCAGGCGCGCTTGTCCGTTAATCCCGCGCCAACCATTCCCGGTTCGCGGTGATGTAAACCTGTCATCCCGTTATAGCAATGCACCAGGCCGTCGGCACCAGCATCAAACGCGGCGCGGGTTTGTTGCCAGGTCGCCGCGCTATGCCCCAGCATCACCCGTACGTTTTGCTGTTTAAGATGACGAATGGCTTGTAACGCGCCCGCTTTTTCCGGTGCCAGCGCCACCACGCGTAAGGTGTGCTGAGAAACGGCAATCAATTGATCCAGCTCGGTAATTTCCAGCTCGCGGAACAGCTCCGGCGGATGCGCGCCTTTATTCTGCGGCGTGAAGTACGGTCCTTCGAGATAACTCCCCAGCACCTGTGCGCCAGGTCCGCCGCGTTGGCAACGTTGAGCAATACGCGCCAGCGTCGCATGAATGGCATTAAGCGGCGCGGTTACGGTAGTCGGCAACCAACTGCCGACACCTTCGCGCGCTTTGTGCATTGCCAGCTTGTCGAGCGCATCCGGTGCGTCATCCATCACATCAACGCCCGCACCGCCGTGCACATGGGTGTCGATGTAAGCGGGGCAGAGCAGTTCCGCATTGCGTTCAGTCACGCCTGGTGGAATCGGTTCGATTGCCGCGATCACACCGTCAGCAATGCGCAGCTGATGATCATCAAGCCAGCCCTCTTCAGTCAGCAGCCTTCTGGCGCGCAGAACTTGTGTCATATTCCTTCCTCGACCGGACATTCTTCATGGCAGCGACTAAGTTCGTCCACCAGACTGGTCAGCCCACGGTGTCCGCACTCCAGCGCCTGCACACGGAACTCTTCACTACTTAACCCTTCGCGCTCCAGCACCATCTCCAGTAGCAGTTGTAAATTGGTGCCGGTTATCACTTCACAGCCCGGTTTTTGCATCGCCAGCGTTGAAGCCACGCGAAACGGCGTGCCGCCCAGCAAATCCGTCAGGAAAACAATGCCGTCTTCACAATCCAGTTGGGCGATGGCTTCTTCAAGCTGCGATGTAAGCAGCGCGGTGCTTGAGGTGTCGGGAAAATCGATGGCGATAAACTGCGATTGCTCACCGAGGATTTGCTTCATTGCTTTTTCCATGCCACTGGCAAACCCGCCATGCCCTGTCAAAATAATACTTAACATCTAATACCTCATTGTATTTAAAGGAAATGGCAGAATTTACCGACGATGCCGAGAACCACGGTAACTGCAATCAGGCGCAGCGGACTCCAGCCGCGGCGTACCAGCCAGAACATGGTCAGGGTGTAGACCAGCGGTAAGAAGGCAGGCATCAGTTTGTCGATAACATCAGCCTGTAACTTAACCACTGCGTCGCCCGCTGTGATTTCCAGCGTGGTGCTTAAACGAACATAGGTTGCCACCAGCGCGCCGATTACCGTCATCCCAACGATAGACGCAGCATGGCCGACTTTTTTGGTATTCGCTTTAATGAGTGGAATCGCCGCCACGCCCATGCGGTAAGCATAATGCGCCAGACCAAAACGCAGCCCCAGGTGTACCACGTTGAACAGCACAATAAAGACGACTGCGCCAAGAATGGAGCCTTGCAATGCCAGACTGGCTCCAATCCCGCCACAAATCGGCAGTAGCGTCAGCCAGAACATTGCATCGCCAATCCCGCCGAGCGGCGCACCGACGGCAATTTTGGTGCTCTGAATACTGTTAACGTCCTGCTTAGAACGCTCCATCGCAAGGATAATGCCGATAACAAACGTCACCAGAAACGGATGGGTATTGAAGAAACCCATATGCCCCTTCATGGCGCGCGCCAGGTCGCGTTTATTGGTGTGGATCTTTTTCAGTGCTGGCAGCAGACCGTACAGCCAACCGGAAGCCTGCATACGTTCGTAGTTAAAAGAAGCCTGTAACAGCATGGAACGCCAGGCGACGCGGTTGATATCTTTTTTCGTCAGCTCCGCGCCAATGCTCTGGTCTTCATACACGTTTTCATTGACGCCAGTCAGCAATGTTTCTTCATTTTCGCTGACGTTCGGCAGGGTAGTTTGATTAGATGCCATCTTCAAATTCCTCTTTCTGTGCCGCAGGTTGAGTCGGTTCAGGAGATTTACGCAGCAGGTCGATCAGCGCCATCGCCAGCGCAGCGGCAGCAATAGCCAGCACCGGTAACTTGAGCCAGGCAGCGGCAACAAAGCCCAGGATGAAGTAGGGGATGTAGACGTTTTTCATCATGATTTTCAGCAGCACGGCAAAACCGATTGCTGGCATGATGCCGCCCGCGACGCCGAGGCCGTCGATTAATCGTTGCGGCAGGACATCAATGATGGTTTTTGCATGTTCCGCGCCGAAGTAGATAGGCAGGAAAGCGCAGAGAAAATAGAAGATGCCGAGCGCCAGCAGCGCCAGATAGTTCACACGCTCAATGCCGCGTGTATCGGCGTTCTCCGCCATTCGGTCGCAGCGGGACATCACGCCAGACATCACCGAGAACAGGAAGGTAATCCCCATCTGTACCGCAACCGCGAAAGGTACGGCTACGCCGACCGCGACATCGGGTTTCACGCCGGTGGTTATGGCAAACGCCGTGCCGACGATAGTACCGATAATCACGTTAGGCGGCTGTGCGCCCGCCAGCGGAGCCAGCCCCATCCACACCAGTTCCAGCGTACCGCCGGTTAAAATACCGGTATGCAGATCGCCAAGTACCAGCCCGACCAACGGGCCGAGGACCACCGGGCGGTGCATATGGGTTAGGCCGTTAAACATATCCAGACCAGCGATAAAGGCGATAATGCCCAACGCAAATGCCTGCAACAGACTGATTTCCATGATGAATCCCTCAAAGTAATTTAAAGAGGTCCACAGCAGGCTCTGTCGGGACGCCCTGAACGAAGCATTCCACCCCAGCGGCTTTCAGGTCGTTAAATGCTGCGATATCGCCCGCATCCACAGAAACCGTTTTGGCGATTTGCTGCTTGCCATTGGCGTAGTGCATATTGCCAACGTTAATGCGGCTAACCGGGACGCCACCTTTCACCAGCGTCAGGAAATCGGCAGGTGTTTTACAAACCAGCAGGATTTTCTGTCGATCGGCGGCGCGATGAATGTTGTCGATAACTTTTTGCATCGTCCAGAAACGTACGGCTATCCCTTCTGCCAGTACCATTTCCATCAGGTTTTGTTGTACCGGATCTACGGCAACCTCATCATTGGCTACCAGCACCAGATTTGCCCCCGCAAATCCGACCCACTGAACGCCGACCTGACCGTGAATCAAGCGTTCATCAATCCGGCTTAAAACAATATTTGGCATAGCGTCTTCCTCTTTGTTTTGGTTATTGGCCTTCACAGGCTGTGTGGTACTGCGCCAGGATGTCCTGAATGTGGTTGATAATTAACGCCCGTGGCGTCGGTTGCAGCTCGCCGGAGCGAACTTTCACGTATTGCAGCGGCAGATACTGGCTGATCAGCGGTAGCGGAATCGGTGAATCCGCCAGATTACGAACCAGATGAGCGAAAGCGTCATCAATCTGGCTGTCCGGCCAGTAGTAGCGCACGCGATCCGAGTAGCTATAACCACGCGCCAGACGACGCGCGTTGCCGTCACCGTGGTAGTGGCTTTGCCAGTATTCCGGGCGGTCGAGCATCACGTTTTCCAGTACCTGACGCAGACCGGAACAGGCTTTCGCTGGCACCAGTTCTTCTTCAAGCGCCGCCAGAGAGAACAGAGCTTCGCGCAGGGCGAAGGTCAGCGCCGGGCCAACTTTCAGAATGGCAAAATGGTCAATAACCAACTGACGTAACGATTGCGGCGTTTGATAATCCGTAGAGTGAGCTTCGAAAATCAGCGTTTCGTAGTTTTCGATCATCTGGCTTAAGGCAGCCGCTTTGGCGGGCTGATAATCAATAACGTTGGTGTGATCGAATTCGACGCCAGGCTGAACTACCAGCGCGATGATGCGCGGCCAGATGGCATTCAGACCTTGCTTTTCAAAAGCGTGACGATGGGCTTCCAGCGTGGCGCGGGCGGCATCCGGTGTGGTGACAGCCAGTTCGCTTAAGGTTTCATGTGCGCCGCCAGGCACCGGAACTTCGGTGCCAATGACATACACCAGATCGGCCTCGCCAAAATGTTCACGGCAGGTTTCTTCCGCCACTTTCGCCAGACGAGCGGCGCGTTCGGCAACGATGCCATCGGTTAAGGGAACCGGATCGTCCTGACAGGACATGCTGCAATCAAGGTGAATTTTTTTGAATCCTGCCGCGACGTAGCTTTTAATCAAATCATCGGCATTGGCCATCGCCTGAGCGGCAGGCAGGTTTTGCCAGCGGTTTGGCCCCAGATGGTCGCCACCCAGAATCAACGCGTCCTGTGGGAAATTCAGCGAGTCAGCAAGCTGGCAAACAAAGCCGCGAAAATCGGCTGGCGTCATTCCGGTATAACCGCCGAACTGGTCCACCTGATTGGACGTCGCTTCAATCAGTAGCGGCGTTTGGTTTGCACAGGCGTAGCGGATTGCAGCTTCCAGCACCAGCGGATGTGCGGAACAAACGGCATAAATCCCATTTGTTTTGCCCTCTTTATGCTGTCTCACCATTTCTGTCAGATGTTTCACTTTCCTCTCCAGTTCAGATTACTGCAACTTTAATCTTTCGTTTTGTTTCAATTGATACTGCGACATGGTGAGATAAAAATAAAACGAAAGATAATAGTTTTCTGATCTGATTCACAAAAGAAACATAATGAAAGCCACTGAAACAAGCGTAGCTTGCGTCAATGGGCAAGGTGGGCTTGCAATTGCTTAATAGAAAGGCGTTAATAGGCAAAACGAAATGAAACGAAAGTTTTACGAAAGGACTTACTATGAGTAATACCGACGCTTCAGGCGAGAAGCGAGTGACTGGCACCAGTGAGCGACGAGAGCAGATCATTCAACGCCTGCGCCAGCAAGGAAGTGTGCAAGTTAATGATCTATCGGCATTGTATGGTGTATCTACTGTGACGATCCGTAACGATCTGGCGTTTCTGGAAAAGCAGGGGATCGCTGTGCGGGCCTATGGGGGCGCGTTGATCTGCGATAGCACGACGCCGTCAGTCGAGCCATCAGTGGAAGATAAAAGTGCGCTCAACACGGCGATGAAACGCAGCGTTGCGAAAGCTGCCGTTGAGTTGATTCAGCCAGGTCATCGGGTGATCCTCGATTCCGGGACCACCACTTTTGAGATTGCTCGTCTGATGCGCAAGCACACTGACGTAATTGCGATGACCAACGGTATGAACGTGGCCAATGCTTTGCTGGAAGCGGAAGGCGTTGAGCTGCTGATGACCGGCGGGCATTTGCGCCGTCAGTCGCAATCTTTTTACGGCGATCAGGCTGAACAATCGCTGCAAAATTACCACTTCGATATGCTGTTTCTTGGCGTAGATGCTATTGATCTGGAGCGTGGCGTCAGCACGCATAATGAAGATGAAGCTCGTTTAAACCGTCGGATGTGCGAAGTTGCGGAACGGATCATCGTAGTCACCGATTCCAGTAAGTTCAACCGCTCCAGCCTACATAAGATCATCGATACCCAGCGGATCGACATGATCATTGTCGATAAAGGCATTCCTGCAGATAGCCTGGAAGGGCTGCGAAAGGTTGGGGTTGAAGTGATTCTGGTCGAGGAGTACGCGTCTTCGCTGTGACTCACTATGCCCGATAAACAAGCGATATCGGGCATAATACAACTTGAAGTATGATGAGTATATCAGGTCACCGGTGCCGGGTTAAACACCGCCAGCTGGTTATGCAGTCCCCATTGATCCGAGAAGGTTTTCTTCTTCCCGCTGGCGACGTCGAGAATAAAGTGGAACAGCTTCCAGCCCACCTCTTCAATGGTTTCTTCGCCGGTGGCGATGGTGCCTGCGTTGATATCCATTAAGTCAAACCAACGGTTTGCCAGCTCGGTGCGGGTCGCCATTTTAATGACGGGTACCGCCATCAGGCCATACGGCGTGCCGCGACCGGTCGTAAACACTTGCACGGTAATACCCGAAGCCACCTGTTGCGTGCCACAAACAAAATCGCTGGCTGGCGTCGCGGCGTAAATTAATCCGCGTTTAGTCGGGCGTTGACCGGGCGACAGCACTTCAACAATTGCGCTTTTACCCGATTTAGCAATGGAGCCGAGTGCCTTCTCTACCACGTTTGCCAGACCGCCTTTCTTGTTGCCCGGCGAAGGGTTGGCGCTGCGGTCGGTTTTTCCCATATTGAGATAGTTATCGTACCACTCCATCTCTTCCAGCAGCCGTTTGCCGACCTCTTCGTTAATGGCGCGCGGTGTCAGTAGATGAATCGCGTCACGCACTTCCGTTACTTCTGAAAACATCACCGTTGCACCGCAGCGCACCAGTAAATCAGACGCATATCCAACCGCCGGGTTTGCCGTTACGCCAGAAAATGCATCGCTGCCGCCGCATTGCATGCCGACAACCAGTTCCGAAGCAGGACAGGTTTCTCGCTGACGTTGATTCAGTTTTTGTAGATGGCGTTCAGCGACCTGCAAAATATCCTCGACCATTGATTGAAAGCCGACATGCTTTTCATCCTGCAAGCTGACAATGCTGGCGCTTTCTACTGGAATAGCCTGCACATCATCCGTGCCGACCAGCAGGCGCTCTGGTTGCAATTTCTCGCATCCCAAGCCAATCACCATCACCTCGCCGCCAAAGTTTGGGTTCAGTGAAATGTTGTGAATGGTCCGAATAGGCACTACAGCCGCCGGAGCATTAATCGCCACGCCACAACCGTACAGGTGATTCAGCCCCACTACGCCATCGACGTTCGGATATTTTGGCAGCAGATCGCGCTCAATGATTTTTACTACGTAATCCACCACGCCTGCCACACAGTGGACGCTGGTGGTAATGCCGAGCAGGTTTTTGGTTCCCACGCTACCATCAGCATTGCGATAGCCTTCAAAGGTATAACCTTCCAGCGGCGGTAAGGGTTCCGGGACTTTGGTTGCCAGTGGCAGCGTGTGTAACGGCGGCGCTTCCGGTAGTACTACCATTGATTCGTCGATCCAGCTTCCGCGTGGGATTGCGCGCACGGCGTAACCAATCACTTCGCCATAACGAATAATTTCTCCATTAGCTGGAATGTCCAGCAATGCGACTTTATGCCCCTGAGGAATATGTTCAATTAATTCCAGTCCGTCCGGAAAACGCGTTCCTGCTTTCAGGCCATTATCATTAACAATAATTGCCACATTATCTGTGTCGTGAACTTTTATATAAAACGCAGTTGGCGTTTCTTGTCTGATTTCGATGTTGGCCATTGTGCAATATTCTCCAGCCAGGGACTATTAAAATGAGGACCTGGTCTCATTTAAAAATAAATGACTTCATTGGGTGAAATAAGAATGTCAGGAGTTTAAACGCAGAAATGTGATCAATGTCAATCATTTCAGGGATTGCAGTACCGCCCGGTAAGGCAATGCATAAATCTGTGCTTTAGCGCGCAACCTTATGTGCATATGCTCAAAATAATATTTAAATCGTATTAATTAAATTAGCATTTGCACAATGATTATTATTCTCGCGCTGCTTATACTGATTCCCGAGTTCATTGTCATTACGGCATAAATGAAACTCATAAATAACATCTTCCCCATAATAATAAAAATCAGCATAAGTACCCGAGGTAAATAAAATGATTCTGGACACCGTTGACGAAAAAAAGAAAGGCGTGCATACCCGCTATTTAATATTACTGATTATTTTTATTGTTACCGCCGTTAACTACGCCGATCGTGCAACGCTGTCTATTGCTGGTACCGAAGTAGCAAAAGAGTTGCAGTTAAGTGCGGTTTCGATGGGTTACATCTTCTCCGCTTTTGGCTGGGCCTACTTGCTGATGCAAATCCCCGGCGGCTGGCTGCTTGATAAGTTTGGCTCGAAGAAAGTTTACACTTACAGCCTCTTTTTCTGGTCGCTGTTCACCTTCCTGCAAGGCTTTGTCGATATGTTTCCGCTGGCCTGGGCTGGGATCTCCATGTTCTTTATGCGCTTTATGCTGGGGTTTTCGGAAGCGCCGTCATTCCCGGCGAACGCCCGTATTGTCGCGGCCTGGTTCCCGACGAAAGAACGTGGTACTGCCTCCGCCATCTTTAACTCGGCGCAATATTTCTCGCTGGCGCTCTTCTCACCGCTGCTTGGCTGGCTGACTTTTGCCTGGGGCTGGGAGCACGTCTTTACCGTTATGGGAGTGATTGGTTTTGTGCTGACGGCGCTGTGGATCAAGTTGATTCATAACCCGACAGATCACCCACGCATGTCCGCGGAAGAGTTGAAGTTTATCTCTGAAAATGGCGCGGTGGTTGATATGGACCACAAAAAGCCGGGCAGTGCGGTGGCAAGCGGTCCCAAACTGCATTACATCAAGCAATTGCTCTCCAGCCGCATGATGCTGGGTGTATTTTTCGGACAATATTTTATCAACACCATCACCTGGTTCTTCCTTACCTGGTTCCCGATTTATCTGGTGCAGGAAAAAGGCATGTCGATTCTGAAGGTAGGCCTGGTCGCCTCGATTCCGGCACTGTGTGGTTTTGCTGGCGGTGTGCTCGGTGGTGTCTTCTCGGATTATCTGATCAAACGCGGTTTGTCACTGACCCTGGCTCGTAAGCTACCGATTGTACTGGGAATGTTGCTGGCTTCCACCATCATCTTATGTAACTACACCAACAACACCACGCTGGTGGTCATGCTGATGGCGCTGGCCTTCTTTGGCAAAGGATTTGGTGCGCTGGGCTGGCCGGTGATTTCTGACACCGCGCCGAAAGAGATTGTTGGCCTCTGCGGTGGCGTATTTAACGTCTTTGGCAATGTTGCCTCCATTGTCACTCCACTGGTGATTGGTTACCTGGTAAGTGAACTGCACTCCTTCAATGCGGCACTGGTCTTCGTGGGATGTTCGGCGCTGATGGCGATGGTCTGCTACCTCTTCGTGGTTGGCGACATTAAACGTATGGAATTGCAGAAATAAGCAAAGGTATAAGCGATGAATAACGATATTTTTCCCAATAAATTCAAAGCCGCATTGGCCGCGAAACAAATACAAATTGGTTGCTGGTCAGCTCTCTCTAACCCGATAAGCACTGAAGTTCTTGGTTTGGCTGGCTTTGACTGGCTGGTGCTGGATGGCGAACATGCGCCAAACGATATCTCCACATTTATTCCCCAGCTGATGGCCCTGAAAGGTAGCCCCAGCGCGCCAGTGGTGCGGGTGCCGACCAACGAACCGGTAATTATTAAGCGTCTTCTGGATATCGGTTTCTATAACTTCCTGATTCCATTTGTCGAAACAGAAGAGGAAGCGGTACAAGCAGTGGCATCTACTCGTTATCCACCAGAAGGTATTCGCGGCGTCTCCGTTTCTCACCGTGCCAATATGTTTGGCACCGTGGCGGATTATTTCGCTCAGTCGAACAAGAACATCACCATTCTGGTCCAGATTGAAAGTCAGCAAGGCGTAGATAACGTCGATGCCATCGCCGCTACCGAAGGTGTAGACGGCATCTTCGTCGGTCCCAGCGATCTGGCTGCGGCATTAGGCCATCTCGGCAATGCATCACACCCGGATGTACAAAAAGCGATTCAACATATTTTTAACCGTGCCAGAGCGCACGGCAAACCCAGCGGTATCCTCGCACCGGTCGAAGCCGATGCGCGTCGTTATCTGGAATGGGGCGCGACGTTTGTGGCTGTTGGTAGCGATCTCGGCGTGTTCCGCTCTGCCACCCAGAAACTGGCAGATACCTTTAAAAAATAACCACCACCGCAACAAGAGAGATGATTGATATGACTATGAAAGTTGGTTTTATTGGCCTGGGTATTATGGGTAAACCAATGAGTAAAAACCTTCTGAAAGCAGGTTACTCGCTGGTGGTTTCTGACCGTAACCCTGAAGTTATCGCAGAAGTGATAGCTGCAGGTGCAGAAACAGCTTCTACGGCTAAAGCGATCGCTGAACAGTGCGACGTCATCATTACCATGCTGCCAAACTCTCCTCATGTGAAAGAAGTGGCGCTGGGTGAAAATGGCATTATTGAAGGCGCGAAACCCGGCACGGTATTGATCGACATGAGTTCTATCGCACCGTTGGCAAGCCGTGAAATCAGCGAAGCGCTGAAAGCGAAAGGCATTGATATGCTTGATGCTCCGGTTAGCGGTGGTGAGCCGAAAGCGATTGATGGCACTCTGTCAGTGATGGTGGGTGGCGATAAGGCTATTTTCGACAAATACTATGACTTAATGAAAGCGATGGCGGGGTCTGTGGTACATACCGGGGAAATCGGTGCAGGCAACGTCACCAAACTGGCCAACCAGGTCATTGTGGCGCTGAATATTGCCGCGATGTCAGAAGCGTTGACGCTGGCAACCAAAGCAGGCGTTAACCCGGATCTGGTTTATCAGGCAATTCGTGGTGGACTGGCGGGCAGTACCGTGCTGGATGCGAAAGCGCCAATGGTGATGGACCGTAACTTCAAGCCAGGTTTCCGTATTGATCTGCATATTAAGGATCTGGCGAATGCGCTGGATACCTCCCACGGCGTTGGCGCGCAACTGCCGCTGACGGCTGCGGTTATGGAGATGATGCAAGCGCTGCGTGCCGATGGTCTGGGAACAGCAGACCATAGCGCCCTTGCGTGCTACTACGAAAAACTGGCGAAAGTCGAAGTTACTCGCTAATGACGTCGTGCCCGGATGGCTTATTGCTATCCGGGCCTGGAATCCAGGCCGAATAAGAGAAACGCCCCCGGCGTCATGTGGTAACAGGCAAAGATATGAAAATCGTAATCGCCCCAGACTCTTATAAAGAAAGTTTATCAGCCAGCGAGGTTGCGCAGGCGATAGAAAAAGGATTTCGGGAAATTTTTCCTGATGCACAGTACGTTTCTGTTCCTGTTGCCGACGGTGGCGAAGGAACGGTGGAAGCGATGATTGCTGCCACCCAGGGGGCTGAACGTCACGCCTGGGTTACAGGGCCGCTGGGCGAGAAAGTGAATGCCAGTTGGGGGATCTCCGGCGACGGCAAAACCGCGTTTATCGAAATGGCTGCGGCCAGTGGGCTGGCGCTGGTGCCATCGGAAAAGCGTGATCCGCTGGTAACCACTTCACGCGGCACAGGGGAGTTAATCCTGCAGGCGCTGGAGAGCGGTGCAACAAGCATCATTATCGGTATTGGCGGTAGCGCCACCAACGATGGCGGTGCAGGGATGATGCAGGCGCTGGGAGCGAAGTTAAGCGATGCCAATGGCAATGAAATCGGCTTTGGCGGCGGCAGTCTTAATACTCTGAATACCATTGATATCAGTGGCCTCGATCCACGTTTAAAGAATTGTACGATTCGCGTCGCCTGTGATGTCACCAATCCGCTGGTGGGCGACAGTGGCGCTTCGCGGATCTTTGGCCCGCAAAAAGGGGCGAATGAAGCCACGATTGTCGAGCTGGACAAGAATCTCTCTCACTATGCTGATGTCATCAAAAAATCGCTGCATGTTGATGTGAAAGACGTCCCCGGTGCAGGTGCGGCGGGCGGAATGGGCGCGGCGTTGATGGCTTTTCTTGGCGCAGAGCTAAAGAGCGGCATTGAGATTGTGACTACGGCGCTCAATCTGGAAGAACATATTCATGATTGCACGCTGGTTATCACCGGAGAAGGGCGCATTGATAGCCAGAGCATCCATGGCAAAGTACCGATTGGGGTGGCTAATGTGGCGAAGAAATACAATAAACCGGTAATTGGTATTGCGGGTAGTCTTACGAAGGATGTTGGCGTTGTGCACCAGCATGGTATCGATGCTGTATTCAGCGTGTTAAACAGTATTGTTACGCTGGATGAAGCTTTCAGCGGGGCTTATGACAATATTTACCGAGCTTCGCGCAATATTGCTGCAACACTGGCGATTGGAATGCGCAACGCGGGGTGACAAGGGCGTGTAAACCCTCTATACTGCGCGCCGAAGCTGACCAGACAGTCGCCGCTTCGTCGTCGTCCTCTTCGGGGGAGACGGGCGGAGGGGAGGAAAGTCCGGGCTCCATAGGGCAGGGTGCCAGGTAACGCCTGGGGGGGAAACCCACGACCAGTGCAACAGAGAGCAAACCGCCGATGGCCCACGCGAGTGGGATCAGGTAAGGGTGAAAGGGTGCGGTAAGAGCGCACCGCGCGGCTGGTAACAGTCCGTGGCACGGTAAACTCCACCCGGAGCAAGGCCAAATAGGGGTTCATAAGGTACGGCCCGTACTGAACCCGGGTAGGCTGCTTGAGCCAGTGAGCGATTGCTGGCCTAGATGAATGACTGTCCACGACAGAACCCGGCTTATCGGTCAGTTTCACCTATTTTAACGAAAACCCGCCAGTGCAAACTGGCGGGTTTTTGCTTTTGCGCGGCAGTAAGATGAATGACTGTCCACGACACTATACCCAAAAGAAAGCGGCTTATCGGTCAGTTTCTTTTTTTCAGTATAAATACTCTTTTTTCGTCACCCTTTTTGTCTCCCGAGATTACTTACCTGCAAATATGAATTATTAGTTTTGTGATCATCAACACAAAATGCTATCCGTGCATTATGATTACAGCAGAAACCATGGAAAACGATTGCATTCACAAAATGACATCCTGCTATGATGGTAAAAATTGACGTTAATCAATTGTTCGAGATGATCAATATCTGTATTCGACTTTTTAAAATATTGATAAAATAAATGTTTTGTGACCAACAAATTCCGCGAAAAAATGTGACGCGGCGCATTATTTACCTGTAAATATGATTTGTTTATAATAAAATTTGATAACTTGCTCATTAAATTTAACTTAAAATTCGACTGAGAAATACACGATATTTGCTTGAAATATCGTCGCAGGGCATTTTTAATAAGTTATATAAAGCGTGTTGTTATCGCCATAAAATATGGTTATCCCCCCCTTTGTTTTTTGATAAAAGTCAGGCTTTACGCGGATTTTATTATGTTAACTTATTGATATTAAAGATTTATATTGATTTAAGTAGATGCCTGGAAAGCAATTGAAAGTTAATTTGTGAGTGGTCGCACATATCCTATTCATTCCATTTTGATACACTTCATGTCGTCAATGAGGTAATTAATGCAGGCCGATATGAGCACTATTCTTCTTCCTAAAACGCAGCACCTGGTAGTCTTTCAGGAAGTCATCAGAAGTGGCTCTATTGGCTCGGCTGCAAAAGAATTAGGTTTAACTCAACCTGCTGTAAGTAAAATCATTAACGATATTGAAGATTATTTTGGCGTGGAATTAGTGGTACGGAAAAATACCGGTGTAACGCTGACGCCAGCCGGTCAATTGTTGCTCTCACGTTCCGAATCCATTACCCGCGAAATGAAAAATATGGTTAATGAGATAAGCGGTATGTCCTCTGAAGCCGTGGTGGAAGTCTCATTTGGTTTTCCTTCGCTAATTGGCTTTACCTTTATGTCCGGGATGATCAACAAATTCAAAGAGGTGTTCCCGAGAGCGCAAGTCTCAATGTATGAAGCACAGTTGTCCTCGTTCTTACCTGCTATCCGCGACGGACGCCTCGATTTTGCGATTGGTACGTTAAGTGCAGAGATGAAGCTTCAGGATTTGCATGTTGAGCCGCTGTTCGAGTCCGAGTTTGTGCTGGTGGCCAGCAAGTCCCGAACATGCACCGGCACTACCACGCTGGAGTCGTTGAAAAACGAACAGTGGGTGTTGCCGCAAACTAATATGGGATACTACAGCGAACTTCTCACCACGTTACAAAGAAATGGCATCAGTATTGAAAACATCGTTAAAACCGACTCAGTCGTGACAATTTATAATCTTGTTCTCAATGCTGATTTCTTAACCGTTATTCCTTGTGATATGACTTCACCTTTTGGTTCTAATCAATTTATTACTATTCCGGTTGAAGAAACGTTGCCCGTGGCGCGATATGCCGCGGTATGGTCAAAAAATTATCGTATTAAAAAAGCAGCATCGGTTTTGGTTGAACTAGCCAAAGAGTATTCATCTTATAATGGGTGTAGACGAAGACAATTAATAGAAGCTGATTAGTTATTTGTTTTTCTCAAACATAAATAATCCACCTGTCTTTTCTCGGGTGTCGGTTACGGTTACCTACATATTTAATTCAGGTTAAGAGGTTTATCATGCATATTACATACGATCTCCCGGTTGCTATTAATGACATTATCGAAGCAAAACAACGATTGGCTGGGCGAATTTATAAAACAGGCATGCCTCGATCCAATTATTTTAGTGAACGTTGCAAAGGTGAAATATTCCTTAAGTTTGAAAATATGCAGCGTACTGGTTCATTTAAAATTCGTGGCGCATTTAATAAATTAAGCTCTTTAACCGATGCTGAAAAACGCAAAGGTGTGGTGGCCTGTTCTGCGGGTAACCATGCGCAAGGGGTTTCGCTCTCCTGCGCAATGCTGGGCATCGACGGGAAAGTGGTAATGCCGAAAGGCGCGCCAAAATCCAAGGTCGCGGCGACATGTGACTACTCCGCTGAAGTTGTTCTGCACGGCGACAACTTTAACGACACCATCGCCAAAGTTAGCGAAATTGTCGAAACGGAAGGCCGTATTTTTATCCCACCTTATGATGATCCGAAAGTGATTGCCGGTCAGGGAACGATTGGCCTGGAAATTATGGAAGATCTCTATGATGTCGATAATGTGATTGTGCCAATTGGCGGTGGCGGTTTAATTGCTGGTATTGCGGTAGCGATTAAATCTATTAACCCGACAATTCGTGTTATCGGTGTGCAATCAGAAAACGTTCACGGCATGGCGGCTTCTTTCCACTCGGGAGAAATAACCACGCACCGAACTACCGGCACCCTGGCGGATGGTTGTGATGTCGCCCGCCCGGGTAATTTAACTTACCAAATCGTTCGTGAATTAGTCGATGACATCGTGCTGGTCAGCGAAGACGAAATCAGAAACAGTATGATTGCCTTAATTCAGCGCAATAAAGTCGTCACCGAAGGCGCAGGCGCTCTGGCATGTGCTGCTTTGTTAAGCGGTAAATTAGACCAATATATTCAAAACAGAAAAACCGTCAGCATTATTTCCGGCGGCAATATCGATCTTTCTCGCGTCTCTCAAATTACCGGTTTCGTTGACGCTTAATCATCTCGTTGAGGATAGGATATGAGTACTTCAGATAGCATTGTATCCAGCCAGACAAAACAATCGTCCTGGCGTAAATCAGATACCACATGGACGTTGGGTTTGTTCGGCACAGCTATTGGTGCCGGCGTGCTGTTCTTCCCTATCCGCGCAGGTTTTGGCGGACTGATCCCGATTCTTCTGATGTTGGTATTGGCATACCCCATCGCGTTTTATTGCCACCGGGCGCTGGCGCGTCTGTGTCTTTCAGGCTCTAACCCTTCCGGCAACATTACGGAAACGGTGGAAGAGCACTTTGGTAAAACGGGTGGCGTGGTCATCACGTTCCTGTACTTCTTCGCGATTTGCCCACTGTTGTGGATTTATGGCGTAACCATTACCAACACCTTTATGACGTTCTGGGAAAACCAGCTTGGCTTTGCGGCGTTGAACCGCGGCTTCGTGGCGCTGTTCCTGCTGCTGCTGATGGCGTTCGTCATTTGGTTTGGTAAGGATCTGATGGTTAAAGTGATGAGTTACCTGGTATGGCCATTTATCGCCAGCCTGGTACTGATTTCTCTGTCACTGATCCCTTACTGGAACTCTGCTGTTATTGATCAAGTTGACCTCAGTGCGCTGACGTTAACCGGTCATGACGGTATCTTGATTACCGTCTGGCTGGGGATTTCCATCATGGTCTTCTCCTTTAACTTCTCGCCAATCGTCTCTTCCTTCGTGGTTTCTAAGCGTGAAGAGTATGAGAAAGACTTCGGTCGCGACTTCACCGAGCAGAAATGCTCACAGATCATCTCCCGTGCCAGCATGCTGATGGTTGCCGTGGTCATGTTCTTTGCCTTCAGCTGCCTGTTTACGCTGTCTCCGGCAAACATGGCGGAAGCAAAAGCACAGAACATTCCGGTGCTTTCTTATCTGGCTAACCACTTTGCTTCCATGTCCGGCGAGAAATCGACGTTCGCCACCGTACTGGAATATGCCGCTTCTATTATCGCACTGGTTGCTATCTTCAAATCTTTCTTCGGTCACTATCTGGGAACGCTGGAAGGTCTGAACGGTCTGGTACTGAAGTTCGGCTACAAAGGCGATAAGACGAAAGTGTCTTCCGGCAAACTGAACACCATCAGCATGATCTTCATCATGGGTTCCACCTGGGTAGTTGCTTACGCCAACCCGAACATTCTGGACCTGATTGAAGCCATGGGCGCGCCGATTATCGCTTCACTGCTGTGCCTGTTGCCGATGTATGCCATTCGTAAAGCGCCGTCGCTGGCGAAATACCGTGGTCGTCTGGATAACGTGTTTGTTACCGTGATTGGTCTGCTGACCATCCTGAACATCGTATACAAACTGTTTTAATCCGTAACTCAGGATGAGAAAAGAGATGAATGAATTTCCGGTTGTTTTGGTTATTAACTGTGGTTCGTCTTCAATTAAGTTTTCCGTGTTGGATGCCTCGAACTGTGAAGTATTAATGTCAGGTATTGCCGACGGTATTAATTCGGAAAATGCATTCTTATCCGTAAATGGAGGAGAGCCAGCACCGCTGGCTCACCACAGCTACGAAGGTGCACTGAAGGCAATTGCGTTTGAACTGGAAAAACGGAATTTAAATGACAGCGTGGCCTTAATTGGCCACCGCATCGCCCACGGCGGCAGTATTTTTACCGAGTCCGCCATTATTACCGATGAAGTCATTGATAATATCCGTCGCGTTTCTCCACTGGCGCCGCTGCATAATTACGCCAATTTAAGTGGCATTGAGTCGGCCCAGCAATTATTTCCTGGCGTAACTCAGGTAGCGGTATTTGATACCAGCTTCCACCAGACAATGGCCCCGGAAGCGTTTTTATACGGCCTGCCGTGGAAATATTACGAAGAGCTGGGTGTGCGCCGCTATGGCTTCCACGGCACGTCTCACCGCTATGTGTCCCAGCGTGCGCATTCTCTGCTGGATCTGGCGGAAGAAGACTCCGGCCTGGTGGTGGCACATCTTGGCAATGGCGCGTCTATTTGCGCGGTTCGTAACGGGCAGAGTGTGGATACCTCAATGGGTATGACGCCGCTGGAAGGGCTGATGATGGGGACGCGCAGTGGCGATGTCGACTTCGGTGCGATGTCCTGGGTGGCCAGTCAAACCAACCAGAGTCTTAGCGATCTGGAACGCGTGGTGAATAAAGAATCGGGATTATTGGGGATTTCCGGTCTTTCTTCCGACCTGCGTGTACTGGAAAAAGCCTGGCATGAAGGTCATGAACGTGCACAACTGGCAATTAAAACGTTTGTTCACCGAATTGCCCGTCATATTGCCGGACACGCTGCCTCATTACATCGCCTGGATGGAATTATATTCACCGGCGGAATAGGTGAGAATTCAAGTTTAATTCGTCGTCTGGTCATGGAACATTTGACTGTATTAGGCGTAGAGATTGATGCAGAAATGAATAATCGCTCTAACGCTTACGGTGAAAGAATTGTGTCCAGTGAAAATGCGCGCGTAATTTGCGCCGTTATTCCGACTAATGAAGAAAAAATGATTGCGCTAGATGCAATTCATTTAGGCAAAGTTAAAGCACCCGCAGAATTTGCATAATTTAGTTGAAGTATTGTAGAGAGATTATTTTTCATGAAGGTAGATATTGATACCAGCGATAAGCTTTACGCCGACGCATGGCTTGGCTTTAAAGGTACGGACTGGAAAAACGAAATTAATGTCCGCGATTTTATTCAACATAACTATACACCGTATGAAGGGGATGAATCCTTCCTCGCTGAAGCGACGCCAGCCACCACGGCATTGTGGGAAAAGGTGATGGAAGGTATTCGTATCGAAAACGCGACCCATGCGCCGGTTGATTTCGATACCAATATTGCCACCACCATTACTGCCCATGATGCCGGTTATATCAACCAGCCGCTGGAAAAAATTGTTGGCCTGCAAACAGATGCGCCACTGAAACGTGCGCTGCATCCGTTTGGCGGCATCAACATGATTAAAAGTTCATTCCATGCCTATGGCCGTGAAATGGACAGCGAATTTGAATACGTGTTTACCGATCTGCGTAAAACCCATAACCAGGGCGTATTTGATGCTTACTCACCGGATATGCTGCGCTGCCGTAAATCTGGCGTATTGACTGGTCTGCCGGACGGTTATGGCCGTGGGCGTATTATCGGTGACTATCGCCGCGTGGCGTTGTACGGCATCAGTTATCTGGTCCGTGAACGCGAACTGCAATTTGCCGATCTCCAGTCTCGTCTGGAAAAAGGGCAAGATCTGGAAGCCACCATCCGTCTGCGTGAAGAGCTGGCAGAACATCGTCATGCGCTGCTGCAGATTCAGGAAATGGCGGCGAAATACGGCTTCGACATCTCTCGTCCAGCGCAAAATGCGCAGGAAGCGGTGCAGTGGCTCTACTTCGCTTACCTGGCGGCGGTGAAATCGCAAAACGGCGGCGCGATGTCGCTGGGTCGTACTGCATCGTTCCTCGATATCTACATTGAACGTGACTTCAAAGCCGGCGTGCTCAACGAGCAGCAGGCGCAGGAATTGATCGACCACTTCATCATGAAGATCCGCATGGTGCGCTTCCTGCGTACGCCGGAATTTGATTCGCTGTTCTCCGGCGACCCTATCTGGGCAACGGAAGTCATCGGTGGGATGGGGCTGGACGGTCGCACACTGGTGACCAAAAACTCCTTCCGTTACCTGCATACACTGCACACTATGGGGCCAGCACCGGAACCTAACCTGACCATTCTGTGGTCGGAAGCATTGCCGATTGCCTTCAAAAAATATGCGGCACAAGTCTCCATCGTCACTTCTTCTTTGCAGTATGAAAACGACGATCTGATGCGTACTGACTTCAACAGCGACGATTACGCGATTGCCTGCTGCGTCAGCCCGATGGTGATTGGTAAGCAGATGCAGTTCTTCGGCGCACGCGCTAACCTGGCGAAAACGCTGCTGTACGCAATTAACGGCGGGGTGGATGAGAAGCTGAAGATTCAGGTCGGCCCGAAAACAGCACCACTGATGGACGACGTTCTGGACTACGACAAAGTCATGAACAGCCTTGACCATTTCATGGACTGGCTGGCAGTGCAGTACATCAGCGCGCTGAACATCATCCACTACATGCATGACAAGTACAGCTACGAAGCCTCACTGATGGCGCTGCACGATCGTGATGTCTATCGCACGATGGCATGTGGTATTGCGGGCCTGTCGGTGGCGACGGATTCACTTTCCGCAATTAAATATGCTCGCGTGAAACCAATCCGTGACGAAAACGGCCTGGCGGTGGACTTTGAAATCGACGGCGAATATCCGCAGTACGGCAACAACGACGAGCGCGTAGACAGCATTGCTTGCGACCTGGTTGAACGCTTTATGAAGAAAATTAAAGCCCTGCCAACCTATCGTAACGCTGTACCAACTCAGTCGATTCTGACCATCACCTCTAACGTGGTGTACGGCCAGAAAACCGGTAACACACCGGATGGTCGTCGCGCCGGTACACCGTTCGCACCAGGTGCTAACCCGATGCACGGTCGTGACCGCAAAGGGGCCGTGGCTTCGCTGACCTCCGTTGCCAAGCTGCCGTTCACCTACGCTAAAGACGGTATTTCGTACACCTTCTCAATTGTCCCTGCGGCGCTGGGCAAAGAAGATCCGGTACGCAAAACCAATCTTGTCGGCCTGCTGGATGGTTATTTCCACCACGAAGCGGATGTGGAAGGTGGTCAGCACCTCAACGTCAACGTTATGAATCGGGAAATGTTGCTGGATGCCATTGAGCACCCGGAAAAATACCCGAACCTGACAATCCGTGTCTCTGGCTACGCCGTGCGCTTCAACGCACTGACCCGTGAACAGCAGCAGGATGTGATTTCACGTACCTTTACCCAGGCGCTTTGATGCCGGAGGATGTATGAAAAAGATTATCGAAACGCAACGTGCGCCAGGCGCAATCGGCCCATATGTTCAGGGCGTTGATTTAGGCAGTATGGTATTCACCTCCGGGCAAATTCCGGTTTGTCCGCAGACCGGGGAGATCCCTGCGGACGTGAAAGATCAGGCGCGTTTAAGTCTGGAAAACGTCAAAGCGATCGTAGTTGCTGCCGGGCTGACCGTTGGCGATATCGTGAAGATGACGGTGTTCATTACCGACCTTAATGACTTTGGCACCATCAATGAAGTCTACAAGCAGTTTTTTGACGAGCATCAGGCGACCTACCCGACACGCAGCTGCGTGCAGGTAGCGCGTTTGCCGAAAGATGTGAAGCTGGAAATTGAAGCTATCGCGGTACGCAACGCATAAAGCTCCTGAGCGGGGCGATCGCAGGGTCGCTCCGCTCCTCTTCACGAACGGCAATCCGAGGGTGTGGATATGATTAGTGCATTCGATATTTTCAAAATTGGGATTGGTCCCTCCAGTTCTCATACCGTGGGGCCAATGAATGCCGGAAAAAGTTTTATTGATCGACTGGAGAAGAGCGGCTTATTAACCGCGACGAGCCACATTGTGGTCGATCTTTATGGATCGTTGTCACTGACGGGCAAAGGTCACGCCACGGATATCGCTATCATCATGGGACTGGCAGGAAATAGTCCGCAGGACGTTGTTATTGATGAGATACCTGCATTTATGGAATTAGTGACGCGCAGCGGAAGGTTGCCGGTGGCAGCGGGCGCACATGTCGTTGATTTCCCAGTGGCAAAGAACATTATTTTCCATGCGGAAACGCTGCCCCGTCATGAGAATGGGATGCGTATTACCGCGTGGAAAAAGCAGGAAGAACTGTTAAGCAAAACCTATTATTCAGTCGGTGGCGGATTTATTGTCGAAGAAGAACAATTCGGCTTGTCACTGGATGTTGAAACGCTCGTCCCTTACGATTTCCATTCAGCAGGTGAGCTGCTGAAAATGTGTGATTACAACGGGTTATCTATTTCTGGTTTGATGCTGCAAAACGAGTTGGCGCTACGTAGCAAAGCCGAAATTGATGCTGGTTTTTCGCGTATCTGGCAGGTGATGCATGACGGTATTGAACGCGGTATGAATACCGAAGGTGTGCTGCCAGGCCCGCTCAATGTGCCACGTCGGGCGGTGGCGCTGCGGCGTTTGCTGGTTTCCAGCGACAATATCTCTAACGATCCGATGAACGTGATCGACTGGATCAATATGTTTGCTCTGGCAGTCAGCGAAGAAAATGCCGCTGGCGGGCGTGTTGTGACAGCGCCAACTAACGGCGCTTGCGGCATTATTCCTGCGGTGCTGGCCTATTACGATAAATTCCGCCGCCCGCTCAATGAGCGCTCCATTGCCCGTTTTCTGCTGGCGGCTGGCGCTATCGGTGCACTGTATAAAATGAATGCCTCCATTTCCGGTGCGGAAGTGGGCTGTCAGGGCGAAATTGGCGTGGCCTGTTCAATGGCGGCGGCAGGGTTAACCGAACTGCTGGGCGGCAGCCCGGCGCAGGTGTGCAATGCGGCGGAAATCGCTATGGAACACAACCTGGGACTGACCTGCGATCCGGTTGCCGGGCAGGTGCAAATTCCGTGTATTGAACGCAATGCTATTAATGCTGTTAAAGCCGTGAACGCCGCGCGGATGGCGATGGGACGCACTTCCGCACCGCGTGTTTCTCTCGATAAAGTTATCGAGACGATGTACGAAACCGGCAAAGATATGAACGATAAATACCGCGAAACTTCACGCGGAGGACTGGCCATTAAAGTGGTCTGCGGCTGATATCTCATCCGCGTTTATACTGGGGTGCACAAAATGTGCACCCTTTTTTATTGTGATCTGCTGCAAATAGAGAATAACTATTTCTCTAAGATTGATTTGATAGAAAATTATTATCCATAATTGCTATTTCAAAGTCTTGATTGTGAAGATTTTCTCTGACCTCACGCGTATCATTTCTTCATTCTAATAACTCGCCTGCAAAAAAACGTAGACCGCGTATCGCCTTGATGCGGCTCGAAAAAAATAATAAGCCCTACAAAATATTGAGCGAGAACTTATGGAAATTGCAACGAATAAAGGCGTCATTGCAGACGCTTCGACCCCGGCGGGTCGTGCTGGAATGAGTGAAAGTGAATGGCGTGAAGCTATCAAATTCGACAGTACCGACACCGGTTGGGTGATTATGAGTATTGGGATGGCGATTGGCGCGGGGATAGTTTTTCTCCCGGTGCAGGTCGGATTGATGGGATTGTGGGTATTTTTGCTCTCATCAGTGATTGGCTACCCGGCAATGTATCTGTTTCAGCGATTGTTTATTAATACGCTGGCGGAATCTCCAGAGTGTAAAGATTACCCGAGTGTCATTAGTGGTTATTTGGGTAAAAACTGGGGCATTTTGTTAGGTGCACTTTATTTTGTGATGCTGGTTATTTGGATGTTTGTTTACTCCACCGCCATCACTAACGATAGCGCCTCCTATCTGCATACTTTCGGCGTGACGGAAGGATTGCTGTCTGACAGTCCGTTTTATGGCCTGGTACTGATTTGTATTCTGGTAGCGATCTCTTCACGCGGCGAGAAACTGTTATTCAAAATTTCGACCGGCATGGTGCTGACCAAACTGCTGGTGGTGGCGGCGCTGGGTGTATCGATGGTCGGGATGTGGCATCTGTATAACGTAGGTTCGCTGCCGCCGCTGGGGCTGCTGGTGAAAAACGCCATTATCACACTGCCGTTTACCTTAACCTCGATTCTGTTTATTCAGACGTTAAGCCCGATGGTGATTTCCTATCGCTCGCGAGAAAAATCGATCGAAGTAGCACGACACAAAGCGTTGCGGGCGATGAACATTGCGTTTGGGATCCTGTTTGTCACCGTCTTTTTCTACGCAGTGTCGTTCACTCTGGCGATGGGACATGACGAAGCAGTAAAAGCCTATGAGCAGAATATTTCCGCGCTGGCGATTGCCGCACAGTTTATTAGCGGCGACGGTGCAGCATGGGTGAAAGTGGTCAGCGTCATCCTCAATATCTTTGCCGTAATGACAGCGTTCTTTGGCGTCTATTTAGGCTTTCGCGAAGCAACGCAAGGGATCGTAATGAACATCCTGCGCCGCAAGATGCCAGCTGAGAAGATTAACGAAAATCTCGTTCAGCGCGGCATCATGATTTTCGCCATTTTACTGGCCTGGAGCGCCATCGTACTGAATGCGCCAGTGTTGAGCTTTACCTCTATCTGTAGCCCGATTTTCGGCATGGTAGGGTGCCTGATCCCGGCGTGGTTGGTTTACAAAGTACCGGCATTGCACAAATACAAAGGTGCCTCTCTGTACCTGATTATCGTCACCGGTTTGTTGCTTTGCGTTTCTCCGTTCCTGGCATTTTCATGATTTACCTGAAATTTTAAGGTTTTTATTATGTTTGATTCGACTCTAAATCCGTTATGGCAGCGTTACATCCTTGCAGTTCAGGAGGAAGTAAAACCGGCGCTGGGATGTACTGAACCGATCTCACTGGCGCTGGCGGCGGCGGTTGCTGCGGCAGAACTGGAAGGTCCGGTTGAACGTGTAGAAGCCTGGGTTTCGCCAAATCTGATGAAGAACGGTCTGGGCGTCACCGTTCCCGGTACGGGAATGGTGGGGCTGCCGATTGCCGCGGCGCTGGGGGCGTTAGGTGGAAATGCCAACGCCGGGCTGGAAGTGCTGAAAGACGCAACGGCGCAGGCAATTGCTGATGCCAAAGCGTTGCTGGCGGCGGGGAAAGTCTCGGTCAAGATCCAGGAACCTTGCGATGAAATCCTCTTCTCACGCGCCAAAGTCTGGAACGGTGAGCAGTGGGCTTGTGTCACCATCGTCGGCGGACATACCAACATTGTGCATATCGAGACGCACAATGGCGTGGTTTTTACCCAGCAGGCGTGTGTGGCAGAGGGCGAGCAAGAGTCGCCGCTGGCGGTGCTCTCCAGAACGACGCTGGCCGAGATCCTGAAGTTCGTCAATGAAGTGCCGTTTGAGGCTATCCGCTTTATTCTCGATTCTGCGAAATTAAACTGCGCGTTATCGCAGGAAGGTTTGAGTGGGAACTGGGGGCTGCATATTGGCGCGACGCTGGAAAAACAGTGTGCACGCGGTTTGCTGGCGAAAGATCTCTCCTCGTCAATTGTGATTCGTACCAGCGCGGCATCCGATGCGCGTATGGGGGGCGCAACGCTTCCGGCAATGAGTAACTCCGGTTCTGGCAACCAGGGGATCACCGCGACAATGCCCGTGGTGGTGGTCGCGGAACACTTCGGGGCAGATGATGAACGGCTGGCGCGCGCGCTGATGCTTTCGCATTTGAGCGCGATTTATATCCATAACCAGTTACCGCGTTTGTCTGCGCTGTGTGCCGCAACGACCGCCGCAATGGGCGCCGCCGCTGGGATGGCATGGCTGGTGGATGGGCGTTATGAAACCATCTCGATGGCAATCAGCAGCATGATCGGTGATGTTAGCGGTATGATTTGCGATGGCGCGTCGAACAGTTGCGCGATGAAGGTTTCGACCAGTGCGTCGGCGGCGTGGAAAGCGGTGTTAATGGCGCTGGATGATACCGCCGTGACTGGCAATGAAGGGATTGTGGCGCATGATGTTGAGCAGTCAATCGCCAACCTGTGTGCGCTGGCAAGCCATTCAATGCAGCAAACGGATCGGCAGATTATCGAGATTATGGCCAGTAAGGCCAGGTAAGCACCGGATTTCGGAGGTCATACCTGATGCCGGATGCGATGCTGACGCATCTTATCCGGCCTACGGATTGTGCGATTTGTTGATGTTGTTGGGTTTTGTACCTGGTGCCGGATGCGATGCTGGCGCATCTTATCCGACTTACGGATTGTGCAATTCGTTGATGTTGTTGGGTTTTG